>BJGB01000104.1 GCA_014190215.1 Actinomycetes bacterium | reverse complement strand
CACGGCTTCAAGTTCTTGAATGATTTTGCCATTGCCACGTACTGGTCCATCCAGCCGTTGCAGGTTGCAGTTCACAACGAAGACCAAATTGTCTAGTTGTTCGCGCGCCGCCAACGAGAGAGCCCCGAGAGTTTCTGGTTCGTCAGTCTCACCGTCTCCGAGATACGCCCAAACTCGACTATTACTGGTGTCATCAATGTGGCGATTCATCAAGTAGCGATTAAAACGGGCGTGGTAGATGGCGCTGATCGGACCAAGTCCCATGCTCACTGTCGGGAACTCCCAAAATTCGGGCATCAGCCGCGGATGGGGGTAACTCGAAAGTCCTTGACCAGGTCGAGCAAGTTCACGGCGGAAATGATCGAGATCGTTCTCACTCAGACGACCCTCTAAAAATGCTCGCGCATAAATACCTGGTGCTGCATGACCTTGAAAATAAATGTGATCACCGGCATTGCCGTCATCCTTGCCACGAAAGAAATGATTAAAACCAATCTCGTACAAACTGGCTGAACTGGCAAAGGTTGAAAGATGCCCCCCAATTCCTTCGGCATTTTTATTAGCCCGCACAACCATGGCCGCAGCGTTCCAACGGATGAAGGCGCGGATGCGACGCTCAATATGTTCGTCACCTGGGAACCATGGTTCGTGGTCGCGCGGGATGGTATTGACGTAGGGCGTGGAAACGGTGGCGGGAAAACTCACTTGACTTTGTTGTGCCTTTTCCAGCAACCGCGATAACAGATACCGGGCACGCACCTTGCCGTGCACATTGATGACCGAATCCAGCGAATCGAGCCACTCTTGAGTTTCGCTGGGGTCGGTATCTGGAAGTTGGTGCATGGAACCGTCAAACAGCATGCTGTCAGTCTCGCAGAGTTACCGATTGGTAGTCACCGCAATCCGCGTTTGAGTGTGAGAATATGGTCGGCTTATGAGTTCCTCACCTGAGTTCCCCACGCAGTCAGACTCGCTACTTGTGTATACCGATGGGGCATGCAGCGGCAACCCTGGCCCAGGTGGCTGGGCGTGGGCCTTGGCTCCGAATGGCGCACGTCATGATTCTGGTGGCGAGAGTGGGACCACCAATCAACGCATGGAACTGATGGCGGCGATGGAAGCAATACGCGTCAATGCCCCAATCGCAGATGCGGAAAAGAAACACTTGGTCATCGTCAGCGATTCGACCTATGTCGTGAAATGTTTTAACGATCGCTGGTGGGTGCGCTGGAAGGCCAATGGTTGGCGCAATGCGAAGAAAGAACCCGTTGCCAATACCGATTTGTGGAAGCCAATGATTGCTATGTACGAAGCTTTAGACCCGGCGAAGAGACCCAGTTTCCAATGGGTAAAAGGTCACAGCGGAGACCCCATGAATGACCTAGTAGACGAGTTGGCAGTACAGGCCTGTCAACGCTGAGCAGGTCTTTTGTAGTTGCTGACGGGACAAATTCGGTAGAAACGAGTACGGTGCGAGGTACCTGAAAAGGTCCTCAACGAGCCCTGAAATCGCTTTAGGAATCCGTTTTTCGGGCCGATAACTCTATGTGCGCAACTTAATGACGAGTATTCGACGAACTTGCCTTGCCACTTTGGGTGGATTGTTGGTGTGCACATTCGCGATTGTGTCAAGTCCGATCAGTCCTGTGGGAGCAACTCCATCAGACTCGGTTGCTGGTGTGGCGATCGTGATTGAAGGCCAGGGTTACGGTCACGGACGGGGGATGAGTCAATACGGTGCTTACGGTTGGGCCACTGGCAGTTACGGCGGTGAAGCCAAAGACTGGACGTGGATTCTCGATCATTATTACGGCGGTACTCAAAATGCTGTGACCGCTGCCGATAAACGAATGACGGTCTCTCTATCGGCCTACGACGGTTTACAGACAGCGGTGATTTCGTCGGATCGTACGGCCAGTGTTGTTCTCACTGGTGGGCCTGTCATTGTGGGAACCTACGGATCCCTTGTAGCGCGAGAGATTTCATCGAAAGGGGTGCAGTCAACGTACACCTATCGCGTATACGGCTCATCCAAGATCACTTGTCCGTCTGCTTCTGACCCCTTGTCGGCGGAGTCTGGCTGGACTGTTTTGGGAGAGGGGACCGCGAAATATGGGAAACCGATTGTGACTTTCTCTGTACCCGACGGTGATGTACCAACCACCGCACCGGCATCGCTGCTCGGCGTGTGCGGATCAACTGGCGACGTCGTTCACTATCGCGGCACGATCTTTGCTGCCAATGGTTCGGTTGGTGAAAATCGCACGGTCAACGATGTTCCACTTGAGCAGTATCTGCGCGGCGTCGTGCCACGCGAGTCGTTGGCCTCTTGGGGTGATACTGCGGGTGGTCTCGGAATCAATGCGCTACGGGCTCAAGCGGTAGCGGCGCGGTCTTACTCGCTGGCCCAAGGCCGCTACACATATGCCAAGACCTGCGATACTCAAAGTTGTCAGGTTTATGGTGGAGCTGCTGCACGCAATACAGCCAAAGGAACTTTGGCTATTCGTGAGGATTCGCGTACAGACCGTGCCATTGTTGATACGGCTTTAACCATCCGAGTGCGCCCAGATAAACCGACAGTTCCCGTAGTGACTGAGTTTTCTTCATCCAATGGTGCACGCAACGCAGGGGTGTACTTTCCTGCAGTTGACGATCCCGGCGATTCAACGGATGACAACCCGCATGCACAGTGGACGCGTGTTGTCAGTCTGTCAAATTTGGCGACCCGATTGGGTCTGAGCACGATTACCAAAGTTGAGATGATTCTTGGTACGCAACCGAATGTCACTCCAGCATGGGATGTGAGCATCAAGTTTTACAATGGTCAGCAAAGTGTGACAAAAACAGGCGCCTGGTTGGCCGATGCTTACACGCTGAATTCAAAGTCGGTCAATGTGCGCCTGGTGAAGAGTGATTTTGTCAGTGCCGATGATTTTGTATTTATCGGCGACTCTGTTGGAGAGAGTATCGCTGGCCAGAGTGTCGTTGGATCAGGCGAGTTCCCTGAACTGTTGACGAATATGTTCAGCTCGGCTTCGTACTTCGCCCTGTCAAATCGTTGCACTGTTGGCATATGTCCAAGCGGCGTGGCTGACGGTCTCAGTGTCGCCGACGCACTCACTGGTAGCCCAGATTTTGCTCTAGTTGAACTCGGATATAACGACAGCCAGTCCACCTTGGGTACAGAAATTGATCAAGTGATGACATCGCTTGTAGCTAAAGGCATTCGCTCCGTTGGCTGGGTGACGATGTCTGAGCGCCGCACAACAAATGGGATTGCCAATTACGCAGCGGGTAACGCTGCATTGCGTGCAGCGAAATTGCGCTGGCCGCAACTGACTATCTTCGATTGGGATGCGGCGAGTATCGGCGGTTCGCGTAATCGTTGGTTTGTTAAAGATGACAATGTGCATCTGACGACGAGTGGTCAAGCCGAATTTGCCATTTGGTTACGGGACCGGGTGATTGAGTTGGCTGGTGGAACACCATCGACGCCACGTTGGGAAGCCGAAGTCAGTCCAGGTGCCAATCTGCGGATTCCCATTCTTGGCGAGAGCGGAGTTCCGGTGACAGGAGTTTCAGCGGTGAGTCTGAATATCACTGCTTTCGACGCGAATGCCTTAGGCTTCATCACCGTTTGGCCATGCGGGAGCACTCAGCCGAGTACAGCGAACGTGTATTTCAGTGGCCCGCAAGCGGTGACGGGTGAAGTACTCGCGGCGATCGATACCACCGGGAAAGTTTGTATCGCGTCATCGACCCCTGCACATATTTCCGTCGATGTGAATGGCTATTTTACGGCAGGTTTTCGCTTGACGAGCCTTCAACGGGTTGTTGACACGCGCGCCAATAGCTCTCAAGGATTACGCGAAGTATCCAAAGTGAAGTTGACATCGAAAGTACCGTTGCGTGTCAAGATGACTGACCTCGCTGTAGCCGGAGTTCCGGCAACAGGAGTGGGTGCGGTGGTTCTCAATATCACGGCAATGAATGCCGCAAGTAATGGATATATCACCGCCTATAACTGCGGCAAGCGTCCTAAAGTTTGGAACTTATCTTTTTCTGAAGATATTCCTGCGAGCACAATGGCGATCGTGCCAGTGAAGGCTTCAACTGGAGAGATCTGTATCTATTCATCGGGAGAGACTGATGTACTCGTCGATGTGATGGGATGGTTCGCTCCCGCTGATTTCGGCATCATGCAACCACAACGTCTGATTGACACTCGAACCGCTCAACCACAAGGTGTCGTACCTGTGTCAAAAGCCATGATCGGTGGGGACAAAAAACTCAAGATCAATCTGACCAAGTTGTCGGCCTTGGGTCTTCCCGCAACGGGTGTTGCGGGAGTCCTGGTGACGGTCACCGTTGAATCTCCAGCGGCCGATGGAGCACTGATGATTTATCCATGTGGGGTGCATCCCAAGTTGGCCGATTTTAACTATTTCGCGAGTCAAAAAATCGGGACCACAGTGCTTGTCCCTGTTCATCAAACGACTGGGCGAATATGCGTTTACTCCTCAGCGCTGACCGATGTCGTCGTTGATATTGCCGGCTGGATCGCTAACGGCAAGGGCTTCACCAGCTTGTCACCTGTCATGATCAGTGACACCAGCAAAGGAATTGGGGCAGTTCCTGGGCGTTAAATTCTCTGTGACAGGACTCGGTTGCCTAGCCTACGAAGATGGATATCAACGGAGTTAGCGCAATTGTTACTGGTGGAGCATCGGGCATCGGAGCGGCGACCGCTCGTCTACTTGCCGCAAAAGGAGCCAAGGTTGTCATCGCAGACCTTCAGGCTGATAAAGGTGAAGCGTTAGCCAAGGAGATCGGCGGCGCATTCTGCAAAGTTGATGTCACTCGGACTGAGGACATCATGAATGCGATTGAAATGGCCAAAGACATGGGACCACTACGAGTTCTCGTGAACTCTGCCGGTATCGGCTGGGCGCAACGCACAGTGGGTAAAGGTGGCTCGTACGATACGGCCGCCAATCTCGACGCTTACAAGAAAGTTATTGCCATCAACTTGGTAGGAACCTTTGATTGCATTCGTTTGGCAGCAACGGCGATGAGCGTCACGGAACCTTTGGCCGATGGTGAAAGAGGAGCGATTGTGAACATCGCTTCAGTCGCTGCATTTGATGGTCAGATCGGTCAAGCCGCATATTCATCATCAAAAGGTGGTGTCGTAGGCATGACCTTGCCAATCGCTCGTGACCTTGCGGCTGTTGGTGTACGCGTCAACACAGTTGCACCTGGACTGATTAACACTCCGATTTATGGTGAGGGCGAAGGCAGCGAGCAGTTCAAGGAAAAACTGCAGACTGGCGTGTTATTCCCAAACCGTTTGGGTTACAGCACTGAATTGGCTTCTATGGTTGTGGAGTGCGTCACGAATAGTTACATGAATGCCGAAACCATCCGTGTTGATGGCGGCATTCGCATGCCCCCCAAGTGACCTGCGGGGCGACGCCGATCAAGAAACTGTGTGACATATTTGCAGTCAGCGTTCATGAATAGCTGAATGAGCCGTAGTTAGCGTTTCCCGTATGAAATTACGAACAATTGTTTTCTCCACGACGATCCTCATTCTCGGTGCAGGTTGCGGTAGCGATAGCGCGGCAACACCATCGACGGACGAAGTAACGACCGAGGTGCCATCGAGTGATGCGCCAGCCACAGATGGAGCACGAGTCGTCTTTGGTTTCACCATTGAAGCTGGTGCTGACCTCACGGGAGCATCTTTGGCGTATGCCGATTTGTCAGGTGCCGACTTATCAGGAGCGAACCTGACTGATGCCAACTTGTACGGCGCAAATCTCCAGGGAGCCAATCTTTCTGGTGCAGTGTTAACTGGCACCACGCTTACCTATTCAAACATGACTGGTGCCGATGTGACTGACGCCAATTTGGTTGACGCTTTCACCTATGGAGCGATTTTGACAGACGGAACTGTTCAACGCTGAATAGTTAAAATATTCGACAAGAGCCTCATGTGGTGTAGTCGGCATTGATGCGGACGTAACCGTCCGTCAGGTCGCATCCCCACACAGTGCACGCCGTTGATCCAGTTTTTAATGACACATGAATACGTACTTCTTCGCCGCGCATGTAGTGACTGAGTTGCTCGAGTCCTGCTTCATTTACGGCGCTGGGGTACACCTCTTGATCGCCAAAGCGAATGATGACCTTGCTCTGATCAATGTCGGCGTATTGACTGCATTTGCCAATAGCCATTGCCACGCGACCCCAGTTCGGGTCGGCGCCATGCACTGCTGTTTTAACTAGAGGTGAATTCACGATTGACTTGGCAACGGTTTTCGCTTGCTCGGCGTCACGGGCTTGATCAACACACACCTCAATCAACGTCTCGGCCCCTTCGCCATCGCGAGCCACTTGTTTCGTCAATGCACGAGTGACCTCTTCAAGAGCGACTTCTAGTTCAGCAATATCAACTTTTCCAGCGACCCCACTGGCTAACACGATTGCAGTGTCAGAGGTGGATGTATCGGTGTCAATAGAGACGCAGTTGAAAGTGCGATCAATGACGCGTCGCCAGATGGAGTCGAGTGTGCCACCGTCAACCATTGCATCGGTGAAAGCCATCGTGATCAAGGTCGCCATATTTGGCTCAATCATTCCGACGCCTTTGGCCACACCCACAACTCGCGCCGGACCCGCACCAATCGTTGCTTCGGCGATCTTGTGCACAGTGTCGGTCGTCATGATGCCGCGTGCCACAGCAACAGCATCATCACTTGGCAAGGGGAACGGCAAGCCGGCGAGTCCTGCGCGGACACGCTCAATGGGATACTGGCGACCGATCACGCCAGTCGATGCAATCAATACATCATGAGGATCGCATCCGATTTTTGCAGCAACGCTTTGCACGACCTCTAGGGCGTTTGACATACCTTGATCACCTGTTGCAACATTTGCATTTTTGGAAATCACGACAACGGCTCTGGCGAGATGGTTGGCAACATGTTTACGCGAGACGACAACGCTTGGTCCAGCGAATCGACTTTGAGTGAATACTGCACTTGCAGCCACAACTGAATCAGCGCACACCAAAGTGAAATCGTCGGTGGCGTCTTTAATGCCGATATTGGTCACAAAACTTGTGAAGCCTTGGGGGAGAGCAGTCATCGTGATTCCTAGTTCTTATGCAGAGCTGCGTTGAGTCCATCCCAATTACCTGAACGCTGAGTCGCCTCCACAGCACCCGAGACAGAGTTGCGACGGAATAACAAACCACTGGCACCGGACAACGTGCGCCCCTTAACGATTTCGCCATCGGGCAAGGTCACCAAGGTTCCACCCGTGACGTATAGGCCCGCTTCAACGATGCAATCATCGCCGAGACTGATTCCGATACCAGCATTGGCTCCCAGTAAACAACGCTCACCGATACTGACAACTTCTTTGCCGCCACCTGACAGTGTCCCCATGATGGATGCACCACCACCGATGTCACTGCCATTGCCGACGACAACGCCAGCAGAAATGCGACCTTCAACCATTGATGCGCCAAGTGTTCCGGCGTTGAAGTTGCAGAATCCTTCGTGCATCACAGTTGTCCCAGAAGCGAGGTGGGCGCCCAAGCGCACGCGGTCTGCGTCGGCGATGCGCACACCAGAAGGCACAACGTAATCCGTCATTCGAGGAAATTTGTCAACTCCATGAACGGTCAAAATTCGCCCGCTGCAGCGTTCATCCCAACGAACTTGGTCAATGCTTTCTGGG
>BJGB01000103.1 GCA_014190215.1 Actinomycetes bacterium | reverse complement strand
AGGCAAACCAGGCTTTTTTCACATAAAATCGCTTTTGCAACACCGTTACAACACTAAACGGCGTAGGGTATTTTCACAGTGTTTAACAAGAGTCATTCATCACAGGTCGCCAACTTAGCCACAGGACCTTCTCCGAAACGGGATTTGTCATTGGCCTTACATGCTTTTACTGCCTCAGGCGTTTTAGTGGGAATGGCGGCCTTGGTTGCGGTGCTTGATGGATCTGCCCGCTTAGCCATCGTTTGGTTGATTCTCGCCCAACTTATTGATGGCATTGATGGCCCACTTGCCCGTCGTTTACTGCCGGAAGAAGCGACGACGAAATTTGACGGCTACATCCTAGATTTAGTCATTGATTTCGTCACCTGCGTCTTGGTGCCTGCTGCTTTCCTTTGGCAGTTTGAGATGGTTCCGCATGACAGAGTCGGAATGATCGCGATCGCTGCGATGTTGTTGTTCTCCTGCTTGTGGTTTAGCCGAACTGATCAACAAGATGATGAGAACTGGTTTCACGGTTATCCAGCTTCGTGGAATATGGTCGTGCCAACACTGTGGCTGCTGGAAACTCCACATGCAGTGAATCTTGTTTTCGTGGGAGTCCTGGCGATCCTGACGATGACGAATGTTCAATTCGCCCATCCAGTGCGAGTCGTGCAGTGGCGAGCATGGAATATGGCATCCATCACTTTTTGGGTCGCCGGAGTTTTATTCGCAACTTTGGCAGCGCCCGACATACCCGCTTTGCTCATTGCTCTGATTGTGCTCGGCCCACTGATGATTTTTACGGCAACGACTGCTCGTGCCGTTCATAATTTGGCAGCGAAAAAATACGCCTGACCCTCAGGACTTTAGGCTTTCGGATCCCAATCAGCGAAAGCGTCAATTGTCGCCGTCACGTCTCCTAGGGGATACAAAATTGGGCTAGTGCAACCGTGGTCAATGTAGTGCTCGACTTTTGCTCTCGCTTCATCGGGCGTTCCGCTCGCAGTCAGTAACTCGACGATTTCGTCGGGGACCAATTTGCTGGCAACTTCTACCTGCTCGTGAGTAGCAGGCCAGGTCAAAACTTCTGCAACTTTATCGAGTAAGGATTGTGGAACGCCTGAAGCCTTCATGATGTGCGGTTGTTGACCGAGGTATTGAGTGACCATCAGTCGGGCCATGTCGAGTGCGGTCTGGCGATCTTCGTGAACACTGCAAACAACCAACTGCGGGCGGTCGATGTCATCAAGCGAGCGACCGGCTTTGTGGGCACCGCGCGCCAATGCCTCTAAAGCTTGATCGTTGTAGTCAGGTGAGACGAGATAATTAAGTACGACACCATCGGCAATTTCACCAGTGAGTTCCATCATCTGCATACCTGTCGCACCGATATAGATGGGCACGTCTTTAGGTCGCCGGTCTTGGTACACATAATCAAGTTCCACGCCGTCTAAATGAACGTATTCACCGTGAAAAGTGACAGTTTCGTTATGCAATAAGGCACGTACCGAAGTGACAATCTCACGCATGACTCGCAAGGGCTTACTACGATCAATGCCGACCTTTTGCGCAAGTGGATCCCACCATGCGCCTATGCCAAGAATGACTCGGCCTGGAGCTAAATCATCCAGTGTGGAAAAAGTGGCTGCTAGTCGTGCAGGATTTCTACTCCAGCAATCTACGACGCCACTACCGACCTTGATTCGCTCGGTGACACTGGCAAAGGCAGCCATCGGTACGGTCGCCTCACGCACTAACCGACTTTCCGCCTGCCATACAGCATCGAAGCCCTTGCTCTCGGCGTATTGAGCAAACGCCATACCCTCACGAATGGGATGAGCATCTTGTAAATAGATTGCTACAGATTGTTTCATGTTCCGACCTTTGTTGCGAAAGTTTTTGGATACTTACTCATAGCAGTGCAAATAATTTTCGGGCTGATTCGGCGGCTTTCGCTCTCGTCTCATCAAGGTCAACGCGCACGGGTCGTCCGTCGGTGAGAAGTTTTTCTCCGCTGGACGATGTGATCTCGAGGGCGCGAATCCCCGGTGTGAAGGCGGTGTGCCATGGACTTTCAACACTGTCGTAATTCCATGTCACGGAATCGCTTTTGCATTCCGGCATGAAGTGATACGAATTCTTAATCCAATCTTGGGCTATTAGCGGGGTGATCGTGAGATCGTGGGCGCGACCTGCAACATATGCAAGGCGCATTTCCTCGAGCATGTCGGCTCCAATTCCATCAGTTCCTAAAATCACTTTGTTGGTAGCACGCGCTGGGAATGCGTAGCCAACACCATTATTCATATTGCTGCGGGGATTGTGGGCAATTGTGCCCTTGAGTTGGCGATCGAGGTGAACACAGTGCACGAGGAGCCAGTCGTCTTGGGCTAAGTGTTCCAATCTGCGCCCAGCGTCACTGTCGTTTGCGCCTTCTGCGACATGTATATGAACGCCGACACCGAGATCATGTGCCAGGTCTGCGGATTGTTGTAGCAGTTCATCAGAACATGTAAAAGCCGCGTGCACTCCCACCATGCCGTGCCCGCCAGCGCGTATAAAACGCTCATTCTCTTGTAGACCACGTTTGGCTCCGTCGGGACCGTGACGATCCGTAACGCCATAGGAGCAGATCACACGAACTCCGACTTCTTGACACGCTTGGGCGATCACATCAAGGCTTCCTTCGATTGCCGATGGGCTTTCGTGATGATCGATGATTCCTGTCGTGCCGCTCATGAGGGCTTCCATAGCTCCCAACTTGGCGGACCAATAGATCATCTCCAGATCGAGAGCCACATCAAGTCGCCACCAAACTTGTTGCAAAATACTTAAGAAGTCTGTCGGCGCAACGGGGGGAGCAGGCATTCCGCGGGCCAGCGATGAATACAAATGATGATGCCCGCAGATCATCCCAGGCGTCGTAGCAGGCACGGTTAATCGTCATCTCCGGTTGCGGGTCGCATCGGTAATTTTGTGCGCCACAGACCGTCGTAATCAAACAATGCGGCAGCGACTGCGCCTGCGGTTGGTACTAATCCAATTTCACCGACTCCCTTGATGCCATAAGGGGCATTGGGCTCGGGGGATTCAACGAGAATCACTTTGACTGGAGGCATATCTTTGGCGCGGATGATGCCAAGACCGCGCAATGTCGTCACGGTGGGGAAGCCGGTGGCGGGATCAGATGGGAAATCCTCTGTCAGGGCATAACCAAGACCCATATGGATTGAACCTTCGATCTGTCCTTCGCACAGAGTGGGATTGACCGCACGCCCAACATCATGGGCTGCCACAACTTGCGAGATCTTTCCAGTCTCTCGATCCACAACAACCAATTGTGATGCATATCCAAAAGTGGAATGGATGACAGGGTTTTCAACCTCGCCAATTTTCTGAGTCCAATTAATTCGATATTCCCCGTAGTGATCCACGCCGACAGCCAAATTCGCGGCACGAGCGGCCTCACAGGCAGCCTTCACAGCACCGGCACCCATCAAAGTGCCACGTGAACCTGTCGTCTGACCAAAACCCAATTCACGCGTCGTGTCGACGATGACACGAATCCGTTCTGGGTCAATACCGAGTTCATGAACAACAACTTGTAACGCCACGGTATTGATACCTTGGCCCATCTCAGTCCAACCGTGTCTCACTTCAACAATTCCATCGCTACGAAAATGAACGACTGCTCCACTCAGTTCTTTAAATCCGTTACCGAGTCCACTGTTCTTCAACCCAAGTCCCAGACCTACGGCATGTCCAGCGGCGACAGCTTCGTCATAGAAAGGCTTAATTTCATCAAGACACATATCCGCACCGAGGCAACCATCGTTCATGATTTGTCCGGGTCCCCAGATTGAACCAGGGTGAATGACATTGCGTTTGCGTATCTCCCAGCCAGAGATGCCGACCATATGCGCCAGTCGGTCCATGACCCCTTCCATGGCGAATTGTGCCTGATTAGCCCCAAAGCCACGAAACGCTCCGCAAATGGGGTTATTCGTGCGGGCGGCAATGGCCTCCACATCAATATTGTCCAATGCATAGGGACCACTAGCGTGCCCAGCCATACGCTCCAAGACTTTCATTCCGACGCTGGCATACGCACCGCTATCACCGATTGCTCGAACCTTCAGTGCTGTGAGACGTCCTTCCGCATCGCAGCCAGCGGTGTAACGCATCTCAATGGGATGACGTTTGGCGTGAATCAGCAATGACTCTTCGCGCGACAAAGTGCCTTTGACGGGGACATTGAGGAGCCACGCTGCTAAGGCAGTTTGGGCTTGATTACTCATGTCCTCCTTGCCACCGAACGCACCACCATTAGACAAAAGTTCCACCGTAATGTGCGAATGATCGATACCTAGAACGCGAGCGATGTCATTGCGGTCATCCCACACTCCTTGCCCACCTGAGTAGACATGTAGACGACGCACACCGTCGTTGAGTGAAGGCACGGCAAGAGTGCTTTCTGGTTCTAGAAATGCGTGTTCAATTCTCTGTGTGCTAAATGATTCATCAACGACGAACTTGCTTGAGGCGAGGGCCGCGTCCACGTCCCCGCGTTGGTAAGCGCTACGACTCAACACATTTGACTGAGTTCCCCAAACAGCTACGTCATCGGACTGAATCGCTAGTGCTGCATCTGTTATTGGCGTCAGTGGAGAATAGTCGACATCGACCAACGCTGTTGCGTTGCGAGAGTTGAGTCGGGTATCAGCCACGACTACTGCCAAAACATCGCCCGCATAACTCGTTCGACCACCGACGGGGATCATGATCGGCCAGTCTTTATAGATCAATCCCACCTTTAATTCACCAGGTATATCTGCAGCAGTAAAAACCGCGACAACTCCGGGCGAAGAGAGGGCTTGCGTCGTATTGATCCCATTGATATCTGCCCGTGCATGTTTGGTGAGGACTAATGAAGCATGCAGCATTCCGGGGACGCGTAGGTCGTCAATGTAACCCCGATCACCGAGGGCTAATTCTTTGGCTTCATACTTCATTCCCCCAGAGCCGATGCCCGTGGGTTGTACTGGATGGAGATTTTCGCCGAGGGCCACAGATTCGATGGCCTCAAGGACCTTGACATATCCAGTGCACCGACAAAGATTTGCTCCAAGATGGCGCGACATATCTCCCTTTGTGAGAGCCGCTCCCTTTTTGTCTATTTGTCCTTTTGCGCGCATGACGATTCCAGGAATACAAAAACCACATTGCAGAGCCCCGCAAGCAGCAAAAGCATTGGCGTACGAATCTCTTTCTTCAAGAGGTAGGCCTTCTAAGGTGACGATGGTCTTTCCAGCGACTTTGGTCAGCGATTGCTGGCAACTGACAATCACTTTTCCGTCTATTAACACGGTGCAGCATCCGCATTGGCCAGTCGGCGAACACCCATCTTTCGCAGAGGTGATATTTAGTTCTTCTCGTAAGGCTGCAAGAAGATGGGGGTGAGACGAATCCACCGTGACGTCACGCCCGTTGACTCGAAGGGCTACTCGCGTGCCTTCTTGGATATCGGCTTGAGCATTTCGTGTATCGGTCATGGCTTTGGCTTCACAATCGCTCCACGCTGGCGAGTGATGCGTTGATACATTTCTGGACGTCGGTATTTGTCAAAATCAAAGAGCGTATTTTTATAGCGCTGGCACCAATCAAGATCGCATGACGCCACAATAAGTTCATCGTCAGTGGTGAGTGTTCGCGCAACTATTTCTCCACTCGGTGCCACGATAGAAGTTTGGCCGAGTGAGTCAACACCTTCTTCGACGCCAGCCTTGGCGACACCGACAACCCATGTTCCATTTTGGTAAGCCCCTGATTGCATAACTAGGGAGTTGTGGAAACCCTGGAGAATATCTTGGCTTGGATCGGGAACATAGTGAATAGGAGTGTTGTATCCACAGAGGATTAACTCGACGCCCTGCAAACCCATCTCACGATATGACTCAGGCCAGCGACGGTCGTTGCAAATCATCATTCCAACGAGTCCATTAAAACAATGCCAAACTCCGAAGCCTTCTGTTCCTGGTTCAAAATAGTAACGTTCAGCGTGTTGAAATGGGCGATCAGGTTCATGATGGGCGTGACCAGGAATATGGACCTTGCGGTAGTGAGCGACGACCGATCCATCTTTTTCAACTAAAATCTGAGTGTTGTAACGGTGTCTTACACCTGCCTCATCTGGCGTAGTGAGTTCGGCGTAACCCAAGCAAAAACCAATTCCTAGTTTTTTGGCTTCGTCAAAAAGTGGCTGAGTTTCAGAACTGGGCATGCTGCTTTCGTACCAATGGTCTGTCTCGGTAATGTCTTCCGCAAACCATCGCGGGAAAAAAGTTGTTAATGCAAGTTCAGGAAAAACGACAAGATCACAACCGCGCGATTTGGCTTCACGTAATAGAGCGATTAGACGCGCTACGACTTCGGTTCGAGAATGATGCTTTTGAATCGGGCCTAATTGTGCGGCACCGACGACAACCATGCGAGATAGAGAGTTCATCGTCAATCTCCTGTTTTCTCGTCAAAATTCACGTGCGCTAACTGCCACATCGTGTCTAATAAAATATTCGCGCCAGCAATGAGGTCATCGGGTTCAGTAAATTCTGCAGGATTGTGGCTGATACCTAAGACCGATGGTGTAAAAATCATTGATGAGGGGCATACCCTCGCCAACATCTGCGCATCGTGACCTGCTCCAGATGGCATTCTCATGACGGAGTGCCCATGGCTCTCGGTGAGACATTCAATTAAGTCAATAACCCGAGCGTCAAACACAACTGGTTCAAAACGCGCCAAGATCCTTGTCGTGATGCTGACGCCTTCGGAGTGAGCAAGGGCGTTCATGAACTCGGCAACTTCAGACTCCGCTTGTTGCAAAATGAGTTCATCGGTATTTCGAATATCAAGAGTAAGGAGAGCTGATTTTGGTACGACATTAATAAGGTTGGGATGTAAGTCAATTTTGCCGACGGTACAGACTTGATGCCCGCCTAAGCGCTCAGCCAAGTCACGTAAAAATACGGTGATCTTCGCCGCCACAAATGCCGGATCGTGTCGCAGTGACATGGGGGTGGTCCCTGCATGGTTGCTCTGACCCTCAATGAGCACTTCCTGCCAAGAAATTCCTTGGACTCCAGTGACTGCACCGAATCGCACGCCCTGTGCCTCGAGTAGTGGACCTTGCTCAATATGTAGCTCAACGAAGGCGTGGGGTATTGCACCTGGGCTCGGGGATGAACCGGCGTATTCAATACGGTTCAATTCGTCGGCCAACACGGCACCATCAATGGAAACAGTGTTCAATGCTTCCTCAAGCGCTAGGCCACCAGCAAAAACTAAAGAACCCATCATGTCGGGCTGGAAGCGGGCCCCTTCCTCATTGGTAAAAACGGCGACGCTCATGGGTCGGGGTGGGGACATTTGAGCCGCCATTAGGGTTTCAATGACTTCAAGGCCCGCCAGTACACCCAGATTTCCGTCGTAACGGCCTCCAGTTCGCACAGTATCGATGTGGCTACCAGTCATCACAGGGGCGCCGCACCCGACATCCCAGGTGCCAACTATGTTGCCGATGCCGTCGATCGATATTGACAACCCGAGATCTTTCATCCAGTTCACGATCAAGTCACGGCCGAGCCGATCTTCATCGGTGAGTGCCAAACGACAGGACCCGCCACCAGCAATAGGACCGATGTCAGCTAGGTCTTGCAACCTACTGAGCAGGCGAGTTCCAGAGATATGCACGCCCAAGGACGTGGGTGGTCTTACGCTGATGGAGTTCTCCG
>BJGB01000102.1 GCA_014190215.1 Actinomycetes bacterium | reverse complement strand
TGTCTTGGCTAACTCGGTTGAACATACAAACTGGGAAGTGCAAGAAAGGCGTTCCCCTTTAGGAGTAGTTGGTTTTGTATTTGAGGGACGACCAAATGTTTTTGCCGATGCGACGGGTGTTTTGCGTTCAGGCAACACTGTCGTGTTTCGGATAGGCAGTGACGCCTTGGAAACTGCTCGTGAGATTATGGCTTGTGCTCTCTTGCCGGCGCTGAAGTCAAGTGGGCTCCCTGATGGCGCAGTTCAGTTGATTGATTCTGCTGAGAGATCTTCTGGGTACGCACTGTTTTCTCATCATGGGCTGTGCCTTGCTGTGGCTCGCGGAAGTGGACAAGCAGTCAGCCAGTTAGGTGCGGTTGCTCGCCAATCTGGGATACCAGTGAGCCTGCATGGAACTGGTGGAGCGTGGATCTTGGTCGCTGACTCTGCCTCACCAGAGCGCGTCACGGCTTGCGTTCGCCATTCACTTGACCGCAAGGTATGTAACACTGCCAATGTCATTTGTTTGCCCAGTTCACCAGGCCTCTTAGCCGCAGTTCTACAGGGGATCACCGAGGCATCTGCATCGAGGTCCACTGAAGCAATTATCCACTGTGCTTCGGTTGCCGACGAACTCAAAATCAAGCAGAGTTTGAAGCGATCCGATGAAGTTGAGTTGCATGTGCATCAGGGAGACGACTACTTGGCCGAAGAATGGGAGTGGGAGCAGCAACCTGAAGTAACCATCCGTTTCACGGAGTCGCTTGAGGAAAGTTGCGAGTTGTTCAATACCTATAGTCCGCGATTTGTGGTTGGAGTTATCTCTGAGGACGAGAGAGATTTTGAGATTGTCTATCGGCTCTGTGAGGCGCCCTTTGTCGGTGATGGATTCACTAGATGGGTAGACGGTCAATACGCTTTGGCACGTCCTGAACTCGGCCTCTCAAATTGGCAACACGGCCGGTTATTTGCTCGTGGTGGAATATTGTCTGGCGACGGAGTGTTCTCTGTGCGCTATGTGATGCATCAGACGGATTTGGCGCAGCATCGTTAAGAAGTCAAACGTGAAAGCAGATTCTCAATCATCTTTGACTCACGACCTGTTTTTGCTTCGCGATTGTCGGCGATTGAAGCAAGTTTAGTCATTGTATTTACGGCGAAAAATCTGATGGGTTCAGGCTCCCATTTACGCGACAAATGATTGACCCACGGGAGAGTGGTGAGATGACTTTGTTGTCCACTGATGAGGTCAGCCAAGGTGCGCGCAGCCATATTGGCTGTGGCGACACCATCACCGACGTATCCGCCAGCGGTAGCAATCCCCGTAGCGCGATCAAAGGTCACCGAACTGTGCCAATCACGAGCAGCTCCTAATGGGCCACCCCAGTGATGTGTAAACGCAGTACCTTGAAGAATGGGGAATAATTCCAGCAGCGTGTGC
The DNA here is from genome assembly GCA_014190215.1 of Actinomycetes bacterium. GTDB lineage: Bacteria > Actinomycetota > Acidimicrobiia > Acidimicrobiales > Ilumatobacteraceae > Casp-actino8. Next base: position 6,437 of record BJGB01000102.1, on the reverse strand, counting down.
TCCAGCATTTCGCGCACCTTTATATTGCGATCGAAGTGCGGACGAATCGCAGAGCCAAAATGGTATGGAGCACCTCGTCCGCCGAATGCGAGTCGACCATCGGCTGTTCTTTGACCGTAGATGATCAAATTTCGACCGTCATTAAATGTTGTGCGGTCTTTCAAACCAATGTCATCCCACAGCGTCTGGGTGAGAGGTTCGGTGGCGATCATTAAGGAATACAGTGGCAAGATCTCCCGACTGTGACCTTTTAATGAAGAAGAGAAGGCCTCTGTTGCCCGAATAATGACCGCAGTATCAATCTCGCCTTTACTCGTGTGTACTCGAGTAGGGGAGAAGGAGCGTACTTCCACTCCCTCATAAATTTCAACACCGCGTTGCCGAAGACTTTGTGCTAATCCATTCACCAACTTTCTTGGATGTAAAACTGCACTGTCTGCATCAAAAACCGCTGAAAGTGCTCCCTGCATGTTGACAACTGAACGAGTTTCACTGGCCGAGAGAATTCGTAGATGATCGGCATCAATGTTAAATCTGCGAGCCGTATTGACCCGAGTGCGTGCTTTTCGCAACTGCGATTGGGAACGACAAACATCGATTGATCCACCTTTGTGGAAATCACAGTTAATGCCTATTGCGGTGATTTGGCGATCAATCTCATCAATGGTGTCATGCATTGCACATTGCATCGCCGTAGCGAGAACGGCACCATGGGACTTCTCCAGCGATTCAAGAGACATCGGTAGCAACGATGAGCACCAACCACCGTTTCGACCACTCGCGCCAAATCCCACTGAGTTTTTTTCCAATATGCATATTCTCCACAGTGGAAAACGTTGCTGTAGGTAATGAGCCGACCAGAGCCCAGTCAATCCAGCTCCAACGATCACGACATCTGCCGTTGAAGGAATGGAATCCGCCTCATTGCAGGATTGTGCAGAAGAGAAATCATCCCATAGGCAACCTGGCAGAGTCGTCATCTGCCTACCTTAGGCACAAAAGATGATGTTGTCGATCAACCTGATACCGTCAATAGTGCCCGCAAATAGCAGTACATCACCCACATGGGCTTCCGAAACACTCTCAAGTCTCTGCGGATCAACGATTGCAATGTAATCAATCTCAATTTCGCCGATACAGGTCTGGCGGGCAGCCTCAATCAATTCTTGTGTAGCGCGAATTCCAGATTGGAAAAGTGACAGTGAATGAAAAAGCCCCTGTGAGATTAAGACTGCGAGTTGTCTTGACTCTGCACTCAGGCGAACATTTCGACTTGAGAGCGCCAATCCATCCTCTTCGCGAATTGTCGGTGCCATCATCATTTCAGTTGGTATATCAAGATCGTCAACGAGTTTTCTTAAGACGGCAAACTGTTGGAAGTCTTTTTGACCAAAGATGGCGATATCTGGAGCCGATGCAGTTAATAGTTTTGTCACCACCGTTGTCACGCCCGAGAAATGCCCAGGTCGGGAGGCGCCCTCAAAGCGTGCGGTCAGCCCCGAAACCTCCACAGATGTTGAAAAAGATTCTGGATACATGCTTCTGCTACTAGGCATGTACAGAGCACTGACGCCGCTGGAACGACAGATCGCGATGTCATCTTCAAGCGTTACGGGGTATGTCTCGAAGTCCACTTCGTTATTGAATTGCAACCGGTTCACGAAAATACTCACGATGACAAATTCGGCGTGTTGCTGTGCCATATGAATAAGCGAACGATGTCCCTCATGAAGTGCGCCCATCGTTGGAACTAGAGCAACCTTTTGGCCGCCTTGCTTGACCGCGTAAGACAGATCACTTAATTCTCTCGCCGCCTCAACGATTCTCATGGAAGTCAGTGGAATGTATGTTCGTCGTCCGGGAAGATTCCGGACTGCACGTCACGGATGAACGACCGAGTCGCCTCAATCGTGGGTGTACGAATATCTGTGTAGTGCTTTGCAAAGCGATACTTCGAATCACACAGTCCGAGCACATCATGAAGCACGAGGACTTGTCCATCACAATGAATTCCAGCACCGATACCAATCGTTGGGATACTCACCTTTTCGGTAATTTCCTTAGCGAGTTCCATTGGCATACCCTCAAGAACGACGGCACAAGCACCAGCCTGCTCAACGGCATGAGCGTCTTCGAGGATTCGTTCACGTCCGCCAGCTTCCATTCCTTCAGAGCGACCCTGAATACGAAATCCACCCATGCGATGAAAACTTTGCGGGGTCAATCCGATGTGTCCGATCACGGGTATGTCCACGCGAGTAATGGCGGCGATGGTATCTGCCATATGTACGCCACCCTCAAGCTTGACGCATTGTGCACCATTCTTCATCAGTTCAATTGAGGAATGAACCGCCTGTTCGGGACTGACCTGATATGAACCGAAAGGAAGGTCGCCGACAACGAGAGCTTTGGTGCGAGCACGCGCCACGCAACGAACGTGGTAAGCCATTTCTTGTAGATCAACCGCGAGCGTATTATCCGCGCCCTGCACGACCATACCTACTGAATCTCCGACGAGAATCATGTCGATTCCCGCAAGATCAACCAGTCTCGCGAAGGTGAAGTCATAGGCGGTGATCATCGTCATTCGCCGACCTTGTGTTTTCCAACTGGCAAGGTCGGGCACAGTCACTTTTCTACGATCATCATTTGTCGTTGACATAGGTGGCCTCAAGCAGGGTCAGGGGATTAATAGGGCACAAACCGGGCCAACGCCCAATCGGAAACTAGCGACTTGAACAGCGAGTTTGGCTAGTGAGGCATTTATTTTTTGTGATTTAGGGCATGTCGCTAAAAGCCGAGGGGCACAGTTCTCGATAACAGGGCAGGTTCTTCGTTGAGGTGGCGGTCAAAATGGCTTCGGTGCAGGCTCGGGAAAAAACTTGGGCTCCAGCGGCCAAGATCGCATTCAGAAAAGCCGGGCGTCCATGGGGATCAATGAAGGCTGGGTCCCTAGCCTCAAGCGTGAGATCTCCATGGGCGACGGATAAGCCGAAGATTGTGTCACCATCGTTCATCAGGTGCGCTGGGCGGATAGCGCGAGCAAGACCGTCATGGGCAACAGAGGCAAATTTCTTGCATTCGGACTTGGTGAGAATTTGATTAGTGGCGACGACGCCGATCGTTGTATTCAAACTCGGCGAAGTGGGCATTTTGTTTCCCTGCTGCAGAGAGGAAAGATAATTGATCAATCGACGACGATCTATGGCTGACGGCTTGTGAAGCCGTCCCTGATTCAGGTCCCAAGGCAGTGCTGTCTCGGGATTAATCACGGAACCGATGGAGTTAACGACCGCCAAAGCTGAGACGATCGCACCATCAGCGACGGTAATACTGGCCATACCAAGACCTCCGCGGAGTCCACCAGAACGGGCTCCCATCCCCGCTCCAACTGCGCCCATGAGGTCGGTGTGACTGCTTGCTCTCTTTGCCGCTCGACGACCAAAAGATGCATCAGGACGCATCCTAAAATCACCGCCTCGCCCGAGGTCAAAAATCACGGCGGCGGGAACGATGGGTACGACCCATTGTGGAGATTCACCTACTGGGTACCCGATGTGCTGATCCTCAAGTTCGTCCATGACACCTTGGGCTGCACCTAGACCGTAAGCACTTCCTCCCGTGAGGACGATTCCGTGTACCCGTTGCACCAAATTTTCTGGTCGCAGGACATCGGTTTCCCGAGTTCCTGGACCGCCGCCGCGCACGTCAACTCCAGCAACGGCACCCTGCCCAGTCAAAACAACGGTGGTTCCAGTCAAATAGCCATTGCCTGTGCGACTGAAATGTCCCACCTTGATCGCTCCAACATCAGTCAATGAACCTGAGTAGTGGACGCTTCGTAAGTCTGCCATCGTCCTATGTTGGCAGAGTTGTGGGTAATACAACGCAATTTTGTTCTCCTCTCAAGAAATGTCTCGGGTGTAGATATTCTCTAAGAGTGACTGATCAGCCAGCCTTTGAGGCACAACCTTTGGGACGCTGGCATGCATGGCGTAATCGACGCTTCTCCGGTCTCGTGCATTACCTCTGGGAGATGGCTATTGAATCGGGTGCCATCGGAGGATCAACGAAGAAAGGAAAACTGTTTGGCAGTTTTGGAGAACAGAGCGTGATCTGCTTTCCGGCGAACACAATATTTAATGAGCGGTTTATCCATATAGGGCGTAACACAATGATTGGTCCATATTGCACCCTCTCCGCTGGAATGGTTCCTGGTCAACAATGTTTGAGCGATCGAATTGTGACGATTGGGAATCGTTGCTTGATCGGAAAAGGTACAGGCATTGTTGGGCACTTCTCCATCGAGATAGGTGATGATGTGTGGACAGGGCACAACGTGTATATCACCGACCAAAATCATGGGTATGAGGACATCTCGCGTCCGATTTCAGTGCAGACCATGCCAGAGAAGGCAGTGCGTATCGGCAACGGTTCTTGGCTTGGGTATGGGACTGTCGTTCTGCCAGGAGCTGACATCGGGGAACACGTAGTCATTGGAGCAAACAGTGTTGTGACCGGAAATATTCCGTCTTTCAGCGTGGCCGTTGGTTCGCCAGCCAAAGTCGTGAGACGCTACGTCAATGGTGCTTGGGAACCCGTGATTTCTTAAACCGCTAGGTCCTTTGGTGCGCCGCACGACTTCATGCGATTCGCTTGAGCGAAATAATCAATCAATGTTGATGCTGGTGAACCTTCGACCATTGACTCTGCAAAAGGGGCGTTTTCGCCTGTGCGCAATATCGCCGTGTAGGCGATTCGAGCGTTGATCCAGTCCTGAAAAATATCTCTCCATGTATCAACTCGCTCTTGGTCTTGCGGACTGGCTAACTGTTGCGAAGTGACATCATCAAGCATTTTCTGAATGATCGCTGTGGCTTCATCAATAATGTCGGCGCGCTCTGACAAAGCGTTGGGGCCAACAGTATTAATGCGTCTCAGGTCAACCAAAGTATCTCGCTGAAGATTCGCTTCTTGGCACAATGCGTTGGCTCGTATTGACCAGGAAGTGTCATCCAATGCGGCCACATTGTCTCTGGAAGGAGGGAAAAATAGTGCCCAGACCCAAAAGACGGCTATGCCAAGAGAAATAAAAGTCAATAATACTTTGACAGGTTGGCGGGAAATACTCACGATGCTTTAACGGGGCGATAAGAAATGAGCATCTGCAAAATTCCTCCGCCAATTCCAAGGGCAGCGGTGATCACGAGCGAGTTCCAACCTGGTACCGAGAAATCAATAGCGTTATCTACAGACCAGTCTCCAGCACCGATGGTGCCAACCGCCAAAGCACCTAACAAGATTGTGGCGCAATATTCCCAACCTTGATTTGGTTTGAAGATAAAAAAACCGACTTTGCCATGTGCCGTATAGATCGCCACGACCATGATTCCAATAACGCCTGCGGCGGCAAGTGGAGTCAACAATCCAACTGCCAGCATCAGCCCGGCTCCTATTTCAGTGCTAGCAGCCAAACGGGCCTGCCACTTAGGCCACTTCATGCCCATACTCGCAAACCAGCTCGAGGTCCCAGCAAGCCCGCCCGCACCGAAGACTTTGTTGTACCCGTGGTATGCCAGAAACAATCCCAAACACAAGCGCAAGATAAGCAAACCAAGATTAAGTTGATTGGGTAAAGCAATTTCCATATGCCTACGTTACTGCTAGGAATTCGTTGTGCCCAAGCCTGAGAGTCAGAATCGTCGATTCCGAAGAGCGTTCGTACTTCTCAAAACTTTGGTGAGTTTTCATCCTGGGTTGTTTGCTGTATCAATGGCAGGTGCGGCCGTTTTTGCGGTCTGTACGGTCGCCTCCTCATGGGCATTACGGTGGGTGATTGATGAAGTGATTGTGACGCGCTTTGCGACAGGTGAGATCTCGGTCAAACGAATAGCGGCAACGTTCGGGTTGCTTGTGGGTCTCTCTTTGATTCGTGCTGTGGGTGTGGTCATTCGCCGGACATGGGCTGGAAAAGCGCAGTGGCGCACCGCCGAGTCTCTCACAGCGCAAGTCGTGGATGCTTTAGTCGCTCAGCCGGTCTCCTGGCATCGACAGCAGTCCACCGGAGATTTGATCACGCGCGCAGGTGTTGATTGTGAAGCCTCCGTGGCGGTGTTGGCCCCTTTGCCCTATGCCAGCAGTGTTCTTTTAATGATGGTGATCGCCGCTATGGGTCTCATCTCGACTGATATTTGGTTGGGCATAGCGGCCACAAGCGTTTTTCCGCTTCTGATTTTATTGAATGTGATGTATCAACGTCGCGTGGATCGATGGTTTGATCTCGCTCAAGATGAACTGGGTTCCCTATCGGCAGCAGTTCATGAGAGTTTTGACGGTGTAATGGTGGTCAAGTCGTTTGGCGCTGAAACCCGCGAGACTGAGCGCCTCTCAATCATCACCTCGCGTTTGCGAAAAGCACGAATTGACGCAGTCAGCGT
>BJGB01000101.1 GCA_014190215.1 Actinomycetes bacterium | reverse complement strand
GGACGATTGGTCGTCATTGATTATTCGGTGGCATTAACCAGTGAACTTTCTCACCGACCTTGGCGCGAGTGGTTACGTACATATGCGGGTCACGAAAAGGGAGCGCACTATCTACGTAACGTTGGTTTACAAGACATCACAGCCGATGTGTGCATTGACCAGATCATTACGATGTGTGGGCAACCAGATTCTGTGCGCTCACAATCACAGTTTTTGCAATTGTGGGGCATTGATGAATTAGTTGAAGAGGGCAAACGAATCTGGAATGAAGAATCAGCGCGACCAGGGTTGCGGGCAATGAAAATGCGCAGCCGAATCAGTGAAGCCGAAGCATTACTTGAGACTTCGGGGGTTGGCGGTTTTACCGTGATGGAGTGGACTAAGTTACAAGGATGATCAGCGTTGAGGGTTTAACCAAGAAGTACGGTTCAACGATTGCAGTTGACTCTCTCTCCTTTACAGTGAAGCCCGGAAGTGTGACGGGTTTTCTTGGGCCAAACGGTTCGGGAAAGAGCACGACAATGCGCTGCATGATCGGCCTTGACAGCGTGCAGTCGGGGACGGCCCTCTTCGACGGAAAGTCCTATCGAGAACTCAAGAAACCACTTCATGAAGTGGGCACCTTGCTCGATGCCGGAAACGCACATTCGGGTCGAACCGCTCGTAATCATTTGCGATGGCTAGCAATGAGCAACGCAATGTCACCCAAACGTGTTGATGAAGTTCTTGAACTCGTGGGTTTGATGGATGTCGCAAAAAAGCGTGTTGGTCAATTCTCGTTAGGTATGAAGCAACGCCTCGGAATTGCAGCGGTGATGTTGGGGGATCCAAAAGTTGTCATCTTGGATGAACCAGCAAATGGTCTCGACCCGGAAGGAATTCGTTGGATTCGCGAAATGCTTAAGCACTTGGCATCGCAGGGTCGCTCGGTTTTGGTGAGTAGCCACTTACTTTCAGAAATGGCCCTCATGGCTGATGACCTGATTGTGATTGGTAAAGGTCGACTGATTACAGAATGTACGGTTTCTGATTTTATTGATCAATATGCCAAGAAATGGGTTGTGGTGAAAAGTCCACAACTGACGTCCCTGGTGTCGTTAGCTCAAGAGCAGGGCATGCATGTTTCCATGGGGAGTGATCTCGCCGAATTCCACGGTGTGGAAGCGGCGATGATTGGTGAACTTGCGGCCAAGAACAATGTGGTGTTGCACGAGTTATCAATACAAACTGGTTCGCTGGAGGACGCATTCTTAGAAGTCACCGCCGATGCCGTGCAATATCACGGACATGCCGATACCCAGTCGAAGGGAGTTGGCTCATGATTGCACTCATTCGTAGTGAATGGTTGAAGTTACGTACGGTTCGCTCCAATATCACGATGACGTGTTTTGCGGTCATCTTGCCCTTGGCGATCACCTTGCTGACCACGGCGTTCATTGATGTTTACTCGGTTGATGATGCAACAGTTTCGGTTGTTCTATTAGGAAGTGGCTCTCTGAGTGTCTTGCTATTCGGAATTATTGGGGTGTTAGCCATCACTCAGGAATATTCGCAAGGAACAATTCGACTCACATTGGCGGCGAATCCTCGCCGAATTCGCGCCTATGTCGCCAAAGGCATTGTGCTCGCAATCTTGTCGGGTGGACTTACTGCATTCATTATTTTGGTTGGCAATACTGCAGGGGAAGCAATATTGGATTCACGTGGTGCTGTGGGCAAGTTGTCCAACGGCGACATGGGTCAGGCATATTTAGCACTGATTGCAATGAGTGTTTTGGTCTCGCTGCTTGGCATGGCGATCGGAACTTTGACGCGCAACCCACCGAGTGCCGTTACTGTTTTGGTTTTGTGGCCATTGCTCCTTGAATCGCTCATCGGTAGTCTTCTGTCGGTGGCTATTAGCGAATCAATCTTTAAATGGATGCCGTTCCAAACTGGTTTGAACTCGTTGCGTCTTGAAGACTACGAAATGGACTTTGGTCGTTGGGGATCAGTCGGGTATTTCGGACTGTGGATTCTTGCTATCAGTTTGTTCGCCCTCGCGCGCTTCAAACGCCACGATGCATGACCTCGTATGTCTCGGCGCTTAGAGTTGAGTAGTTGAGGTCAAAGAAAATTTCACGCCGTACCGTGGAGGGAATATGTCAACTGATGACACGCCAGTAAATATCGATGATCTGTTATTAGAGAATCGCAAGTTCGCACCATCAACGGAGTTCAAGACAAACTCATTAGCCATTGGGACTCATCTCTATGATCAGGCGGCAACCGATGACGAAGGTTTTTGGGCTCAACAGGCAGCTGAACTGCTGCACTGGGATCAGGACTGGCACACCATCTGTGAGTGGGATCTTCCCTACGCAAAGTGGTTCATCGGTGGCAAACTCAACGTCTCATACAACTGTCTAGATCGTCATGTGTTGGCTGGCAGGGGGGACAAGGTAGCCATTCATTGGGAGGGCGAGCCAGGCGATACCCGCACTATCACTTATTCGCAGTTACTTGATGATGTACAAAAGTTTTCTAATGTCTTGAAATCTCTCGGCGTTAACAAGGGCGATCGTGTCAACATTTATTTGCCAATGATTCCTGAAGCAGCGGTTGCAATGTTGGCGTGCGCGCGCATTGGAGCGGCTCACAGCGTGGTCTTCGGTGGTTTCTCATCGCAAGCGCTAGCCGATCGAATCAATGATGCCGAGGCAAAAGTTTTGATTACTGCCGATGGTGGGTATCGCCGTGGAGATGTGTTTGCTCTCAAGCCTGCTGCCGATGAAGCCATAGCGAATACGCCAACGATTGAACATGTGGTTGTTGTCAGGCGTGGGGGCAACGAAGTGAATATGGTCGCTGGTCGTGACCACTGGTATCACGACTTGATGTCAACGGCGGATCCTATGTGCGCCGCCGAGGCAATGGATAGTGAACAGTTGCTATTCCTTTTGTATACATCTGGGACTACAGGCAAACCCAAAGGCATTATGCACACCACGGGCGGCTATCTCACTCACGTGACCTATACACATAAGTATGTCTTTGATCTGCACCCTGAGACAGATGTCTATTGGTGTACGGCGGATGTGGGTTGGATCACCGGCCACAGTTACATCGTCTATGGACCACTATCAAATGGTGCTACGCAAGTGATTTATGAGGGTGTACCCAACTATCCAGCAAACGATCGCTTATGGTCAATTGTCGAGAAATACGGCGTGACTATTTTTTACACTGCTCCGACAGCCATCCGCACTTTTATGAAGTGGGGTGACGAGGAACCCGCCAAGCACAATATGTCGTCGCTGCGTTTGTTGGGTTCAGTTGGTGAACCGATTAACCCCGAGGCGTGGATGTGGTATCGCGACACCATTGGTCGTGGCGAATGTCCGGTTGTTGACACTTGGTGGCAAACAGAAACTGGGGGCATCATGATTAGTCCGTTGCCTGGTGCCACGACGCTCAAGCCAGGTTCAGCGACTTTTCCGATCCCAGGAATCTCAGCAGAGGTTGTTGATGATGCCGGTAATCGTGTTGAACATGGTGGTGGATATTTAACGCTCACGCGCCCATGGCCTGGAATGTTGCGCGGACTTTGGAATGATCCCGATCGTTACCAAGAAACATATTGGAGTCGTTTTCCTGGTCGATACTTTGCAGGCGATGGAGCCAAACTTGACGCTGAGGGATATCTCTGGTTGCTCGGTCGTGTTGATGATGTGATGAATGTGAGTGGGCATCGTATTTCAACTACTGAGGTTGAAAGTGCATTGGTATCTCATCAGGCAGTTGCTGAGGCTGCCGTTGTTGGGGCAAATGATCCGACTACTGGTCAAGCGATCATTGCCTATGTCACCTTGCGTACCGGGTTTGACGTGAGTGAAAGTGACTTGCGCAACCATGTGGCAAAAGAGATCGGCGCAATCGCTAAGCCCAAGATGATTTATTTCACCCCCGAGTTACCTAAGACGCGTAGTGGCAAAATTATGCGTCGCTTATTACGCGATGTAGCCGAAGGGCGCAACTTGGGAGATACGACGACTTTGGCTGATGCCAGCGTGGTCAATGAGTTGCAGAAGCGAGCGGCGCAAGCACCTGCAGAGGAATAATCCTGCAATTCTGTCCACGACTTTTATGTTCTTATGGTCGGCAACAAAAAGCAGTAGTAGCCTGCGCTTGATGAAAAGGTTGGGTGTTTTCTCTGCGTGTGGGGCAGTTTTCCTTGGCATATGCGTCGTACCTAGCACCACAGTGCGAGCCACTATCGGTTCTCTTGAAACAGTGCTTGAACGGGGAAGTGGCCTTGTTTCTCAGTTGATCGTGTCCTATGAACAAGACGTCGCGTTGACAGAATCTCCGATGACGGCAACTGGTTCATCTCTCGTCGGTGAGCACTTAACTCCAGGGCTTGATATTGGTTTGGGCATGACAACAGTTCTTTTAGACCGTGCTGTGAGTGTCAGCCATGCTCGTGAGATGGCAATTCAATTGACTGCCGATCCGCGCATTGAATGGGCAGAACCTGATCTGCAGATGAGCATTCCTACCGATGTCACGCGTCCATTGACACCAATCGTCAGTCAGAACACAATGGCAACTCTTCAGAGCGTCCCAACTTCTCCAACTAATATTCGTGTCGAACCCTCCTCGGGAAAAGTGCAAGTTCGGTGGACTAAACCCATCAACCGCGGCACGAGCGCCATCACGAGTTACACCGCTCGCGCTTATTCTTCACCGAGCGGTGGGTCAGCGGTCGCAAGTTGTACGTCAACGAAAAATAGTTGTTCAATCGCTGGGCTTTCTGATGGATCAACATATTGGATTTCGGTGTCGGCGAAAAACTCTGGCGGTACGGGGTCTACTTCCTCTCCGCGGGTTTCAAGTACTCCTCCATTCTTCAATCCCAATGATCCCTATTATGTGAACTCTGAGCTATGGGGCCTCAATGGCACCTACGGAGTGCAGGCGCAAAAAGCTTGGTTAGTCACCCGCGGCAATCAAGAAATTGTCGTAGCGGTTCTTGATACAGGTTCAACAGTTCATCCTGATCTTGAAGGTCAGACAGTCCCCGGATACGACATGATTAGTAACATAGATCGCGCCGGAGACGGTGACGGTCGTGATTCTGATCCTTCAGACGCCGGGGATTTTTTTGGTGACAAGCTAAGTAGTTGGCATGGAACTCATCTCGCTGGAATTATCAATGCACGTGGCAACAATTCTCGGGGTGTGATCGGTATTGCGCCTAATGTCAAGGTGCAACATGTCCGAGTGCTTGGTCGTGATGGTGGCTCGGATTCGGATATCGTTTCTGGGATTACTTGGGCATCTGGAGGGCGGGTTGGGAGCCTGCCTTTAAATCCAACTCCTGCTCGGGTGATCAATCTTTCACTCGGTGGCGAAGGTGTTTGTCCTCAGCAGTATCAGACTGCCATTAATGATGCAATTAGCAGAGGAACGGTGATAGTCGTTGCTGCTGGGAACAGCGAAGTTCTTGCATCGACGTTTGTACCCGCGAATTGCAATGGCGTGATTGTCGTGGCGGCCACGGACGACCTAGGGAGGCCAGCAGAGTTTTCTAACTATGGTGACGTGGTAGATATTGCTGCGCCTGGTGTAGACATTGTCTCAACGATGAATAATGGTGATACAGAAGTTGGCTCGCCCACATACGAATTAAAAACTGGCACCAGTATGGCTGCTCCGTTTGTGGCTGGAATAGTGGCGCTGATGTTGTCTGTTGATCCTTCTCTCACTCCTGCTGATGTTGAGGTTCGGATAACAGATCAAAGTAATCAGACCTTCTTAGTTCAAGGTGATTGGGGGATCATCAACGCCGCGCGATTGCTCGGAGTTGTGGAAATTCCTCAATCTCCAACAAATGTTGCAGCGAGTATCTCTGGCACGACAACGACCACGAGAAATGTGACTTGGTCAGCGGCCGCTAGTGGAAGTGCAGCGACGAAAAATATGGCTCGGGCCTATCTCAGACCCAGTGGTGGTAGCCCCGTACTGTGGTGCAGCACAGTAACGCTCTCCTGCGACTTAACGAACCTTGTTAAGGGAGTGACGTATTACCTGGATGTGATCTCAGGAAATACTGGTGGATTCAGCGCTCCATCAGGGCCCCGCCTGGCGATCAACACCAAGGGCCCCGTGGCAAATGTCGTTCCTACACTGACGGTTGGAGCAAAAAAAGGGTCCCTTGACGTCAGTTGGGGTAGTGGTCTTGATAGCTCAGAAATGGATTCGTATCTGATCCAGTACAGCACAGATTTATTGTCATGGAAAAATGGGCCCGAGGTCGAAATGAGAAGTAGAACTCGTGTCTTTGGGTTGGAGAGTGGAGTTAATTATCGCTTTCGAGTGGTGAGCAAGAAAGATTCGGGGACCTTCATCAAGATTTCGCGCGAGAGCGCGCAGATGAAGCCCAGTTAGAGCACTCAACGAGTTGCTTGATCCACGAGAGGAATCAAGGTATTTCCCAACAGTTGGTCAAGTTGGCCAGCAAATAAATCACTCATGTGATGCCCGTCGCGATAAACCAAAAGATCTCCCACAACAGGGGGACAGATGTCATCAAGACAGAACCAATCAGTGGGATCAATCACAGCGACACCTGTCTCGTAGGCAACACTTTCAATAGCTTGTGAAATTGTCGCCACCTTACTCAAACTTTTGGTCGTCGGACCACATAATTGAATATTGTTTGGATGACTGCTTAAACATGTTGGCGTATCTTCAGGTGGATTTGGGGTATCTAAAAGAATGATCGGTTCGGCCCCCACCGCACGAAGAGCAGAGATGGTGAGTGGGAGTTCGTCTGTCCACCATTGGGCGACAGAGAGATTTGTATCGTCGGGTTTGGAACCGAAAAACTGTGAAATGATCACCACTTTTATATGTTGATCGCGAATAGATTGAAGAACATTTTCTCTCCAGGTATCGCAATATACATTTGGATTTGATCCGCCAAGAAAAGGACATGCGCTCGCCGTCAGAGTTCTCAAGCGCCATGCTTCGCTGCGAGCGATTTTTTCTAACGGTTCAAACCATTGAGCGGCATGAGAGTTGCCGAAAAGAGCAACTGTGGTTGCGGATTCGGGATCTCCGAAGACACATTTCTCTGTCTCGTCGGGCTTCTCAGTAGATGAGTGGCACCCATTTCTGTAAATGAGCGATCGGTCATTGGGCGCGGTAAGTAAGGAGGGTTGGATATTCGTTGGCAAAACTTGATTCAGTATTGCCGCATCCAAATAAAAAGTATCGGAAAAATCGGCCCGCTCGGCAACGCCACTACCGACAGTAAATGTCGCCTGGCTGATTGCCAAGCCCGTACCGATGGTCAGAGCGATGCATGCCAATCCGATGGCGAATGCTCGTTTGGCATGCTGGCGAATACGTATTGAACTTCGTATCGGATTCTCGATGATTCGATATCCAATTTCTGAGAGGATGAGGGCCAGCAGCACGGCGCCAATCAACGTCACCTTGTCGTTGTTTCGTAAGGTGATCGCTAAGACAATCAGCGGCCAATGCCACAGGTAAATTGAATAGGAACGCGAACCAATCCATTGCGCAACACTGTTATCAAGAATGATTCTTGAGCCAAACCAATTTCCCTGGCTCCATAGCAAGCCGACTGCCGCCAGCGTCGGAACAATTGCTGCGGTACCTGGGAAGACTGTTGCATTGTCGTAGGTGTACATCGCATAAGCAATGGCTAGAAGACTTGTCCAAGCCACAGCAGTTGCCGAAAGGCGATGAGGGATCAAAGTTTTACGAGTTGTCATCGCTAACAATGCACCGCAACACAGTTGCCAGGCTCGGGTGTGGAGTCCGTAATACGACCATGATGGATGCAGAGGAGTCTGCTTCCAACTGG
>BJGB01000100.1 GCA_014190215.1 Actinomycetes bacterium | reverse complement strand
TTGTCGAATATTTTGGTGAAGGTGCTGACAGCATTTCGGCGACAGGTAAAGCAACGGTTTGCAATATGGGTGCTGAGATTGGGGCAACTTGTTCAGTCTTTGCCTATGACTCCAACATGTCGAATTATCTCAAAGCCACAAATCGCGCCGGTATCGCTGCGGCTGCTGACAAAGTTGCCAACGATCTTCGTCCTGATGATGGAGCGCATTATGACCAACTGATTGAGATTAATCTTGATGAACTCAAGCCATTGATCAACGGACCTCATTCGCCTGATCGCGCTCACAAAGTTGGTCAACCCATTGGTGACGCCGCTCGCGAAAACGGTTGGCCCATTGAAGTCTCTGCAGCGCTCATCGGGTCATGCACAAACTCGTCATATGAAGACATCACTCGCGCTGCATCCATCGCACGTCAGGCAACAGCACGCGGTCTGCGTGCCAAATGTGAACTCTTGATTAGCCCTGGTTCAGAGCAAATTCGTGCAACCATCGAACGCGACGGTTTGTTAGCCGATCTTGAAGCCATCGGCGCCACGGTATTAGCCAATGCTTGTGGCCCGTGTATCGGTCAATGGGAACGCTCGAAAGAGGCCACCGATCAGCCCAACAGCATTATCAACTCGTTCAACCGTAACTTCCCCAAGCGCGCTGATGGCTCGGCGAATACTCTCAGTTTTGTCACCTCGCCCGACACCGTGATGGCCGTGGCATTGTCAGGGCGTCTTGACTTTGATCCGACCGTGGACACGATTACCGCTCCTGATGGTACGCAAGTACGCCTTGAAGCCCCGGTCGGGGAAGTTCTACCGAGCAATGGTTACGACGCTGGTTCAAATACTTTCACCGCTCCCCCAGCCGATGGCACGGGTGTCTCCATCGCAGTCAGCCCAACCAGCACGCGGCTACAACTTCTCGAACCCTTCCCCGCATGGAATGGCAAGGACTACATAGGACTCCCCGTGTTGATGAAAGCCAAAGGCAAGTGCACAACCGACCATATTTCAGCCGCTGGTAAATGGCTCACCTACCGCGGACATTTGGAAAATATTTCCGGCAACTTATTCATCGGCGCAGTTAATGCATATGACAATGCGGTAGGTGAAGGAAAAGACATCACCGATGGTGGCACTCGCCTCTACCCCGACATCGCCAAGAACTACAGCAATGCCGGTATTCAATGGTGCGCCATTGGCGACCGCAACTACGGCGAAGGTTCTTCACGCGAGCATGCCGCTATGGAACCGCGTTTTCGCGGTGGCGTCGTTATCTTTGCTCGCTCATTCGCCCGCATCCATGAAACAAACCTCAAGAAGCAAGGCCTCGTCCCGTTAACTTTTGCGGACCCAAACACATACGAACTAATCGGCGAAGATGACCGCATCAACGTCCTCAACCTGCCACCCGTACCAGGAAAAAATCTTCACTGTCAGATCGTTAAACCCGATGGAACCATTATTGACTTTGAAGGCGTGCAGACATTTAGCCCTGAACAAGTTGAATGGTTCAAGGCCGGTTCAGCACTGAACATCGTGCGCGCCAAGGTTGCCAGCGGCATTTGATATGGACCTCCGTGATGGCATTCGTACCACTGGTGCAGTGCGCGGTTTCACGGAGCAGGCTGTCGATGATTCAACGTTATACGAGATTCTTGACGATGCGCGTTTTGCGCCCAGTGGTGGCAATCGCCAACCATGGCGAGTCGCCGTTGTTCAAGACGTAACCTTGCGCCGCAATCTTGCAGATGCGATGCAAACAGTTTGGGACGAATATGTAGCGGTCTCACAAACGGGACGAACTCCCTTCACTGTCGTTGACCCTGCACCGTATGAACTTGTCTCGGTCAAGCCAGGAAATGTGCCCAATGATTTGTTAGACAAAATTGAATCGGTACCCGTTGTTTTAGCCATCTCGGCAAACCTCGGCTCAATAGCAATGATGGATAAAGATCTTGCACGCCCAACCATCACCGGTGGTGCATCGATCTATCCTTTTTGTTGGAGCATTATTTTGGCAGCTCGCTCTCGAGGTCTCGGCGGCGTGATCACTACCTTCGCTTCACGCGTCGAACCGATCACGGGAGACTTATTAGGGCTGGCGAAGAATGATGCGCTTGCGGCAACAATTTTCTTGGGCCATCCGATCAAACAATTGAGCAAGCTCAAGCGTTCCGCAGTTGAAACCTTCACAACATTCGACCGCTTCGACGGACCCGTTTTCCCTGAAGCAGCGGACAACGGACGGTCAGCAAACGTCGACTGAGCCAACAAATGGGAGAAGCCCCACATGGGAATGCGGGGCTTCTCAACCTAGATCCCGGCGGTGGGGGGCACCGCCGATGGATCTTTCGTGAGCACTTGGGGGAAGCGCTCAGCGATTACTCAATTAAGTATGCCATCGATGTTCCTATAGTTCAAGTCAATAAGGGGGATACCTAGTATCATTTTTAGAGATGGATCTTCGGCAGATTACTTCCCTAGTGGCTATTGCTGACCACGGATCCTTCTCGGCAGCCGCTCGGGCTCTTTTCACGGTGCAAAGCAACATCTCAGGCCATATCGCCCGGCTGGAGCGCGAACTTGGGGTCCTGCTGGTCGATCGGACTTCAGGATCAGTCACGGATGAGGGGGCTTTAGTCGTTGAACGAGGGCGGCGCATATTGCGCGAGTTCGGGGACATCGGTGCGGATCTCGCCGCCTTAGACAACATCGCAACGGGTGAGACTCGCCTTGGAGTGATTGGCACGACTGGTCGCTGGTTAATGCCACAATTCCTCACCAAGTTGCAAGAAAGTCATCCAGGGGTACACCCGATTATCTCCGAAGGTGGTACTTCCACGCTGATTCCGCGACTGATTACAGGACATATTGATGCTGCCATCGTGCACTTGCCGGTTGACGACTCGGAACTCATCATTGAACCTTTGTTCGCCGAAGACCTCGTGTTGCTCGTTCACGGGAGCCATCCGTGGAGTAGTGCCACGACTCTTCCATTCTCCGCCTTAGGCGAATATCCCCTACTGCTACCCCCGCGATCATCGACTTTGCGTCGCATCATCAACCGCACTGCCGATCTCAGTAGCACCACACTCAAAGTTCAAGCTGAAATTGATGGCGTACGCCTCATGGCATCGTTGGCCTTTGAGGGGTTCGGGCCTGCCATAGTCCCAGCCACGGCAATACCAGGCTGGCTCACTGGTGATTTCGCGCGCATCGCCATTCCCGATCTTCCACGGCGAGTTGTAGGTTGGGTGGAACGTAAACGACCGCGATCTGGGCCACCGACTCGAGCTGCTCATGAAATCGCTACCGCTGTGATCAAAAAAAGGGGCGCTCGCCAACCCGGCTTGTACGTAGAAAGCCAAGCATTCCCCCTCAAGTAGTTCGGAGACCTACGCTGTCACTGTGAAGCCTGTTGCGTTGCGCTCAAAAGTACCTGGCGTAGCTCATGTGGAGGTTCGCCAACTCAACAGTCGACAGGTTGTGTGGCTCGAGGTGACTGCAGACGCTCACCGTGGAGCGTTGTCTTTCGATGCTTCATCGATGATTGCCACGGCAGCTCGCACAGCGGTGGATTCTCGGCTTCCACTTGTGGCCGTGATGGCCTCATCAGGGGCTGATCTGCGCGAAGGATTTTCCGCACTGCACGGATGGGGGTTAGCCGCCCGAGCGCTGACGAATTGTTCGGGCGTCATACCGACAATCATCATCGTGGATGGGCCAACTGTTTCGGGGCCAGCGTTATTTCTCGGCATTGCGGATCACGTGATCATGACTGAGTCTGCGTATGCCTTTGTTTCTGGACCATCAATGGTTGCTGAGTTCACAGGTATAGCCATTGACAACGAAGAACTTGGTGGCCCCTCAATTCATGCGCGCTTCACTGGAGCAGTCACTGCTGTTGCCACTGACCGACAACAGGCAGTTGAAATCGCCGAAAACATTCTTGCCTACATTCCCGATCATCTTGATCAAGAACCACCGCGCTGGGAAACCGATGATGATGTCACTCGCCTCACTCCCGAGGCCGGCGATGCCATCCCCCCATCTTCTACTGGCAGTTACGATGTGCGAACCGTGATTCGCGTCCTCGCTGACGATGCTGAATTCTTAGAATTGAAGCCACATTGGGCAGCAAATTTGGTCACTGGATTCGCAACTTTCGGCGGGCAACCAGTGGGAATAGTTGCAAATCAACCGCTCGCACTCGCAGGAACTCTGGACATTCCAGGGTCACAAAAAGGCGCCCGCTTTGTGGCCTTCTGTGATGCCTTCAATATTCCTCTTCTCACGCTCGTCGACACACCGGGGTTCTATCCAGGCAAAGACCTTGAATGGCGCGGCATGATCCGCCACGGAGCGCAACTAGTTTTCGCCTACGGACGCGCCACGGTGCCAAGAATTTGTGTGATCTTGCGAAAAAGTTATGGCGGCGCCTACATCGTCATGGATTCCAAAAAGATGGGCAACGATTTATGTTTAGCGTGGCCATGGGCTGAACTCGCCGTGATGGGTGCCGGTCAAGCCGCAGCGATTCTTCAACGTTCCGCATCCCCCGAGGAAAAAGTGGCCTTTGAGACCGACTACAGCGAACGACTGCTGAACCCCTATGTCGCCGCCGAGAGAGGTTATGTGGACGGCGTCGTTGAACCAGCGCACACGCGGGCGGCAATTTGCGCGGCTCTAGTCTCTTTGATTGACAAACGCGAGTCCTTCACGGGCAAAAAGCACGACAACTCGCCGTTATAGGAATCAACGGTCACAATTTTGTCGAATCGTCCCTGAGACCATGGCTTGAGGCCCGTCGTTGATTATCCTTGACTTTGGAGGAGCAAGCCTCCACACATTGACCGACTCGAACAACGGGTCCTTTATCTAAGGGGACGATTCTGGTGCCTGAAACCATCACGATCACAGACGACCGCACCGGAAAACAGATCACTGTTCCTATCACCAACGGAGTGTTTCCCGCATCTGCGGTCCGAGACCTCGATCCGTCGTTATACATCTACGATCCTGCTTACATGCAGACCGCAGCATGTAAGAGTTCAATCACTTATCTAGATGGTGAAAACGGGGTCCTGCAGTATCGCGGCTATCCGATCGAGCAACTCGCATCGAAGAGCACTTATCTAGAAGTTGCGTACCTGCTTCTCAATGGCGAACTTCCCGATGCTGCGCAACTCGCAATGTGGAAGCACGAAGTCACGAACCACACCTATATTCACGAAAATATGCGCAAACGTTTCGTTGATGGTTTCCATTACGACGCTCACCCGATGGGTATGTTCGTCAGTTCCTTGGCAGCTCTCGGCACCTTCTATAACGACGCCAAAGAGATTGATGATAAAGCAAGTCGCGATAAGCAGATTTTGCGACTGATCGCCAAGACCCCGACATTGGCTTCAATGGCTTATAGATTCTCCGCCGGACTCCCCTTCGTCTATCCGGATAATGATCTCTCCTTCCCCGGAAACTTCCTCAACATGATGTGGAAGATCGGCGAATACAACATCGATCCCCGTCTTGAACGAGCGATGGATGTTCTCTTTATTCTTCACGCCGACCATGAACAGAATTGTGGAACGACAGCCATGCGAGTTGTGGGCTCAAGCCATGCTGACCCGTACACCTCTGCGGCAGCCGCCGCATCGGCTCTCTACGGTCCTCTACATGGTGGCGCCAACGAGGCAGTCGTACGGATGTTGACTGATATTGGTCATATTGACAATGTGCCAGCCTTTATTGAAGAGGTCAAAGGAGGCAAAGGAAGCCGCCTGATGGGATTTGGCCACAGGGTATATAAAAACTATGACCCACGAGCCACGATCATTAAGAAAACTGCATATGACGTCTTTGAAGTCACCGGGAAAAATCCGTTGTTAGACATCGCCCTCAAACTTGAAGAGACGGCCCTCAGCGATCCCTATTTTGTGGACCGCAAGTTGTACCCAAATGTGGACTTCTATTCGGGTCTGATTTATCAGGCCATGGGTTTCCCTGTCTCGATGTTCACCGTTTTGTTTGCCATCCCACGCACAGTTGGTTGGTTGGCTCACTGGCAAGAACTGCTTGGCGACAAAGATCAAAAGATCAGCCGTCCACGTCAGTGGTACACCGGCGTCGAAGCCCGCGACTACATCCCCATGGCCAGTCGCTAAAGATATCTCCGGCCCGACCCGACATTCGCTCCGATCTCGCTAGATACTTTGGTTTATGAGTTTCACCTCATCTACACCTACTGGTCCTGAAGTAGATCCACTCGCTCCACAACAGCACACTTCGCTTCTGTCTTCACCCTCTCGACGACTTGGTGCGATCATTGGCTTGTTGTCAGGTGGTCTTGCTGTCACGATCGGAATGTTGGTAGCCGCTCTCGGTGAAGTCGCATCGCCCATTGATGCCGTGGGAAGTTCATTTATTGATCGCACCCCGCGATGGTTGAAGACCTTAGCCATTGATTGGTTTGGGACCAATGACAAGACTGCTCTACGAGTGGGAATCGTGATCGTGCTTGCAGCCATCGCCCTCATTGCTGGATCAGTCAGCGTTAAGTCACCCGCACCGCTTGTCAGCGCAATTGTGATTTTCGCTTTTCTCGGCGCCCTCTCAGCGAGCGAGCGGGAAGGATCGAACGGTGCTTCGATTCTGGCTCCGATCGTGGGGGCCATTATTGGAATCGCCAGTGCCGTGCTGCTGCTAGGCATGCTGACGAACCGTTGGCTAGCGGCGAGCACTCCGTCCCCATCGCAAGTTCCTTTGGGTTGGGACCGCCGCCGTTTTGTGCGTGCAAGTTCTGCCGTCGGGGCGACCGCAGTGACCGTTGGACTCATAGGCCATAACAAAGAACGACAACGTGTTCGCTCAATTGAATCCCAGCGACCTGATTCATTACCCCCCACTTCTGATTCGGTACCTCCGTCTGAAATATCTCAAGATATTTCCTTCATCACTCCTAATAGTGACTTCTACCGAATTGACACTGCCCTTTCATTTCCGAATGTCAATCTTGATACCTGGAAATTGCGTATTCACGGTCTCGTTGATCAAGAGATCACTCTTTCCTACGCTGATATCGCTGCAATGCCTCAGGTGGAGAAAACCATCACTATCTGTTGTGTCTCCAATGAGATCGGTGGTCCATATATCGGTAATGCCGTTTGGCAGGGGGTCTACCTAAAGGACCTACTGCTACAAGCTGGCGTGAAACCAGAGGCGGAACAACTTTTCAGTCGCAGTCTCGATGGTTGGACGAGCGGATTTCCCATTGAACTTGCTCTTGACGGACGGGACGCTCTGCTGGCAATCGGAATGAACGGTGAACCCCTCCCACTTGTTCATGGTTTTCCGGCGCGCCTGATTGTGCCCGGTATCTACGGATATGTTTCCGCAACTAAATGGTTGAGCGAGATTGAAGTCAATAAATGGTCCGACGCATACGGCTATTGGATACCCCGTGGATGGGCGCGCGATGCTCCCATCAAAACTCAATCACGCATTGATGTACCCCGCTCCGGGGCAACGGTGGCGGCGGGGCTCACCCGAATCGCAGGAGTCGCTTGGGCGCAACATACCGGAATTGAAAAAGTGGAAGTGCGCGTTGATTCCGCGGAGTGGAACGAAGCCGTTCTCGGTGACGACATCTCTGATGACACTTGGCGCTTGTGGACATTTGATTGGCAGGCCACGGAAGGCAAGCACACCATTCAGGTTCGCGCAACGGACAAAAGTGGTTACACCCAAACTGAAACTGTCACGAGTGTCGCGCCCGATGGAGCCACAGGGTGGCATACCCGCAGGGTATCTGTCGCTTAGTTATTCGCTCAGGCGGCACAACCGTAAGTCAAGACTTTGGTCAAGTGCGCGCCGACAACCACTGCTGTTCATCTCATCAAGGGCGTCAAAATAGTTGTCTCGCAGACGCGGGATCAACACAGCGCGTGCCAACTCTGCACCAAAGTCCACTGCAAGGTGCACGCCGTCTGGACGCTCGCTTTTTCCCTCAGCTGTATTTG
>BJGB01000099.1 GCA_014190215.1 Actinomycetes bacterium | reverse complement strand
CATGACAAGTGATCGCGCCCCCTTTGACATGTTCGCAATATTGGTCAGTCACGGTGTGTTTTCACGGCATCCAAAACTACGTGTGTCATCAATTGAGGCTGGAGCGGAGTGGGTGCCCAATCTGATCAAGAAATTAAAAAAGGCCTACTCACAGCAGCCTTTCATGTTTGGCAAAGATCCCGTTGAAGATTTTTGTGAGCATGTGTGGGTGGCGCCCTTCTACGAGGATGACATCGTGTTATTGGCTGAGACAATCGGAGTGGAGAAGTTGATGTTTGGCAGCGATTTCCCACATGCAGAGGGACTTGAGGTACCAACGGCGTTCATCCATGATTTACATGGCTTCAATGATGCAGACATCAGAAAAATCATGCACCATAACGTCGTCGAATTTTTAGGTCTGTGAGATGACATCGTTTGAATCGACTATGCCGGTCGTTGGCGCCCACGGCCTCGGCATTATTGAGACGATGATGGGGTTTCCTGACCCAGACCCTCGCCGTCTGTATGAATTTTTTCGTGGGAACATTCGTGATCAAGAGAGTAAGGACACGATGTTTCCAGTTGAGTACCTCTTTAAGCACAATGTGCCTGGTGCCCTAACTGAGGATATTGATCCGGTAGAAGTAGCAATCAATACCATGGACCACTTCGGCATTGAACGCTCAATGATTGGCATTGAAGGTGAACCGGCAGTCCGTGCAATGTCACAGTTCCCGGAACGGTTCATTCCCTCATGCAGTGCTGATGCCAATAATGGCGTGGATGAGGTGCGCAAAATTCGCCGACTGTATGAAGAATTCGGGCTCAAGGCAGTTGGTACTTTTCCAGCGGGTTGCACGCCACAGGTTCCCATTGATCACGCTCGCTGGTATCCGATTTACTCGGTCTGTGCCGAGTTAGGTATCCCGATTTTCATTTGTGCTGGCATTCCAGGCCCTCGTGTGCCGAGCATGTGCCAGCATGTTGAACTCTTAGACATCGTCTGTTATGACTTTCCAGAACTGAAGATTGTGACCCGCCATGGTTGCCAGCCTTGGACCGAGTTAGCCGTGAAACTAATGCTCAAGTGGCCCAACCTTTATTATTCAACGAGTGCCTTTGCACCGCAGCACTACGATCCGCGAATCATTGATTACGCCAATTCGCGTGGGTCAGATCGAGTGATCTATGCCGGCTATTGGCCGATGGGTTTAACCTACGAGCGCATTATGGGCGATATGCCGCAGGTGCCTTTCAAGGCTGAGGTATGGCCAAAATTCCTGCGTCTCAATGCCCTCAAGGTTTTAGGAATCTCAGACTCTCTGGAGTGAGACGTTATATGTCATAAAACCGTGAGCGATGATTTTCTCACTACTAGCACCGAGGACTTCTGCTTCACAGAAAATCACGCTTCTGCCGCGTTTGGTGACCCACCCATGGCACACAGCGTCCTCCTGAATGAGAGCTCGGTGGTATTGCACGTGAAGATCAACGGTCGAATAATTGACAACGTTCTCGTATGCAGTGCCAATAGCGGGAACCACACAGACATCAATCAGTGTCGCTATCGCTCCCCCATGGACGACTCCCATGGGTTGTTCTAATTCTGGGCGAAAAGGTAGACGCATGCGGCAATAGTCGACACGCAGTTCTTCAACCTGAACTCCCACCAGCGACGGAAAATAGATCCGTTCCCAACTCCCAAAATTGGACCAACGTTCACGAGCACTCGTCGCGAGTTCTGCAAATTGTTGAGGGTCAACCTTGGAAGAAGTCATGTTCACTCTCCCTTCGAGATGTGGGCGCTCAACAGTTGGGCTACGTCACCTGCTAATTCTTGAATCACTAAATGTCCTGCTGGCAAGGAGACATATCGTGAGTCGGAGATTGCATTGGCTAGTTCTTCACAGTGGCTTGGGTCTACCCAGCGATCTTGACTTCCGCTGATCACTAAACAGGGTGCCAAGATCTGGCTGCACAGATCCGAAATATCAATAATTAAGTCAAGATCTAGGTGGGCATCCGAGCCCGGGGCTATGGAGTCTTTTGTTGTCGGCAGAATCGCCTCAATCATTGGCTCAAGAGCGGTCAGAGTATTCGCAGTAAAGCCGTCGACGAAGGCGTATCTTGCAAATAGTTCTGGATCGTTTGCAATCAATCTTTTCCACAGGTCGAAAGTCAGACGCATACGCGCGTCAGTGGTTTTCCAACCGCACAACATTGTTGCGCTACGGACCCTTTTCGGCTCCAACGCAGCAGTGGCTGCGGCAATGACTGCACCGAGGGAAAATCCAGCAACATGAAACTCTTCAACTTCTAAATGATTGAGGACTAGAAGCGCATCTGCTACTAGACCTGGAACTGAGAGCGGAGATGAGGGCAGAGAGGATTCGCCGGAGCCGGGGAAATCAATTTGGATATAGGTGTGCTCCGTTGGCATGGATCCGATGACTAGATCCCATGCGTTGCGGTTCATCGTCGTGCCGTGGTACATCAGGACTGGTATCCCTGCCGTCCCAAGTGGAGCACCGACCACCCCATATCCCAAGGTTTGTCCGTTGCTGTCAAGAATGCTCATCAACTTACTGTGCCACAGAAATGCCTTTGATTTGCTGTTGGGGCGAGGCAGGATAGTGACATGACTTCGGTGTTTGTGAGTTCATCGCGTGTTTTGTTAACAGATGGGGCTTTTCATCGAGCGCGATTAGAAATCCGCGATGGTCGCATACGCTCAGTGACCGCGGTCGGTGCTGATGAGAAAGTCACGACTGAAAACATGATCGTGCCAGGATTTGTTGATGTGCAGGTCAACGGCATTGACGATGTGGATGTTTGGAAAACCGCAAGCGATGATGATCAACAAGCCTGGGATCGCCTAGGAAATTTGTTGCTTGATCAAGGTGTCACAAGTTGGTGCCCGACTCTGGTGAGTGCTCCGCTGAACCGCTATCAAACCGCGATGGATTCAATTCGCCGTTGGAAAGCAAGCTCTAATTTTGCGCCGAATATCCTCGGCATTCATCTCGAAGGCCCATTTCTCGGAGCCGCTCACGGGGCGCATCGCAGTGAGTATATTTGCGATCCCGATTTGTCTTGGTTGGAAACAAACTTAGATGATGTGGTTCTCATGACGATGGGAGCCGAATCACAACAGTCAAGTGAAGCATGCGCCTTGGCGACAAGTCTTTCAACCAACGTCGCTATCGGTCACTCGCGTCCGACGCGTCAACAGTTCGACGACATGGTCGCTAACGGAGCATCTTTGGTCACGCATCTGTTTAACGCCATGAGTGGTCTCCATCACCGCGAGCCTGGTTTAGCGGCTTGGGCGTTACTTGAACCGAAACTCTGCGCTTCGATCATTGCCGACGGTGTGCATGTCTCATCTGAACTCGTCAGTCTGTCTTTCGCAGCCAAAGGCGATGGGATGGTCTTGGTGACAGACTCCGTTGCGTGGCGATCGGGTATCGCTGGGGAGATCAAAATGTCGGTTATTGACGGCGTGGCCCGCCTCGCCGATGGGACCCTGGCAGGTAGCACGGTCACCATGCCTGAAGCCATCAAGTTCTGCGTGCGGCAAGCCGATGTTCCTCTCCCGTTGGTGCTTCAAGCAGCCACTGCCACTCCCAGTCGGCTCCTTCGCCAAAATGATCGAGGGGTCATCATGAGTGGTTGCCGCGCCGATATCACAGCGCTCAGTGATGACCTAGATGTGGCGGCTGTTTGGGTCTCAGGGCAACAAGTTCGCTAGATCTCTCGCTACCCTCGCAGGTATGCGAATTGTTTCTGCCCTTTTTGTTGAGAATTTTGAACTCCGCCAAGCACCAGGTCCGAGTACGCGTATTGATATCACCGGTGCAATGTTTTCGATGGCCGCGCCATCGCCGGTACCACTGACTATTGATCCCCATCTTGTGGCGCTGATTTTTTGTGAACCTGACGGCAGTGGCGCCGGAGTTTTTGAAGTGGTTTTTCGTCAAGGAGAAGGTGAAGATGATCCGATCATCGGACGTAACGTCAGTCCTTTTACTGTTGACCCCGGAAAGTTCACATATCGACTGGTCAAAGGTGAACTTGATTTCACTGAATATGGGCAAATTTTTGCACACTGCAGGGTTGACAAGGGACCTTGGCATTTAGTTCCTTTCACATTGTTGCCCCCCGCCTGAGTTTCGCCTTCCTTTGCTGAGGCTCCTGCGGGTTACAGTCAGAGTGTGCCAACTCACTTAACTCTTGCTCTTGACACCGCTGCAGTAAATATCGCCCGTGGGTTTGCCATGGACGCACCGCTGAAAGCCAAAAGCGGACATCAAGGTACGGCAATGGCATTGGCACCGCTGGCACATGTGCTCTACAGCCGGGTCATGAAACACGATCCCACTGATTCCCTGTGGCCCGATCGCGACCGATTTATATTGTCGGCGGGACACGCTTCGATTTTGCAATACTCAATGCTCTTTTTGCAGGGCTATGGCTTGGAAATGCCAGATATCCAAGCCTTCCGCCAATGGGGCTCAGCAACCCCTGGTCACCCCGAGCGGGGTCACACCGCAGGCGTTGAGGTGACGACTGGACCACTTGGTCAAGGATTTGCCAACGGAGTTGGTCTGGCGTTGGCCGAACGGCATCTTCGAGCGCGATTCGGTTCTGAGGTCTGTGATCACCATACTTACGTTGTGGCTGGAGATGGATGCCTCATGGAGGGTGTCAGCCATGAAGCAGCATCGTTGGCTGGGCATCAAAAACTTGGTCGTTTGATTGTCATTTTTGACGATAATCAAATCACCATCGATGGCGGCACCAACTTGTCCTGCAGCGACGACGTGGCGTTGCGTTTTTCTAGCTATGGCTGGTCGGTGAGCAATCTTGGTGCAATCGGTGAGGATTTAGATGCTCTGGAATCTGCCCTCACAGCAGCTCGTGATTCAAATGACGATCGACCAAAGTTATTGATCCTGCGCACCCAAGTCGGTTTTCCATCACCGGATTGGACAGGCAAACACGAAGCACACGGCAACCCTTTCAACGCCGAACACGTGACGCGTACGAAGCAGGCGATGAATATCCCCGACGAGCCTTTTTGGGCTCCCTTGGATGTCGTGGCTGCCTGTCGCGAATCTGCAAAACTTCAGGGGGCGCAACAGCGTTTTGCCTGGGAAGCGCGTCTTGAGGCCAGTCCATTGAAGCAAGAATGGACAGCGGCGTGGAACGGTGGTTTGAACGACTGGGAAGAAGCATTGCCAAATTTCGCACTCGGCGAATCAATCGCTACTCGAGTTGCGGTGCAAAAGGTATTTGACGCGGTGTTGCCGAAGCAACCAGGACTTGTTTCTGGTTCGGCGGACCTCACAGGAAATACGGGGACGAAACTCTCTGGGCAGACTCCAATGTCTGCAGAGAATCCCCAAGGACGTCAGGTGTATTACGGGGTGCGTGAGCATGCCATGGGATCGGCGATGGTGGGAATGGCCCTGCACGGTGGGGTGTATCCCATTGGCGGAACCTTCTTTGTGTTCTTTGACTACATGAAGCCACCGATTCGGCTAGCGGCACTCTCCAAAGCAAAATGTCTATTCGTGTTCAGTCACGACTCCGTTGGCGTTGGTGAAGATGGTCCGACTCATCAACCAATTGAACACCTTGCAGCTTTGCGAGCGATACCTGACTTGCAGGTGATACGCCCATGTGATGCAAATGAGACTGCCCAAGCAGTTCGTTTTGCATTTGAGCATGATGGTCCGACAGCACTCATTTTGAGCCGACAGAACCTGCCCGTTCTGACCGATGGGTCAGCGGTTGCACATGGGGCGGGTATTGTTCGCCGAGCCGCTGGCAAAGCCGATGTCGTCATTGTGGCCACCGGCAGTGAACTTCATGTGGCCCTGCAGGCCGCTGATGATTTGCTGGCAATGGGTATTGCTGCCCAAGTTGTTTCCTTGCCCTCCTGGGACCGTTTCGCGGCATTTCGGGCTACAAACCCAGTCGAAGCAGACAAAATCCTTCCAGAAGATGTGGAGACCGTCTCTGTAGAAGCAGGTGCAACCTTTGGTTGGCAGCTCTTTGCTGACTCGTGTGTCGGCATTGATCGTTTTGGCGCAAGTGCGCCAGGTTCGGAGGCGCTCGATCGCCTTGGGATCAACCCGTCGAACGTGGTTTCGGCCGTAAAAAAACTGCTCCGACGTTGACTGGTGCGCGCCCAACGGCGCTCTATCTGCCACGCTTGAGGAATGGTTTCCACAGATCGTTTGATCCGCTTGCATGGTGATTATGGACAAAGTCCATGGCTCGACAATTTAAAGCGCAGTCTCATTACCTCTGGGGACTTAGCAACTATTCGCGATGCGGGCATTCGGGGTTTGACATCGAATCCAACTATTTTTCAAAAAGCGATTCAGGGTTCTGCTGACTATGACGAGCAATTTCGCTCTCTGATCTCAGCAGATAATTCCATTATCGATTGTTACTGGGCGATGGTGCTTCAGGATATTCATGGCGCCCTGGATGTTTTTGAATCTGTCTATACAAATAGCAATGGTGGGGACGGATTTGTCAGCGTCGAGGTGGACCCGAACCTCGCCCAAGATCACAGCGCAACTCTCTTGGCAGGTCAACACCTTTGGGAAACAGTTTCACGCCCACATTTGATGATCAAGATTCCCGCCACTGTGCCATGCCTTGAATCGGTGCAAGCGATGATTGCTGCTGGTCGCAATGTCAATGTCACCTTGATCTTCAGTTTGGATCGTTACCAAAAAGTGATGGATGCCTATATTGCGGGCCTTGAGGAACGCCTAGATGCTGGTTTGAGTATCAATGGGATCTCCAGTGTGGCCTCATTTTTCATCAGCCGTGTTGACGCCGAAGTTGATAAACGACTTGATGTCATAGGGACTCCCGCTGCCCTGGCACTGCGGGGCCGTGCCGCTGTGGCGCAAGCGAAACTGGCGTATGACCGATTCAGAATGACGTTCAGTGGGACGCGTTGGGAGATTTTGGCGCAACAAGGCGCAGCAGTTCAGCGACCCTTGTGGGCATCAACGAGTACAAAAAACCCGAGTTACCCGGACACACTGTATGTCGACGAATTGATCGGTCACGACTCAGTGAATACTCTGCCTGATACAACTTTGGAAGCCTTCGCTGATCACGGGACCCTGCGAACAACGATTGATCAAAATGTGCACGAGAGTCGCCAAGTGTGGACCGCACTTAGCGATGTGGGAGTTGACATGGATGATGTGGCTCGCCAACTTGAGGATGAGGGAGTGCTCTCTTTCCAAAAAAGTTTTGACGAACTATTACTAGCACTGAGTGATAAGGCACAGACGTTTTAAGAGTGACCGTCAATGTCAATCAAATGGATTGCTTTCTCTATGGCTCGGCGGGCCTGAGTAATAGTTTTATCAATCGCAGGTCTTGCCTCACGACGTGAATAGGCCGAACGCAGGACATCCATGGCGACATCGTCAAGTCTGCTCACCGATTCTCGCAATTGACTCACGACCTCTTGTAGGTGCTCGATAACTGCTGGATCAAGGGCAGGCTTTTCGTTGTCAGGCTCATTCATAAAAACTCCAAATCGCTGTTGACGCAATTCTAAAGTAGTACACCGCCATTATGGCTAATACCGCATGCACTCAGCTTTTCAGAGAACTAATCTGAGTGTCATGCATACCCTCTCTTCATCGCAGCTCATGCAGTCTTTGCGTAGCTCAATCCACGACTTGCAACTACTCAGTGTGAACAATCTTGATCAGCGAGTGCCAGATTGCCCAGGGTGGACCGTTCACGACTTGATCTCTCATATTGGGAAAGTATTCGCCATGGTGGATGCTGTGGTCGTCCCCCGTTCCCTCGTTCGGGTTGGACCAGGGTCCGAAGCGCAAGCCCCTGATAAAGACGGAGTCTTATCCTGGTTCGCTGAACGTTGTGACTCTGTTATTGAAACGCTTTCGGGGGTATCGCCTGAGGAAAAAATGTGGACATGGTCTTCTCATGAAACGGCGAGTTTTTATTTTCGGCGTATGGCACATGAGAGTGCGATGCATCTATGTGATCTGCAAAGAGCCTTGGGCATTGAAATGTCGATGAATCGTGATCTCGCCTGTGACGGTATTGACGAGTTGTATCTCGAGATGTT
>BJGB01000098.1 GCA_014190215.1 Actinomycetes bacterium | reverse complement strand
TCAAACCAATTATTCACAACATGCCGCGACCACCAACCGTCGGCACGCGAAATCGCCCGTTCAACATCACTATTTGGCGATCCCAAATCGTAACCAGCGCAAAATGCCGACCCTGCACCGCGAATAATCATCACCGATACATCACGAGCCTTGTCACCATCGCGTAGCGCATCAAACAAAGCCCCGCGCAAATCATCGTTCAGGGCGTTGCGCTTCTCCGGACGATTCAAAGTGAAACGCCGTACCTTCGGCGCTGGATGATCAATCAACAACACGGGCTCAGACATATTTCTCCTTTTATTTCTCCCAGTAGGGAGCGCGCAGTTTTCGCTTATTGATTTTCCCCATCGTGTTACGCCCGAGGTCATCAACAAACTCAATCGTCCTCGGACATTTGAAATGACTCAAGCGCTCTCGGCAGAAAGCCAATACTTCTTTCGCCTCTGGTGGATTCTTCACATCACGAGGAATCGCCAAGGCCTTCAGTTCCTCCCCCATTTCATTATGAGGCACCCCAATACAAGCCACATCTAATAGGCCTGGATGCTGAACAAGAACCTGTTCGGCTTCAGCTGGGTAGATATTGACTCCGCCCGAAACAACCATGTCACTGAAACGATCGGTGATATAGACATAACCCGCCTCATTCACATATCCAATTTCACCGAGTGTGAAAACTCCTGGAGAAATATTTGCTGCCTTTGTTTTCTCTGCATCATTTGGGTAGATCACGCCGCGCCCTGTGGCATCTTTAAAAAACAATCGCCCTTCGGTATTGGCAGCAACTTCATCGCCATCTTCATTGAGAACAAGAACGGAGAATGGTGGTACGGCGCGACCTACCGAACCAGGATTAGCCAACCACTCAACGCTGGAGATGGAACAAGTCGTACCGACCTCGGTGGCTCCATATGCATCAATAAAAATCGGGCCCCACCAATCAATCATCGCCCGCTTGACATCAACTGGACACGACGCTCCAGTGTGAGCGACCAACTTCATCGAGGAGACGTCATACTTCGCCTTAACTTCATCGGGTAATGCCAAGAGACGAACAAAATGTGTTGGCACCATCACTGACGACTCAGTCTTACTTTCTTGGATCGTCGCCAAGGTGCTTTCAGCGTCAAACTTCGCCAAGATCACCATCGGCACTCCACGCACAAGCAGCCGCATTCCATTCAGAGGACCAGTGTGATACATCGGACCGACCACAAGATGAGTGCCGTAGTCTGCAAAACGGTTGATCTTCATTCCCTCAAGATGTTCCGCCATAGTTGCGCCACCCGCGAACATGGTTGGAGGAAGTTCGGTTCCTTTAGGGAGACCAGTTGTGCCAGAGGTATAGAGCAAGTTGGCGCGTGGGACGACCTCAAGCGAAGGGTCACTCGGGTCCCCTGCGTCTAGCCAAGTGTGCCAATCAGTGACCTCTTGATGACTGACATCCCAACCCACGATGTCGATGAGCAAACCCTGCTGACGGGCCAAGCGCGCCGCCTCAATGCCACGCTCTAACGTTTCAGGGCCAACGAAAACGATCCGCGAATCGGAATCAACTAAAATATATGCCGCCTCCTCAGCGGTGAGGTGAAAGTTGACCGGTACCGTTGAGGCACTTCCAAGCAAACAACCAAGATGTGCCAAGGCTGTCTCTGCAGCGTTCTCAGCGAAGACAGCGACCCGTCGACGTTCCCCTAAATCGGCTGCTAACACCCGATTGGCAACACGGTTCAAGATCTCTCCAACTTGCGCCCAAGTAAAAGACTGGTTGGGATCACGAACTGCGATCTCTTCGGGTCGAAGGCGAGCGAGTTCGGATGCGAAAGCGGGCATAAGTAAAAACTATTCGGTCTTAGACGTCAGCAGCAACGCCACGAGTGAGCAACTGTTCTTTGTCGTTACTGAAGTTCGCCGAGAGATCGGCAGGGCCGCCGTAGTGAACCTGCAAGAAGCGACGCGTGAACAACCATTGGCCGTTCACCTTGGCGTATGCATCATCGTAATGAGCGAGCAAAATCCCTGAATCGCCATTAGCCCGACGCATTCTTTCGCTGATTGCCCAACGCCCCGTGGCTTGATTGGCCGAGGCTCCAACCCAAGCATCGCCGTTGTGAACAGTTTGCACGACCGAAGAAATACCACCCATGGCGGCGTACCACAGTTTGAGAATCGCCTCCTTGCCTTCGACCAATCGGCCTCCGCCCAAGTCCCACACCGCGTCATCGGTCCAGCAACTTCCCCACTGCACTCCGTTACGATGAATCACCGCATCGGCGTACCGATTAATGAGACGCTGGATATTGACATAATCTTCGACACTGACTGGTTCGAGATTGGCTGGGGTGGGATCGCTCATACCTTATTTCTAGCCGAGCCAGAAGCCCTGACACGACGCCAGATAGATCCATGGCAGCCTTCCGCTGAATTGGATACCGCGAAAATGCGAGAAGATGAGGTGTATGAGTTCCGATCTTGATCTCACGAAGATGACCTTGCTTGACTCAGATATATCTGACTGCCCTTATGACGCTTACAGAAAGCTCCGCGCCGAAGCCCCGGTGTGGCGTGACAATGCAACAGGCATGTATGTCATCACGCGCTATGAAGATGTGCGAATGGTCCTGAGTGACACCGAACGCTTCAGCAGTGCTCGCCACCGAGGCCGTGTTGATCCACGATCCGCGAAAATCAAGGCCATGTATGAACAAGATGGCTGGGTACCTGGAGCCACTTTGGCCGCTCGCGACGATCCTGAACATCGTGAGATGCGGGGTCTCTTCAATCATGCCTTCCGTCCATCGAAGATCAAAGAGATGGATCCGTTCATTGAAGTGCTTGCTCATCAACTGATTGATGACTTTATTGAAAACGGCCAATGCGATTGGGTTCGATCATTTGCGATTCCGTTGCCACTCATCGTTATCGGACGACAAATGGGCGCCCGCGATGAAGACAAATGGCAGATTAAGGCGTGGACCGATGCATGGGTGCAACGTCTCGGGATGATGCAGACCGATGACGAAGCCTTCTGGTCAACAGAACAAGAGATTGAAGCCCAACACTATTTCCAACCAATCTTCGAACGTCTGCGTCAGCAACCAGATGACACGCTGTTGAGTGATTTAGTGAACACAGTCGTTCCCGAATGGGGCCGAACACTCACCGACAATGAACTTCACGCCGAAATGATGGCCGACACCTTTGTGGGTGGATCAGAAACAACAACCAACGCTTTGTCTGAAGGCGTTCGACTGTTGATTGCCAATCCCGACCAATGGACTCTGCTGAAATCTGATCCCGACAAATACGTACCCCTCCTTGCCGAAGAAGTGCTTCGCCTAGAAGGACCCGTGCAAGGACTCTTTCGCTCAACAACACAAGAAGTTGAACTTCATGGAGTCATGATTCCCGCAGGAGCTGTCATCAACGTGCGTTATGCCGCGGCGAATCGCGACGACGATCAGTTTGAGTGTCCGGCCGATATGGATCTCGACCGCTACAATGTACGCAGCCACTTATCGTTTGGTTTCGGAACCCATTTTTGTCTAGGAGCACCACTCGCCCGCCGTGAACTCATCATTGGGTTTCGTGCCCTCGTTGACCGCATTGACGAGATGTGGTTTATTGATGGCGAGAACGATTTCCGCCATCACCCAAATTTCTGTCTGCGCTCACTCAAGCATTTGAATATCGGATTTACCAAAGCGCCTTCATAACTGCTTGCCTCATAGGCAGGACAATTCAGGGACGCGCGAGGTACGCATCGACCGTTTGATGCAGATGCCTGGCGCGAATCTCTTGATAATTGCCCGAGACTTGTGATGTTCTCATGCTGCCCTTGAAACCACGAGTCTGAGCGGCCATATTGTCCGTGTCTTGGTCATAGACATAGCCCAGGCCTTGGTCGATGCCAGGCGCCGACGTGTAGCTCTCATGAACGTCAATGTCGTAGGGCTGTGCGGGAGGTGGCGGGGCTTGGCCGTCAGCGGGGAACCGCAAGAACAACAAGTCGAATGTGCACTCGTCTGGATTGGTTGGGTGCGGAAGGAATCGATACACCATCGGCTTATGTGCACCGGGGAAAAAGAAACCGTTAGGAAAAACGAAGTACTCGATCGAGTCGATTGTCTCACTCACTTTAAAGTCTGAAAAATCATGGCCATATTTTTCTTTCAACTCCTTCTGGACAAACGCCGAATACACGTCGCGCGCAGTCTGACCCTCTGGAACCTGAGGGATATTGACTCCCCCAGAAAACTTGCGACCAATCATAAAGTTGAGAATTTCTTGCTCTGTTTGTTGTGCTGCAATGTGGGGACTCTGTGAGCCAGATGTGTGCATAAACCGCGACACATGCTCACCAAATACGTCATACTGCGCGTTTGCGTCACCAGTGGCACGAAGTGCTTCAGAGTGTGTCTTAAACACGTGATATGCCTCAAGAAAAGCCTCCATCGCTGCTTTCCAGTTTGCTGGCAATCGCTTGCGAACATGGATTTCGATGTATCGCTTTGAGAGATCCCAGGTACCAGTGAAATGCCTTGTCATGACCCCGAGATATTCATGCAGGGACTGAGCGTGCGGATCAAAATTCACAAAAACAAAGCCGCCCCAGGTGTCGACTTGGATCTCAGGTAATTCAAAGTCTTCATCTTTGACATGCGGGAAATCCCAGCGACAGGGAATCGTCGCTAATTTGCCAGAGGTAGACCACGCCCATCCATGAAAAGGACAAGTAAATCGATTGGCGTTCCCCGTCGTGTTTGAAGGTTTGAGTTGAGTTCCTCTGTGCAGACAAAAGTTATTGAAGGCACGAATTTTCATGTCAGCAGAACGAACAATCAGAATCGACCGATCCCCTATGTCGTAGACATGAAAGTCACCCTCGTTGGGAATATGTTCTTCGCGACACGCCCACTGCCATGTTCGTGACCACACTCGCTCGAACTCAGACTTTAAGAACTCCTCAGATGTGTAACGATCAAAGCCAATTGGCTCATCGCCACGAAACTCATACTCGCTCTCAAGCATCTGCGGCGGAACCCCACCAATATCACGCAAAACAATGTCGCGATAGCTCGGACCTGGACAACGCTCTTGACCCGCTTCCACCGCTACTTGATCTCCACCGCTGCCACAGCGCAAGGGTATCACGCTACGCAGTAAGGTTTTAAAACCTATTGGCTGGAGGAAACGTGGCACATCATGCATACGGGGTTGGATCAGGTGGCATCGCCGGCGTCGGCACGCGCCAAACAATATTGGCGTACTACAGCATGCGCGGCGTCGAATTTGACCAACGAGTAGCAGCCGCATCGGCCGCTGGCTTTGATGGCATCGGCTTTGGGGTGGGCGAATACTTACAACTGCGTGCGAATGGAACGAGTGACGATGACTTCAAGCAAGTGCTGTCTCAACACAACCTTCGCATTCTGGAACTTGAAGCTCTTCGACTTGTCGACGACAAGTCAGCGCTTGACTTTGAACATGTGGCCAGAACATTCGGAGTAGAGCGCATCCAAGTCATCGCCCCATTTGGTGCGAACAAAGACATTGATTTTGATGTTGCAGCGCAATGGCTCGGCGCCTTAGCAGAACGCACTGCTGACGCAGATGTGCATTATGCCCTTGAGTTTTTGCCGCCAACAAAGATCCCAGACATTGCAACTGCACAGAATTTTGTTCGCCGAAGTGGGCATCCAAATGTTGGTCTCTGCGTTGATACATGGCATGTTTTTCGCGGTGCTGGCCTGTCGTCACTCGCAGATCTTGATTACTCGCTGGTCAAGAATATTCAAGTTGATGATGGCACAATGACGCCAAGCATGGACGACTACATTCAGGATTGCATCCACAATCGTGAGCTTCTCGGTGCAGGCGAATTTGATCTCAAACAGTTCTTTGAATGTACGCCACCCAACGCTCCCATCAGTGTCGAGATCATCGACGATGATCTCGATCTGATTCCGCCTTTCGAACGGGCTCAACTTCAGGCGACATCTCTACAACGCTTGATGGCGCATCGCGATCGGTAAGACTTGTAGTCAGCCCACACCACGCAGAATGACAAGAGGAAACATATGATTGCCGATCATTCATCACAACCACTCAACACGTTGATCTCGCTGGCAGGTAAACGGGCCCTGATTACAGGCGCCGCACAAGGCATTGGCGCTGCTACTGCTCGCCGTCTCGCTGAAGCTGGAGCAGACGTAATGCTCACCGACATAAATGCTCAAGCTGCCAGCCACACCGCCGCTGATATTGCTCAGCAATATGGCACACGAGTAGTCAGCACTCATCTTGATGTCAGTGATACGACGAGCATCATCGCCGCCGCCGATCTGTGTGTCTCCACTCTTGGGGGCATTGACATCTGGGTCAACAACGCAGGAATTTTTCCGACGACTGGTCCTGCGATTGAGGCCACAGATGATTTTCTGGATCGGCTTTTACAGGTCAATGTCCGTGGATCATTTGCCTGTGCCCGCGAAGCCGCGCAGCGTATGAATGGTGGAGTGATCGTTAACTTGGCGTCAACTACCGGCTTTCGCGCTGCCGCAGGAATCAGCGCGTATGTGATGTCAAAACATGCGGTCGTCGGAATGACCAAAAGTTTGGCTCTTGAGTTTGGTTCAAAGAATATTCGAGTTGTTGGAGTCGCTCCTGGTCCCATTGACACACCAGGCGTTCAAGACCAGTTGGCTCCGCTGAAAGCAGCTGGCCTAGATGTAGGTGCTCGGATGAGTCAAACCCTTTTAGGTCGTGCTGGTCAACCAGATGACATTGCCCGCGTCATTTTGTTTCTCGCGTCTGATCTCGCTGCGTGGATCACTGGCGAAGTCGTGGTCGTTGACGCAGGTTCTTTAGCCGGTTAAGCGGCATCACAAGATTCCACCGACAATGCGCATCGCGCAGTTGCCTGATACTTAGGTGCGACCTTGAGAATTCATTGTGTCCATTAGGACAGTCTGCCTTGTGTCCACATGACGACCAGGCGGCGAAAGGAGATCCGCCAACCATCAGATGTACGAAGCAGTTCATCTTCATAGCGACCAGCGATGATGAAGTTGTCACCGCCAGCATCCTTCACGCGCACATGTTGGGCCTGCAGATAACAGCGACATGTCGCTGTATCCCCATTGAGAATGATTTGGTGATTCGCTACCAGATGTTGAGTCTGGTGTAGTGGCGTGAGAGCGGTCCGCACCCGAGTCTTAATTGCCTCACGACCCACGACATCGGCCAACAGATCGCCACAGGCATCTTGCGTAAAGACTGAATCCAAATCTTCCCAGTCATGGGTATCTAAAGCCCAGCAGTAGCGATGTGTGAGATCAACGATGGCCGCTCGATCAGCAAGCATCTGAGCCGTCTTTTCGGGCGAATGCCCTTCAATAGATTGTGAATCGGACATTCTTGCTCCCTCTACCTCGCTCAGACTGTAGTCGTTTGTGCCACGCTAAGAAGATGTCAACACTCGGACGAGCGGTACAAATTGCCTACAGCGCAACAGGAACCGAAACACTCGAAGAGGTCGCTGCAGACTTCGCTGAAAAAACTGGCGCTGGTCCATTCGTTTTTGCTCATCACATTGAATTATCAACCTGTCAGGTCAACGGCCAACCTGCCTCCTTTGATCATTCCTCGGCCTACGGTTGGTGGGGCGAGATCATGGTTGAGTTAGTGCGCGAGCACACTCCACCATTGGGTCCTATCGGCTCTGGCGTCCACCACTTAGCGTTCATCGTTGAAAATCTTGATGACGCGGTGACTTGGTGCGCTGGCAAAGGCTGGCCACTGATACTGCGCGCCTGTACCAAAGGTGGCCAAGAGTTTGTATTCTGCGATGCCCGAAAACAACTGGGTCACTTCATTGAGATGTACGAAGGTTCGCAACGCCTCACAGAGTTTTACGCCTATGTTCGATCGTTAAGTGAACATCGCTAAACGATGCCCCCCGACTGCTACATCGTTGAGTCGTCAATCCAACTGCCGTGAAAGCCGAATGGAACGCGTTGTGGCAAGTGCACTCGCGCAACTGCCGGCTTGGACAAATCTGTGCCATCCAAGATGACCAAATCTGTTGAGTCATTGGCGTCGTCATAGAAAAAGCCCATTGCACCACCATCATCT
>BJGB01000097.1 GCA_014190215.1 Actinomycetes bacterium | reverse complement strand
TCTACGAATCGCTCACGGGCACCGCAGGGCACTTGCTCACAACTGGGCGAGATCAGGGCGCTGACGTAGTAGTTGGACTACTCGCCACGCTTGACACTGGACTAACGCCACCAGCGGGAATCTTCAGTTTCTGGCCAGCCTGAATATCATCAGCATCAGCTAACCCATTAAGCGCCACAATGTCGCCCACGCTGACATTGAATTGGCTGGCAATATAAGAAACCGAATCCCCTGACTGAACGAGATACATCTGATATTCAGTATCAGGAGCGAGGGTGGTCGTCGGCGGGATTGTCGTCGTCGTCACAGCAATCATGACCGGCAAGGTATTGACAACCGTCGGTCCATCAGCACCGCAGGCGGCAACAAGCCCCATGGCGCACAATGTCACTACAACAGCCGTCTTACGCTTTCTCACAATGTCAAAGCGTAAGACTCGCCGGCTCTATTCGCTACTCACCCAACAAATTAGGTGTGGCGATGGCTGACATAATGCGCCAAAGCCACAAGTTCATCCTTGGCCTCGGGCAACACCGGCAATGCTTCAAGGGAATCAATCGCCTGGGCGGTCAGCGAGGAAATCAATTCTTCCATCTCGGCCAAGGCCCCCGAGTCGATGATGGCTTCTTGGGCTCGGCGAACATCGTCATCGGAAAGAACATCTAAACCGACCTTGACCAGAACCTTCGCCTGGCTATGCGATGCGCGCTCAATGGCCATTGCCATTAACGGTGTTGGCTTACCCTCTCGCAGATCATCACCTACTGGTTTGCCTGTCAGTGCCGTGTCACCAAAAACGCCCATCACATCATCACGCATTTGAAAAGCGTCACCGAGCGGAAGTCCATAGGCGCTCAATAACGGAAGGAGTTCTTCTTTGCGCTCAGGCGCAGCAAGCATCGCCCCAAGATGCAACGGCCGCTCAATGGTGTACTTCCCACTTTTGTAGCGACAAATCCGTTCGGTCTTGTGGCGACGGCGTTCATTGCGCGATGTGCCGATTAGATCAAGCAACTGACCAATGTTCAACTCAATGCGTAATTCGTGCCAAATCTCACGGGCAGCCGAGGGTGCATCACCCATCAGGCGATCGCTGTAGACAAAAGCTAAGTCACCAACCAAGATGGCAATGCCTTCTCCGTATCGACGAGCTTCACCGCTTCCACCACTGAGGCGATGTTGCTCGGCGAAAACTTCGTGGGTAACAGCCACACCGCGACGCGTCAACGAGCCGTCCATGATGTCATCATGAAACAGCGCGAAGGCATGTAAAAGTTCAAGTGCTGCGCCCGTGTCCAGACTCTTCAATGAGTCTGGATCTCCGCCCGCACCAACAAAACCCCAGTGACTAAATGCCGGCCGTAATCGTTTGCCACCCGAATTCACAAGACGCCGAATATGTTCAACTGGGCTTGTCAGATCTTCATCAAAACTTGACCAACGGCTTTCCTCAACGCCAAGGACAGCATCAAGATGAGTTTCAATTCGTCGAGCAATCTCAACGAGCGATGGCGGAGGTGTTGAACTCACAGTCTCAGGTTAGAGGTGAATCAGGTTTCTAATCCGCTCACAACGGTGTCAATTTGCATTTTGGCGTTACCAATCCGATCGCGACAGAGGCGAATCAGTTCTGATGCTCGTTCAACCTGACTTGCCAGAACATCAACGTCCACATCCGTTCGCTCAAGATCACTCAGTATCTTCTCAAGTTCTTTCAATGCCTCGGCATATCCGATTTCTGAAGAATCTTTTGTTGTCATCACTTTTCCTTTTTTCGTTAGTTCACAGTGCTGCTGATTGATCCATCAGCAACAACGGTTGTTATCTTTTCGTCCGCTGAAACATCAGCCGTACTACGAATCACTCGACCATCAGCCGTACGAGTGATTGACCAACCCCGCGCTATGACATTCTTCGGATCAAGAAGGCGTATACGTGCTTCGAAATTGTCGGTCCGTGTGACAGCGTCAAGCATTATCTGTGGCGCTCGGCGCAATAAACGTTCAACTCGCCCGGTCAAACGCTCACCTGCACGATCAACAGCTGTGCGGGTATGTATTGATATCTCGCGAGTCAAATTGTTGAGATTCTTATGTGAATCACTCAGTTTCTGGGTGGCAACTCGCGCCACTGCGTCCCACGCGGTTTCTGTTTCCGTAACGAAATTCTTCACCCGATTAATCAGAGAAACTGCACAGGCCGTTGGAGTTTTATGTCTTTCGAAAGCCACCTCATCAGCCACACTGGTATCAGTTTCGTGTCCAATACCGGTGAGCACGGGCAATGGAGAGTTCGCTATCGCCAAAGCAATTTTCTCATCATCAAAAGTTGACAATTCACTTTTGCTTCCCCCACCACGAATCACCACGATGACATCAAGGTCATCGCGCTGACCCAAGGTTTCAATTGCTCGGGTGACAGCACCAACCGCTTGATCACCTTGAACAACGACATCGAGCAACGTCAATTGAAAACCAAGTTCGCTACTGGAGATCTGATTTTTGAAGTCCGCCCAAGCAGCGCTACTACCGCTGGTGACGACACCCACGCGCAACGGGACGAGTGCGATATCAAGCAGACGATTGCGCTCGTAGGCACCACTCAATTTTAGTTTGCGTATAAGTTCGTCACGCTGCAGAGCAATTTCGCCCAAGGTAAAACGCGGATCGATGCCGCGCATGATCAAGGAAAGTTTTCCAAAGGGTCCGTAGAAGTTCAGCGAACCATAGATGCGCACCTTGAGACCATCAGCTAACTCCAAACCCGCAGCGCTCAAGATCGGTCGCAGTTTGATCATGTCCCCGGCCCATAAGTTCACATTGAGTTGAGCTTTTTTGTCGCGACTACCTGGTTCTTGTTCAACCAATGAGAAGTAGGTGTGACGATTCTTCATGTTCAGACCACTAATTTCGCCCCAGACCCAGAATCCTTCCTCAAATGAATCCTCGAGTACCCCATTGATTTCATCCACAAGTTCAGTGATCGAATAAGTCGCAACCGTACTTGGACCCGCCACAGCGACATCGGAAAACACCTCAACAGTGCTGATGTCAAAATCCTCGGTTCCAAAATCTTTAGCCATGAAGTGATCATTCTGCCCGATAAAAAGGTCGGCGCGGGCACTCTCGACGACTAGCGTTTGAGGTTGTGACCGGAACTCTCGTGATCTTGCGCCATGGCCAAAGCACATGGAACCAAAAAAATCTGTTTACCGGCTGGCACGATGTCCCACTGTCCGATCAAGGTCGCTCCGAGGCCACGGCGGCCGGTCTCACCATGTCCCAGGCTGGGCTGTATTTCGACACTTCACACACTTCGTTACTTGATCGGGCCGTCACGACCTGCAATCTGGCCCTGGACGCCATGGGTCAAATTTGGTTGCCAGTTCAGCGCACATGGCTTTTAAACGAACGGCATTACGGGGCCCTTCAGGGTCTCGACAAGAAGGCCACAACTGAACTCCATGGTCCCGAGCAAACCAAGTTATGGCGCCGCAGTTATGACATTCCGCCACCGCCGGTGGAGACGACCAATCCTGAACACCCAATCAACGACCCGCGTTATCGACTGCTCAATCCCAGCGTGTTGCCAGCAACCGAGTGTCTCAAGGATGTCGTAGCACGGGTGTTGCCTTACTGGAACGACTGCGTAATACCTCAACTACAAGAAGGTCTGACAGTTTTGTTGGTCGCCCACAGCAATTCATTACGCGCCCTAGTCATGCATCTGGAAGCTATTTCATCGACCGATATCGCTGAGTTGAATATCCCAACTGGAGTCCCAAAGCGCTACACATTTAATGACGACATGACTCTCAAATCAGCCGAATACCTCGGGGATGCTGTGGCCATTCAGGCGGCAGCCAAGGCCGTCGCCACCCAGGCGGGGGCATAGTTCAAACTGCGCGACCTGAACCCACATGAGGTGTGTCCGTGGACTCATCAGCGTGACCCCTGAGATACCCTCCAGTGGTCCGCACATGTTCACGAGTGTCCTATAATCAAAAGCATGGCAAGCAAAAAGTCTTATCTTGACAGTCTTCGCAAAGTCTCCTTATTTTCTTCGTGCTCGACCAAAGATCTAGAAAAGATCTCTAAAGCTGGCGATGAAGTCACCCTACCCGCAGGCTCCTTGGTCATCGACCAGGGTCAAACTGGCCGTGAGGCGTTCATCATTATCAGTGGCACCGCAACTGTGCGACGTAACGGTAAAAAAGTCGCCGTTCTCGCCAGCGGAGCAGTTGTCGGCGAACTCTCGTTGCTGGATCACGGTCCGCGTACTGCGTCTGTGACCACCGATACCGATTGCGTGATGTTGGTCATCAGTCAGCGCCAGTTCTTGGCAGTGATCGACGCCATTCCTGCTCTATCGCACAAACTGCTTGCCACCT
Source organism: Actinomycetes bacterium (assembly GCA_014190215.1). Classification (GTDB taxonomy): domain Bacteria; phylum Actinomycetota; class Acidimicrobiia; order Acidimicrobiales; family Ilumatobacteraceae; genus Casp-actino8. The sequence goes on along the minus strand of BJGB01000097.1, from coordinate 3,786 downwards.
TGGCTGGCCGTATTCGCGAATTAGACCGCCAGTATTTCGGCTGACAGGTTCTCCTCATTCGTCATTGCGCAGTAGCGTTCTACCTGCATGAGTACGCACGATGACACCACCGCCACTCCTTCGGGTCCACGGCGTTTAAAGCCCCACCAACTCTCCATCGCCATAGGTTCGTTCATGGCGGTCTTCATTGTGTTCTCGGGCATCGTGCCCCTGATAACCGGCTGGAAAGAAGAGTCACTTATTCATCGCCCCGTGTTCGGGGGAATCCCTGGTCCTCTGCAGTTGGCGTTCTACACCGTCATTCCAGTTTTAGTTTTGTGGGGTTCATTTAGATTCGCTGATCGAATTCGTAACTGGGAGCGCGGCACATCAGACCGTCGTCGCACTACGACAAAAAATGTCAAACGTCGCCTCGCAGACTTCCGTGCTGGCGTTTACATGCGCACTCTGTTGCGAGATTCGGCCGCGGGACTGATGCACTCCATGATGTACTTCGGGTTTCTTGTGTTGCTGGGTGTCACCACTGCACTTGAATTAGATCATCAACTACCAGAGAGCCTGAAGTTTCTTCATGGCGACGTCTACCGCGGCTACGTCCTCGTTGGAGACCTTGCGGGCTTAGTTTTTACCGTTGGCGTTCTGTGGGCAATCGTTCGCCGTTATGTGCAGCGACCATATCGCATTCGTATTAAAAGCAAGCCAGAACACGCAATCATTTTGGGCGTCTTGTTAGCGATTGGAGTGTCCGGTTTCGGCGCCGAAATGTTCCGCATCGCCCAAAGTTCTGCACGTGGCGAAAGCATGGATCATGAAAAGTGGTCCTTCATCGGTTACCCGTTGGCATCCATGGTGGATGGTCTCACACCGCGCACTCTCGAGTTATGGCATCAAGGTTGGTGGATTTTTCATGTGCTTACCTTTGTGGCTTTCTTGGCGATTTTGCCAATCACAATGTTGCGCCATATCTTCACATCCCCACTGAATATGTATCTCAAAGATCGTGATCGTCCCAAGGGCGCAATGAGGGCCATGCCAAACCTCACCGAGACCTCCCTTGAATCATTCGGTGCTTCGGTTGTTGAAGATTTCACCTGGAAGCAGTTACTCGACACCGACGCCTGCACGATGTGCGGACGATGCACCAGTGTGTGCCCAGCGCATGCCACGGGTAAACCGCTTGACCCACGCGAGATTGTTCTCAAGACTGGCGAAGTCATGGCAGCCACGGCTTCGCATGCTCCTGGTGGACGAGTCACTCCACCAATCGGCACTGACGTTGAAATCACCATTAGTTCGAATTCGCTGTTTGAGCGGATTAGTTCCGAAGAGATTTGGGCCTGCACCTCGTGCAAAGCCTGTGATGAAATTTGCCCAGTCAACATTGAGATTCTCGACAAGATTCTTGATATGCGTCGCTATCTCACATTGATGGAAAGCAATTTCCCACCCGAATTAGGAAATGCGTATCGGGCCATGGAAAACCAAGGAAACCCTTGGGGTATGAATCAGGCCGAACGCGCTGATTGGGCTCAAGGTCTCGATGTTGACATCGTTGACCCAGGCGAAGTGTTGTCTCATGAATACCTCTATTGGGTGGGCTGCGCCGGATCGTTTGACGACAAGAATAAGAAGGTCACGCAGTCAATGGCCAAACTTCTCAAGCGCGCAGGCATCGACGTCGCAATCTTGGGGCCCAGTGAAATGTGCACGGGAGACTCGGCGCGGCGTTCGGGTAACGAGTACTTATTCCAGATGCTGGCAATGCCCAATGTTGACATGCTCAACGGTATGGGCGTGAAGAAGATCATCACCCAATGTCCGCATTGTTTCAATACTTTGGCTAATGAGTACCCGCAACTTGGTGGGAAATATGAAGTCATCCACCACACCCAGTTGTTGGAACAACTGATTGATAGTGGACAACTTGATGTCAGTAACGCAACACTTGAAGAACGCATTACGTATCACGACTCTTGCTATCTCGGTCGACATAATGATGTGTATTTAGCCCCGCGCAAAGTTGTGGCTTCAATCAAGGGCATTGAAGTTGTTGAGATGCAACGCAATGGCACCACTGGAATGTGCTGCGGTGCAGGTGGCGCACGGATGTGGATGGAAGAAACCATCGGCACCAAGGTGAACGATGAGCGGGCCCGTGAAGCAATTAGTACTGGTGCTAGTCGCGTGGCGACAGCCTGTCCTTTCTGCTACATCATGCTTGATGACGGAGTCAAGGGTGCTGGCGTTGAAGAAGATCAAGTTAAGGTGGCGGACATTTCAATCCACTTGTTGGAAGCCATTGAAAACGGCGAACGCCTATTAGCCAATCCCCCAACGCCACTTCTGGGTCGTTAATTCCTTAGAGGGTTAGGTGACTGTACACCAAAGATCGCAATTGCTCGATGCCCACACCTTTACTGGCGCTGACCCACACAATGTCACCTGGTTCCAACATGCATCCAGCAGCAAGATCTTTCTTACGCGTCGCCCTTTTTGCTGACTTCACCTTGTCGTGTTTTGTTGCCACGACTGTGTGCGGGATCTCGCTCGCACGCAACCACGTCAACATCTGCACATCAAGTTTTGTGGGACCGATTTCTCCATCAACAAGAACAAAAACATTGACCAATTCTTCTCGATCAAGCAAATAACCCTCGATCATTTTTTGCCAACCTTGTTTCACTCGTCCCGGAACAGCGGCATAGCCATAGCCCGGCAAGTCAACCAAGGTGCTGCCATTTGGCATTGAGAAAAGGTTGATGAGTTGTGTACGGCCCGGAGTTTTAGAAACACGTGCCAACTGTTTGTGATTGGCGAGAGCATTAATCAACGATGACTTACCCACATTTGAGCGTCCGACTACGGCAACTTCAGCAGGGGAATTCGGGAGCGTCTTGGCATCAACCGCCGAAGTCACAAAAGTTAGTTGCAATGGCCCAGTCATCACCTGCAGTGTACGGAGAAAACGGACGTCTCCCCGAGTAACTACTTTGCCTTCTCATCGTTGCGAAAGTTTTCGAAGTAACGGCTAGGAGTTGGACCCCTTTGACCGTGGTACTTCGAACCACTGGCACCCGAACCGTATGGCTTGTCGGCGGGTGTCGTCATTGTCATAAAACTCACTTGGCCGATCTTCATGCCGGGATAGAGAGTGATCGGCAAACTAGCCACGTTGGCCAGTTCTAATGTGATGTGACCATCAAAACCTGCATCAATGAAACCTGCTGTCGAATGGATCAGGAGACCAAGGCGACCGAGTGAACTCTTACCCTCAATACGCGCGACCAAATCATTCGGTACGGCAATGCGCTCAAGTGTTGACCCAAGGACAAACTCACCTGGATGCAGCATAAACACCCCATCTTGTGGAATCTCCACCAGTTCATTCAGCCCTGTCATATCTTTCTTGACATCAATGATCCCAGCCGTGTGATTGCGAAAAACGCTGAACAGGTTAGAGACCCTGACATCAATTGACGAAGGCTGAATCAGCCCATCGGCAAAGGGTTCAATCACTATTCGGCCTGCTGCTATCGCCTCCCTGAGGGAGCGGTCAGAAAGAATCACATCTCTACCGTAGTCGCTCAAAAGGCTGTCATTGGGGGTCAGAGTTAGGTGCTACGGGTCTTTTTGGGGGGACACCTCTTCACGAATGTGGGACTTCCTTCACCGTCGCCTCCTGAGACTCTTTCAGGCAGACTAGGTATGTGAGTAATCGCCAAGAAGCAGAACGTCTAGATCAAGATGACCCTCTGGCGTCCATTCGCGCCGAGTTCGTCATTCCCG
>BJGB01000096.1 GCA_014190215.1 Actinomycetes bacterium | reverse complement strand
TGAAGAAGCCGTTGGAACTCTCGAGGGCGGCGCATGTTTGTCATTCTCAACGGGAATGGCAGCGGCATCAGCAATTTTATTTGCACTTCATCCGAGCGTTGTCGTCGTTCCCGATGTGAGTTATTTGGGTGTGCGCGCTTTATTGAGCGACATCCAAGATCATGGCCATCTCAAGGTCGTGATGGTAGACATTGTTGATTCTGTGCGAGTCGCCCAAGTTGTCAGTGATGCCGCTAGTGAAGTTGGTGCCGACAAAGTTTTGTTGTGGATTGAGACACCATCAAACCCGACATTGGATGAGGCAGAACTTGACGTGTTGTGCAAAATGGCAACCGCGATGCGTGTTCGAACTGTCGTTGATTCAACTTTCGCTTCACCGATAGCGCAACAGCCACTCAAACTTGGCGCAACAATTGTGATGCATTCGGGTACCAAATTTATTGGTGGTCACAGTGATTTGATGATCGGTCTCACAGTCACTGATGATCCTGCGATACATGAGAGCCTGATTCGCGCCCGAACCGTACAGGGAGCCACGCCGGGTGCCTTAGAAGCATTCTTAGCATTGCGTGGTTTGCGAACTTTGCCCTTGCGTTATTCGGCTTCGTCGCTCAATGCTGCCGTGCTTGCTCAGCACCTGTCTCGGCACAGTGCCATTGAGTGGGTCAAGAATGTTGGACCGATGTTGAGTTTTATTGTCAGTGGTGGAGCAGTCGCAGCCGATGCAGTCTGTGCTGCAGTGCAACTCATCGTTCATGCCACAAGTTTGGGAGGAGTTGAAACCACTATGGAGCGGCGGCAGAAATATCTTGGTGACGCCCATGTCAATCCAGGTCTGATTCGAATGAGTGTGGGGATTGAAGATGTGCAAGACATTTGGAGTGACCTTCAGTCGGCGTTAGGGTCAGCATTGTGAAGGATCAGATTCTCGATGTTGACCTCTTGGCTTTTGAGCATGGCAGCGATGCCTCAAAGCGTGCCACCGTCGATGGAGTCCGTCGGTCCTTGGCGACAGGGTTTGTGTACACGAGTACCGACATCTCAGAAGATTTACTTGATACGGCCTATGGGATGCTGGTCGAGTTTTTCTCGATGGACCAGGCAACTAAGACGCGGTTTGTCGCCGAGGGGGCCCATGGTCAGACTGGTTACACCGGTCTCTTAGTAGAGACGGCAGCCAGTAGCGATAAGCCTGATTGGAAAGAAATGTTGAACTGGGCTTCACCAATCGCTCATGGTCATCCGTTGAAGCGCAACTATCCAGGTTCGTATCCCGACCAGTTGTTGCCAGATGAAGTGGTGCCCGGTATTTCGCAGGTGCTCTATGCATTTCATGAAGCAATCGCCGATATTCAAAAACGTTTTTTGCGAATCATCGCCGTTGGCATTGGTTGTCACGAGACATTCTTTGATGACATGGTGACTGATGGGCCCACACTAACCCGCGCTATTCGCTATCCGTCAATGAAGGATGCGCCACTGGGTGGTCACATTTGGGCAGGCGCTCACGGCGACATCAACTTGATTACTGCGTTGCCCCGCGCTACAGCGCCAGGTTTACAAGTTGAAGTTGAAGGCGAGTGGGTGGATGCTCTTCCACCTGACGGAAAGATGATCATCAACACCGGCATCATGTTGGAGAGATTGACCAATGGTGTCTTGCCAATTGGTTGGCATCGCGTCATTGCGTCTCCGGGCTTTGATGCCGAGCGTTATAGCGTGGTGCAGTTTTGCCATCCGCGTCCGTGGACGATTTTGGCTCCTGTGGTTACTTGCTGCACGCCAGAGAATCCACAAAAGTATTCCACGATCACAGCAGCTGACGCTTTAGATGAGGTTTTGTATCAGATCAACCTCATTGAAGATGCCCGCCGCATCGCCGACTGAGGATTGTCGAAGTATGAGCGATAAGCGAGAGGCAACACCTTCTGATCTAGCGTTAGCAATCGATATCGGAGCCACAAAAATGGCCGTCGGTTTGGTGACTCGTCGAGGAGAAATGGTTGATCGCGAAATCATCGGAACAGATCGCGATAAGAACGCCAATGATCTATTTGGCGGCTTGGCGATCTTAGTGAAGCGCCATATCAAACGCGCTGGTGAACGTCACGGAGGAAAAGTCGTTGTCATCGGAATTGGTTCCGCGGGTCCCATTGAACCTGATTGTGTGAGTGTCTCACCGCTCAATATTCCATCGTGGCGACGCTTCCCTCTGCAGGAAGCAATTCGCGAAGTGGTTGTTGATCTTCCCATTTTTGGAGATCTTGATGCCAAAGCCTTTGCCTTGGCTGAGGGTTGGTTGGGTTCGGCCAAAGGTCATTCCAATTTCATTGGGATGGTCGTCAGTACGGGTGTTGGTGGTGGGATTGTCTTAGATGGGAAGTTGCTTGATGGAGCGTCAGGTAATGCCGGGCACATCGGACACATCATTGTGCGTCCTGATGGAAATCGCTGCGGCTGTGGAGCGCGCGGCTGTCTCGAAGCCGAGGCCTCGGGTTCAGCGATTGAACAAATTACTGGTCGTCCGGCGACTGAACCGTCATATGAAATTATGCAACGCACTGGTCGTATGGTCGGCCTTGCAGTTGCCAGTGTGTGCAACCTCTTTGACCTCAGTTTGGCGGTTGTTGGTGGCAGCGTGGCTTTAGGTTTTGGGCCGACATTTTTCCATGCTGCTCAAGCCGTGATGGATGATCATTGCAAACTGAGTTTTTCTCAAGGCGCACGTATCGTCCCAGCTCATCTTGGCGATCGCAGCCCAATTATTGGTGCCGCCGCGATTGGTTGGCGTGGGCTGAATCGCTCAACGTCTGCTGCCTAATTCGTTGAGTCAGCCACCAATCAAGCGATAGAGGCGCTCAATGGGGCCCTGACCAAAATGATGGTGCCACAAAGAAGTAGCGGATATCCCGAAGATCCAAAAGCAGACTGCGAAGGTGAGAGATGTATCTAACCCTGTGGCTCCAATAAGGTCACTCCACTTGACAAGAATATAAAACACCAACACATGTGCGAGGTAGAGAGTCAAGGTCATTTGGCCACTGCGTCGCAGAGTCATGACCAACTTCGTCGAAGCGCATCTTTCTGACATCTGATTAATGATGAGAAACGCCAACAGTGCGATGGATGCTGTGCTGAGAATGTAAAAGAGTCCACGCGAGAAAGGGTCCATTGCCGTGAGGACAAAAACAACTCTGTTATCGCGCTGCCCAGTTGAGTTGAGGATTGCGGCAAGGCCGTAGGTGCAAATGAGTATGGTGACGCAGACGACCATTAGTTGAGTACGAAAATGCCTAAGGTTGCGGAGATTTCGTCCGAGGATGATGCCCGTGCAAAAGAACGCAAACCACGGAAAGACGGGGTGCGTGTAACTCAGAAAGATGCGACAGAAAAGGTCTTGGGCAGAGTGAATTTCATAGGGACGAAGCCATGCAGTTGAGTACCCAGCAGATCGTCGAGAAGATTCCCAGAGCGCGAGCGCTACAGCGGCAGTGGCACTGAGTGCTCCGACGACGGCGATGTAGCGCGTGCGCAGTGTCACGATCAGAGCACTCAATAAAAAATATGCGCCGTAATAAAACAAGATCGTGCCAGGCCAGGCCATATTCAAGAAATATCCACCGACAATCAACACTGTGCCGCGTCGTACAAGACGCACACGCAGAGTTCCGTGGCTCGTGCCAGGCATTTTGTTCAGTGTCCCGGCAGCCAGTAACGCGGTGCCGATACCAGCCACGAGAACAAATGTGGCGGCGAAGCGAGTGCTCAGCGGTCCCGTAAAGACATGGAAAAAACGACTCCAGCGTCCGTTTCCTATAGCGGGGTCATTGAGATATCCGTGATAATTCATCACCACAACGCCGATGAGAGCGATTGCACGGGTGACATCAAGTCCGATGAGTCTCGGAGCACCAGCACTCGTGGCACCTTCGGGGTGATGAGTATCAGTAGTCACTTAATTTTACACCCAGTTAATGCGATCAACCAGAGTGCTGATGAGTGGACGCTGTACATCAACATCGTCACCGATTGCAGGAGTAGGCGCGCCCTGAGGAACAAAGCACAGCGACGTGTGCATATGAGGCGCTTCGATTAAGTGCAAGCGTTGTTGTGAAAAATGAAAGGGACTACGCCCATCACTGAGTGGTGCTACACCATGGGCTGAACCACAACCGATCATCAACATTTTCCCATCATCGGGAATAGTCGCCCCGTGATAGCCGACAACCTGCCCCTTCTTGACGGCAATTACGTCAAGGACGTCGGCAGTAAGTTTGAGGGCGCTCTTGTCACCGTGCCACAGCGATGTTCCGAGACGTAAAAACCAGGAACGTTGTGATTGCTGATTTTGCAATATGGAAAAATCGCTTGGACTGATGTGACTGACCCACGCCGGCATCGCGTCACTAATCGTTGACAGCAGAGATGTAATTTCAGATGCATGGTCCTGGCTTGTACCAACGAGTGGCGGGTGGATTGAAACACCCACAACTTGAAGACCGCGACTGTTGCAGAGTTGGATGAGGGTGTTCGCTTCATCGGCAGGCACACCGTAACGATTCATCGACGAGCGAATTTTGACGAGCACTTGGCGTGGCGTACGACCATTCGAGCGGACTGCGGCATCAATGTGTGTCGTGGAGCCGATCGTTAAGACCGCGTCGTGGCGAAGTTCGCTGGGCACATCAAGGGCCGGTGTCAGAACGACGGCGGTGTAGTTGGAAGGGACTGAGGGAACTTCGTGGACGGTGCCAACGGCCATGACGGGGGCCAATTTGGATGCCTTTTCGGCCAGCCAGTTGCGAGAGAATCCGTAGCCATTACCTTTGACCACTGGGACGAGACCATCGATTGTGGCGGCTAATGCGTTCACATGACGGTTCCACTGAGCGGAGTTGACGGTTAACACGAGTGCCACCTCTGAGACGCTACCGAATTCACGGTAATGAGCAGGCTAGGTGGGCTTTTTTAATGCCGACTTGTTAAGTCGGGAATTGGCTCTTAGCCTGAGGTTATGAGCGCTGGCATTTTGGGTTTTCCAAACCCTGTCAATGAACGGTCTGCCCGCTGGGTGGCGACTGGGGTTGTCGTGCAGGCGATCGTGTTTTTGGTGTTTCGTGAAGGGTGGCTGTTGATGCCGTTGGCGTACGGCTTTGTCGCTCGCGTTTTGACGGGACCTACATTAAGTCCACTTGGTCAGTTAGCAACCCGTGTACTGACCCCATTAATGAAGGGCCAAGGACGCCTGGTCCCGGGACCGCCTAAGCGTTTTGCTCAGGGCATTGGAATGTTATTTTCGGTCGGGGCATTGCTGGCATGGACACTTGGTGCGCACGCCATTGCCGTGATGTTGATTGCTGGATTGACCTTGGCGGCGAGTTTTGAGGCTTTCGTCGGGTTTTGCCTGGGTTGCGCGATCTTTGGGCAACTAATGCGTCGCGGGATGATTTCTCAATCAGTCTGTGAGCAATGCGCGGATATTTCTAGTCGACTCACAACGGTTTCCTAAACCGCAGGTCGCATGTTCAACTACTAAAAGGGGCGACATGTTCTCCGTGCGGACTTTTATCTATTTATGCTCGGGCCACCCTTGGCGGAACGAACAACAACAAAAAACTTTTTTCGAATGATGGCTTCGGTGTCAGGCATCATCCAATTGTGGTGTTTTCTGAGACAGATGTCACTGAAATGTGTGTCGCATGATTACGCAAGATTTCTGTCCTTTTGGGAATATTTCGTAACTCAAAAAAGGAGATATTTATGCGTCGTTTTATTAGTCCTCTAGTAATTGCCCCTTTAGTAATAGTAGGTCTGTTGGCTGGATGTGGAAGCGACAGCGCTGACGTCGTTGAAACACAAGCGCCGATGACCGAAGCACCAACTTCAGAAGCACCTGCCGATGAACTGCAAGACATTGTGACAATCGCCAGTGGTAACGAAGACTTCTCGACCCTGGTTGCCGCCGTCAGTGCAGCTGGCCTCGTCGAGACACTTCAGGGCGAAGGACCATTCACGGTTTTCGCACCGACAAATGCCGCTTTTGCTGCACTACCAGCTGGTCTTGTCGACAAGTTGTTGTTGCCAGAGAATAAGGATCTGCTCGTCAAAATCCTCACCTACCACGTAGTCGCCGGCAAGGTTATGGCGGCTGATGTGATGGCTGGAGATGTCGCTTCGGTCGAAGGTCAAAACATCACCATCACCACCGAGGGCGGCGTGAAAGTTAATGCAGCCAACGTTGTAACGGTTGATATCGAAGCCGGCAATGGTGTCATTCACGTCATTGATGCAGTTATCTTGCCACCAGATGTGGATGTTGCTGCTCTCTGATAGTTAGTAAGTTTTTTGGAAATGGGCGGGCCGAAAGGTCCGCCCATTTTTGTTATCTACACACAATTTTTTTACCGACTTGATGTCTATACATTCTTTTGTTGGGTCACCCCGCGCAAGAACATTCGTTGCGCGGATTAGTCGCGGAAATTATTGAACTGCACCGGGATCTCAAGGTCTTGACCCTTCAGCAGGCTCATGACTTCTTGTAGGTCGTCGCGTTTTTTGCTTGTCACGCGAATTGTGTCGCCCTGAGTTTGACTACTGACACCTTTAGGACCTTTTTCTTTGATCAGACGGTTGATCTCGCGGGCCTTATCTGATGAAATACCAACCTTGATTGTGACGACTAAGCGCACTGAGTTATGACTGGCCTCTTCGATTTTGCCGTATTCGAGACCACGTAGCGATACCCCGCGCTTGACCAGTCGCTCCTCCAGGACGATCTTGAGGGCTTTCAATCGGTCTTCGCTGACGGTCCGCAGAGTGATGATTAGGTCTTTTTGTTCAATTGAGGAGTCTGTGTTCTTGAAGTCGAAACGGGTCCCGATCTCACGTTGGGCTTGATCGACGGCATTCTTGACTTCTTGGTGGTCAACTTCGGAAACAACATCAAATGAAGGCATGTGCAAATCGTAACGCCTGCAGTCGCTTGGAGGTGGTGAGCGGTGGGTCTTGAGCGATACGATCAAGGTTCGCAAACATATGGGTCGGTGCCCGAGCGGCCAAAGGGAGCAGGCTGTAAACCTGCCGGCATTGTCTACGTAGGTTCGAATCCTGCCCGGCCCACAATGAAAGAACCGGACCGCTCAGCGGTCCGGTTCTTCGGGTTATTGGGGCTATCGCAAAAATCCTTGCAGTGCGATCGGTTTGCTCGGCTCAGAGCATTTTCTGCATCAAAACCATGTCCAGCCAGCGGTTGAATTTGCGCCCGACCTCGATCTCAACCCCGACCTCACGGAATCCACAAGTGGTATGAAGCGCTCGGCTGGCCTCGCCTGAGGTTTCAATACGAGCCATAACCGAGTGGAATCCCGAACTGGCGGCGAGGTCAATAACGCCTGTGAGCAGGAGTTTTCCGATTCCTCGGCGGCCCATATCGCGCCTCACATAGACCGAATCTTCAACCGTCGGACGATAGGCGGCGCGGTCTTTATAAGGACTGAGCGAGGCAAATCCGACGATTTGGCCCCGCATTTCGGCCACGATGGCCACAAAAGCCCCACTTCGCGCCGATAACCAGTCTTGCTGCTCCGATAGGGCTCGTGGCACCAAGTCCATGGTCGCCGTCGTGTTTTCGACCTCATAGTTGTAGATATCGGCAATCGGCTGGGCGTCGGCGAGGGTTGCTGGGCGTAGGGTGATGGGACCTTGAGCCGCCAGGTTCGCCGAAGGCTCGGACGAGACTCTCGGAGAAGCCGAATCAGATTCCATGTCCTCAAACTAGTGGTTATTTGACGTATCTCACGGGTACACTTCTCAGTCGGTTCGCGGCTTTGCCGCGCATCTACGCCCTCTTAGCTCAGTCGGTAGAGCATTTCCATGGTAAGGAAAAGGTCGTCGGTTCGATTCCGACAGAGGGCTCAGCATCCGGCGACGGGTGTCATATTTACAACCGGCCAGCCAACCGGCTGCGCTCAAGGCGACGTAGCTCAGTTGGTTAGAGCATCCGGCTCATAATCGGAAGGTCATCGGTTCGAGCCCGATCGTCGCTACAGCAAGTTTTAAAAACATAACAACATCAACCAGTACCTAACGGTACATAAGTAAGAGGAACAGAAATCATGTCTAAGGCGAAGTTTGAGCGTACGAAGCCTCATGTGAATATTGGGACGATGGGTCATATTGACCATGGTAAGACGACGTTGACTGCGGCTATTTCGCGGACGTTGGCTGATAAGGGTTTG
>BJGB01000095.1 GCA_014190215.1 Actinomycetes bacterium | reverse complement strand
TCGAAGCGCTACACCTCAGCGTATGAGGTTTTGACTGGTCAAAAATTTGTTCCAGGTGAACGCCCGATCACCGAAAGAATTAAGCGCAACCTACAAGGAGTGATGGGACTATGAGTTCACAAGTAAACCCTGAGGCAATGTTGACCTCGCCAGGAATTGTTGTGCTCTGCGGTTCCGGATCGGATATGGCCCATGCCACGCAGATCGCCCAAGCCGCTCGCGGTTTTGGCTTAGGGGCGGTGATCCGTATTGCCTCGGCACATCGGACTCCCGAAAAAGCGCTACAGATTGTTCGCGATGTGGACGCATTGTCGCAACGCATGCCAGTGGTTCTCGTCACTGTGGCTGGACGTTCAAATGCCTTAAGTGGTTTTTGTGATCCGCAAACTGTTGTGCCGATCATCGCCTGCCCACCTCCCTCTGATTTTGCTGATGATGTGTGGTCTTCAGTGCGCATGCCCTCTGGCGTGGCTCCGTTGTATGTTCTTGAGCCGACGAATGCGGCGATAGCGGCAGCCAAGATCATTGGTCTGTCGATACCAGCGGTGGCTCAAGCCGTGGCTCAATTCCAAGCGTCTGCTCGCCAAAAAATTGAAGAGGCTGACGCTCGTGCGGCAGTAGAGCCATCTACATGAACACCTTTGAAACTGCGAACATGGATCGCGACGACCGCCCGGTTGAAGAATGTGGTGTCATCGGTGTGTCCTCGCCAGCAGGAGAGCAAACGGCGCAGTTGGCATTCTTTGGACTTTTTGCTTTGCAGCATCGAGGTCAAGAGGCAGCGGGTATCGCCGTGTCCGATGGTCATCGGGCACGGATGCATAAAGACACTGGCCTCGTCACTCATGTTTTTGATGCTGCATCACTTGCCCCACTTGTCGGTTACCACGCGATTGGTCACACTCGTTACTCAACCATCGGGGCATCGTCTGCTCAAAACGCACAGCCATTTTTATTGGAAACAATGCATGGAACGCTTGCACTGGCGCATAACGGAAGTCTGATTAATGCTGCCGAATTGCGAGAAGAACTTTTACAGCGTGGTTTTGGACTGACCGCCACCAGTGATACCGAAGTCATGGCCCTGATGCTTGCTGCCGCTAGTGGAAAGTCGTGGGAAGACCGATTGGAACGCACCATGCCCTCATGGAAGGGTGCTTATTCACTGGTGTTGTTGGGGGTCGATTCCGTCGTAGCGGTACGTGACCCATGGGGATACCGTCCGCTTTCAGTGGGGCGTCTTGTTGAAGGCGGATATGTGATTGCCTCGGAGACGTGCGCCTTGCAAACCTTGGGTTGCGTAGAGATCTCCGAAATCGCGCCGGGTGAAATAGTGACTATTCGCGGAGATGAGATCACTCGACGGCGCACTCCACCAGCCGTGACGGGAGGGGCCCATTGTTCATTCGAGTTCGTGTACTTTTCTCGCCCCGACAGTGAGTGGGATGGACGCAGCGTGCATGCCGTACGTCAACGTTTAGGTGAAAGGCTGGCGATTGAGGCAGGTGTGGATGCCGATGTTGTGATTCCGGTGCCGGACTCATCGATTCCTGCGGCCATTGGTTATTCCCGCCAATCTGGTATCGCCTTCAATGATGGACTGATTAAAAATCGCTACATTGGACGCACCTTCATTGAGCCATCGCAGTCACTCCGCGAACGGCGGGTGGCAATGAAGTTCAACGCTCTAGCCGAGAACCTCGTTGGCAAGAGGGTGATCGTGATTGATGACTCACTTGTGCGTGGCACAACAGCCGGCCCATTGGTCAAGTTGATTAAGGATGCAGGAGCCACTGAAGTTCATTTACGAATCACTTCGCCACCAGTGATGCACCCCTGTTTTATGGGTGTCGATATGGGTACCTACGACGAACTGATAGCAGCTCGCTTAAACATTGACGAATTGTGTCGCCATGTTGGCTGTGACTCACTGGAGTTCTTGTCCGTTGAAGGCATGCTGGCAGCGATCGGTAGTCAAAACGGATATTGCACGGCCTGTTTCACTGGTGAGTATGCCATTGATACAACTGCGTTGAGGTTGAGCGCCAGAAAAGCTGGTGTTACCTCGTGAGAATTTTGGTTCTCGGATCGGGTGGACGTGAAGATGCGATCGCCTGGGCTTTGGAATGGGAGCATCACGCCAACGATGATGAAGTTTTTGTAGCTCCAGGCAATGGGGGATCTCGGCTTCGTCTGGATGTTGATCCCACAGATCCGCAAGCAGTCGTGGATTTGTGTCGAGGTGAAGCCATCGATCTAGTTGTCGTTGGTCCAGAGAGTTCTTTGGCCGCCGGGGTGAGCGACGCTTTACGGAATGCTTCAATTCCAGTTTTCGGTCCCTCTGCGCAGGCTGCGATGTTGGAAACCTCCAAGGCCTTCTGTCGAAGTTTTGCGACAAAGCATTCCATCCCGTCGCCTGTGAGCGAAGTTTTCGCTGGTCCACAAGCAGCCGAGCAAGCCCTGCTGTGGGCCGATCAACAAAGTTTTGAAATCGTTGTCAAGGCCGATGGTTTAGCCGCTGGTAAAGGTGTCGTGGTGCCATCATCCGTGGACGAACGCAACTCCGCCATTAAGACACTCAGTCTCTCGGGTGACTTGGTCCTCGAAGAAAGATTATTCGGTGAAGAGGTTTCACTACTGGTGTTCACTGATGGAATAACCATTAGTCCCATGCCACCAGCCCGTGATCACAAATGTATTGGTGAAGGAGACACAGGAGCGAACACTGGCGGCATGGGTGTATACGCTCCCACGGCATCTTGTCCGAGCGAAATGGTGGCTCGCATTGTTCGAGAAATTATTCAACCTGCTATCGATGGCCTACGAGCAATGGGTATCGACTATGTCGGCGTGCTGTACGCGGGAATCATGCTCACTGCGCAGGGCCCCAAACTTATTGAATTCAACTGTCGCTTTGGTGATCCAGAAGCCCAAGCCTTGCTCCCCCTTTTGCAATCAGAACTCAAAAGCGTTTTACTAGCCTGCGTGAACGGGACATTAAGCGAATTAGAAATTCGTTGGAGTTCTAAGACCTCGTGCGCAGTCGTGGCAGCTGCACCTGGATATCCGAGTCACCCGATCCTTGGTGGTGTGATCTCTGGACTGGAGAGCGTTGCCAAAAGTGACAACGTACAGATGTTCCATGCCGGCACCGAGAAGACTGGCAATGAGATCCGTGTCAATGGTGGTCGGGTGATGTGTGTGACTGGACTGGGCGAGGATCTCAGCAGTGCCCGACAATCTGCCTACGCAGCGATCAAACATGTGAACTTTGAGGGTCAACAAATCCGCCGTGATATCGGGTGGCGAGAATTAGCGCATACCACGGGTGGGTATGCCAATAGCGGTGTCAATATTGATGAAGGTAATCGCGCCGTTGATTTGATGAAGAAGAAAGTTGAAGCCACGCATACCAGCAATGTGTTAGGCGGCCTCGGATCCTTTGGCGGAGCACTTGCTGTGCGTTCACTGATGACGATGGATGATCCAGTTTTGGTGGCTTCAACTGATGGAGTTGGTACCAAGGTGATGTTGGCCACCGATCTTGGTCGCTTTGACACGATTGGTCATGACATCGTGAATCATTGTGTGAATGACGTCCTAGTACAGCGGGCGACACCACTTTTCTTCCTGGATTATGTCGCGTCTTCTAGTATCTCCGCAGAGATGGTTGCCTCGATAGTCGGTGGGATGGCTGATGCATGCGCGGCTAATAGTTGTGTCTTACTGGGTGGCGAAACTGCCGAGATGCCAGGTGTCTATTCGCCAGGTCATTTTGATGTGGCGGGAACGTTGGTGGGGGTTGTCGATCGAGTCCGCTTATTGCCGAGTAAGACGATTGAACCCGGCGACTTGCTGGTTGGTTTACTTGCGTCGGGATTGCACACCAATGGCTATTCGTTGGTCCGCAGAATTTTTGCTGGCTTGCCGCTTGATGTTGTGCCGCACGGTTGGACTTGTACCTTGGGTGATGCTCTGCTGGCCTCGCATCGCTCCTACCTCAACGTTCTTGACCTTGCTCTGAAAGGCGATGTGATCAAGGGTTTGGCGCATATCACCGGCGGTGGCTTTGAAGAAAACATTCCGCGCGTTTTGCCTCCAGGTTGCTCTGCCAAGGTCAATCTTGGTTCATGGCCGATGATTCCAATTTTCGAACTCATTCGTGAGGTCAGCGGACTACCAGATCGTGAGTTATATCGAACCTTCAATATGGGCGTCGGCATGGTGATCATCATCAAGCCATCTGATCTTGACGAATTGCGTTCGCAGATTGAAGAGACGATCTGGGTGATTGGAGAATTGACTTCAGGGAATCGTGAGGTCGATTTAGTGTGAGTGCTCGCCTTGTTGTTCTGGCTTCGGGTTGGGGGAGCAACGCGCAATGCATTATCGACGCCCAAAAGGCCCAACTTCTCGACGTCCAGGTGGTGGGTGTGGTGTCAAATCATCTTGACGCATTCGTTTTAACGAGAGCACGTGATGCAGCAATACCTGCTTTTCATGTGGGTCGTGAGGAGGGCGAAGATCGCCGCACCTATGACTCACGCCTCGCTCATGTCGTCAAGGCCCTGAAACCTGATGTCGTGGTACTAGCGGGTTGGATGCGAATTCTGAGCAATCATTTCATCACCGCTGTGGATGCTCCGATCATTAATGTGCATCCCGCTCTTCCGGGTGAATTTGCTGGGACGCAAGCCATTGAACGGGCTTTCGCTGAACGAGATAGCGGTCGAGTGTCAAGCGGTGTCATGGTTCACCTGGTTCCTGATGAGGGAGTAGATGATGGACCTGTCCTAGGGACTACTGTCGTACCAATCCTTGAGTCAGACATGCTGGAAGATTTCGCCACACGGATACATCAAGCAGAGCACCATTTACTTGTCAATGTTCTCAGTCAGTTCACGACGACTATCTCACAACTATCTTCTTGAAAGGAAAAATGTCATGACGGCAACGACAGCGCGCGAATCCAATGAATCGATTTTTACCACGACTCAGGCCTACACCTTTGATGATGTTGTCATTGTTCCAGCATTCAGTTCAACCCTTCCAGACGCCGTGGATGTGTCGGCAGTTTTCTCGCGTGATATCCGTTTGGCCTCGCCCTTAATTTCTGCTGCTATGGATCGTGTCACGGAATCCAAGATGGCCATCGCCATGGCGCGATCGGGTGGTCTTGGGGTCATTCACCGCAATATGTCCATCGCCGAACAATCTCAACAAGTTGTCAGAGTGAAGCGCTCACAATCGGGATGGATAACCGACCCTGTGACTTTGCCTATTTCGGCAACATTGCAAGATGCCGAAGACATCATGTCGCAGTTTCATATTTCCGGCGTTCCGATCGTCAATGCTGAGCGCAAACTTGTCGGCATTTTGACGAACCGAGATACGCGTTTTTGTGAGGCCCAAGACTTTGCTCGTTCGGTCGCCGACTTTATGACTGCAGCACCCTTGATCACCGCCCCGATGGGTACGACATTGGCGCAGGCGCGAACAATTCTCGGGAAGCATCGCTTAGAAAAGTTGCCTCTAGTCGACAGCGATGGGACCTTGATGGGTTTGATTACTGTTAAAGATATTTTGAAAGCCACAGAGCATCCCAATGCGACGCAAGATGAGCGTGGCCGTTTGCGCTGTGGAGCCGCAGTTGGCGTTGGCGCCGATCTTGAGGAGCGAGTCAATGCACTCGTGAAGGCTGGCGTTGATGCGGTATGTATCGATACTGCTCATGGTCACTCGCTTGGGGTCTTGAACGCCATTCGTCGGATTCGTTCGGACTGGCCCGACTTGGCGATCGTGGCTGGCAATGTGGTCACCGCCGAAGGTGTGGAAGCACTCGTTGAGGCGGGTGCCGACACTGTCAAAGTTGGAGTCGGAGCGGGATCCATTTGCACCACTCGTGTGGTGTCTGGCGCTGGGCTTCCACAACTAAGTGCGATTTGGGAAGCAGCGCGAGTGGCTGATCGTTTGAATATTCCGATCATTGGTGACGGGGGCGTGGCTTATTCTGGCGACATAGTCAAAGCCATCGCTGCCGGTGCATCAACGGTGATGATCGGATCAATGTTGGCGGGTGCTGATGAATCACCAGGCGAAGTGGAGTTGTTCGAGGGTCGTCGCTACAAGAGTTATCGCGGCATGGGTTCGCTCGGTGCCATGAGCGGATATTCAGCGGATCGTTATGGTTCAGGTCAGTCAACAGTTGAATCGCAATCGGAGCGCTCGGGAAAGATTGCTCCTGAAGGTATTGAGGGTCGAGTCCCGGCAACGGGTTCGGTGCTTGATGTCATCGCTCAGATGCTCGGAGGTTTGCGTTCAGGAATGGGATATGCCGGAGCAGCCTCAATCGCAGAGTTGCAGACTTCTGCTCGCTTTCGCATCGTGACAGCAGCGGGTCGCGCGGAAAGCCATCCTCATGATGTCACGATCACCAAGGAAGCGCCGAACTACCAGCGCTCATCGCATTAGCCGCGACAGACGAATAACACTCGATAGCCCTGACGTGAGGAAATACGTTTCACATTCCATCCCAAATCGCCGAGCCATTTTGCCAGTGAGTCACTTCCAAGATTTTTGTTAACGACGAGCACGGCGACACCCGTTGGTGTGAGGCGCTCAAGCCAACGAGTTAACAAATCGTGGAGCTCCTTCTTGCCCGCTTTGATCGGTGGGTTACTCCAGATGACGTCAAAGAGGAGTTCTGGAGGTACATCATCGGGGCCGGTGACATTGACATTGGTGAGTAATAAAGATCTTGCATTATCACGAGTGAGTTGGCGGGCTCGTTCATTGACGTCAATTGCCCACACCGAAGATTGTGGAGACCGTCGAGCCATCGTCATCGCCATCGGGCCTGCTCCGCAACCGAGATCAAGAAAAGTACCAGTGGTGGGCAATGCAGGAGCTTCCATCAACAAGACTTTGGTGCCGGCGTCAACTCGACCATGGGAAAATACGCCAGTGTCGGTTTGGATACTGAAAGTTCCGTCCGCCAAGGACACCTCAATAGTCCGCCGTGCCGAGGCAACCTCGGGTTCGGCGTTGAAGTAATGAGGGGTAGGAAGATTTTGGGGAGCATCGGGTGAAGACATGACATGGGTAGCCTGTCAGGTATGACGTACAAAATTCGCACTTTCGGTGATCCCGTGCTTTTAACTCAAGCGGCGGCGGTCACAGACATTGACGGAAAAGTCGTCCGCATTGTTGAAAAAATGTTTGAAACTCTCTACGAGAGCGACTCCGGTATCGGGCTAGCCGCCCCGCAGGTGGGCATTCAGCGCCAGATTTTTGTCTGGGACATGGACGACGAGCCGCTTGTGATTTTGAACCCAAAGATTGTTGAGTCGGACGGCGAGTGGGTCTATGACGAGGGGTGCCTGAGCATTCCCGGTCTGTACGTCGAGATGACTCGCCCAAAGACTGTGCTGATGAAGGGCATCGACCTCAACGGCAATGAGATCTCCCTTGAAGCCGATGAGTTGGAAGCGCGATTGTTCCAGCACGAGTTGGATCACCTCAATGGGGTGTTGATGTTTGACCGAATGCAGCCAGAGCAACGCAAACAGGCCATAGCGCAATACGTCAAGATCACTGAGCAGGTGGATCCCGTTGAAGGCATCGTCCGCCTGCGTGCCGAATGAGCATGATGTCGCAGGGTCTGGCGCCCTTACCCAAGGGTCCTGTGCGGCGGGTTGCCTTTCTCGGCACTCCAGATATGGCGGTTCCGGTCTTGCGTGCGCTTGTAGACGCGGGTATTGAAGTAGTCCATGTGATCACCCGTGCTGACAAGCGTCGGGCACGTGGCAATGATCTACATCCGAGTCCGGTCAAAGCTGCTGCGCTTGAACTCGGGCTGAACGTCTCTCACACACCTCACGACCTGATTGAAGTTCATCAGCAAAAGCCCTTTGATCTAGCCGTGGTCGTGGCCTACGGGGCGCTCATCAAAGTACCTGTCTTACAGGTCGTGCCGATGCTCAACTTGCATGTTTCGCTATTGCCGCGTTGGCGTGGGGCCGCACCCATTGAACGGGCACTCCTATCTGGCGATGAGCAGACTGGCGTATGTTTGATGCAGGTTGAAGAGGGTCTTGACACGGGGGCGGTTTTGGGCCGTAGCACGATGGCGATTACTGCATCTACGACAGCTGTTGAAATACGCAGCACATTGATGGAGGCTGGAACACAACTTCTGCTTGATCAGTTGCGCGATGGTTTGCGTGAACCCGTTGCACAGCAG
>BJGB01000094.1 GCA_014190215.1 Actinomycetes bacterium | reverse complement strand
GATCACAGGTCCGATCTCCAAAGTTCTCCACCTCAAGTCGGATGTCACCGCCCTAACCAATGGGACAATCATTGGCTTTGAACCACTCGTTGATGATCTGTCACTCTTCCCAGATTTTTTGGCTATGCCCGAGGAGTCTGGGGCTCATGTCATCATCGTCGGAGAAAAGCGACTGATCATGGCCAGCGATGCCCCCGAGAGCGCCGAAATGCTTCGTGATATGGGCTATCTAGTCATTGAAGCGAACATCAGCGAGTTCATCAAACTTGAAGGCTGTGTCACGTGCCTGTCGGTGCGTATTCGTTAACTTTTGCTAGATCGCGAATCATCTCGTGGAAGACCACTAATGGTTCTTCCCACTTTGGACTCAGCAGTCCAGCAGAGTAAACACCTGAATCAAGATTGCGTTGCACTGCTTCACAGATCCGCACATCTTCTTGCGCCACAACCTCGTTCATCTCGACGATTCGATCAATGTCGCCGGCATTCGGCTCAAAAAAGTATTCAAAGAAAAGATCAATATGATCCGCACCACGTGGTAGCCAACGCTCGACGGCCCAACCCCCTGGCACGACGTTGAAAGCAAAAGTTGGGAACAACCATCCGAACATCCCGAACACGCTGTCTTCACGCGCTGGCATGACATGAACATTCCAGCGTGGATCATCGCCCAAGATGACGGAATAATTACTTGCATCGGCGTCTCGAGCCATTCCCGGGTGCACAGTCGGCACATGGTATCCCTCAAGGAAATTATCGGTGTAGGTCTTCCAGTTGCAGGCCACTCGGCGCACCACGCGTGAGTGAAAAACAAAACTCTCGAGATTGAGTTCGCTGAGCGCCGTCGGAAAATCTGCAAGCCACTGCGTGAGCGAACATAACGTTGTATTCAAAGACACGAAAATCAGATCGCGAAAACTTTCAGCCAAAATCTCCTTGCGTGAATGGTCCTCAAGAATTTCGTAGGCAGTCAAGCAGAGATTTACATCTTGGGAAATAACAATTTCGTGTTCTGCCAACGCTTCACACAAGACCCCACCCGATGTCGTGAGATCGCAGCGATAGCCGACATGAACCCACGAGTTTTCAAAAATACTCTGCCGTTCATTTTGATAGACCAAGGGGTCGGTGTACCAACCTGCAGCGAGGGTTGGATGAATTGGCACACGACGACGCTACTTGTGCTGCTCCATGTATCTCGCCATGGCTTGTCTGCTTTCGGGGTCACGCATCGCATACACAAGCGAATCGGCATCATTTGCACTCCGACCGGTGCCCGCAATCTCTTCCATAACGGCATTTACTTGTTGTTTTGTTGCACGCAAAGCAAAAAGAGGCTTGACCGCCAGCGACCGTGCTAATTCGGTCACATGGTTCATTAAATCGTTTTCTTCAACAACGCGATTGATGAAACCAATGTCTTTAGCCTCCTGCGCGCCAAACGGCCGACAAGTTAAAACGAGTTCTTTGGTCAGCGCTGGACCGATTTCTCGTACCAGTCGCGGTATCCCACCCCATGCCAAGGGAATGCCCAAATCAACTTCAGGAATAACAAAAGTTGCACCGACTGTGGCAATACGCAAGTCGCATGCTCCCACCAAGACGACTCCCCCTCCGACGCAGTGGCCATGTACCGCTGCAATCGTCAACTGCGGAACATTTGTCAATGCTTCAGTGGCCAGGCGTCCCAGGTCGGCACTTGTCCGAGGGGATTCACCGACCGTGGCACTCGTGAGATTGCCGAGGTCAAACCCAGCAGAGAAAGTTCGTCCAGCACCTGCGATAGTCACCACGCGGATCTCATCGCATGTGTGCAACCAGTGGCTCAATCGAATGATCTCTTGTAGTAACTCCGTCGAAAGAGCGTTCAGTTTTTTCGGGCGATTGAAGGTCACATGACACTGGCTGTGGTCAACCTCAACTAACAATGTCGCAAAATGAGGAATGTCGACTGTCTGAATAGCGGCCATGAGGATCAGTCTCTCACGAGCAACTTCTACAAAATCCGTCGGACTGCTTGAATCTTGTCAATCAAAGGCAAACGAGAGATGCTCACGGTGGTCCCTGTGTAGGGCGCCACGATCCACTGGGTTGAACTAATGGCGATGCCGACGTGTCCGATTTGCTGGGGAGTACGTGATGAGAAGGAAAATACTAGGTCACCCTTCTGGATCGGAGTAGTTTTCCAGTCGACAGCGGTCCCATATGTGGACTGCAACAAACTTTGATGCGGCAGATTGATCTTGACGGTAGCGAAACTCGCCCGGACTAGCCCCGAGCAGTCATAGGTCAAAGGTCCTGCCGTTCCGAAAACATATGGCTTGCCGATTTGGGCCATGGCGAAATCGATGATGGTCTGGATGCGTGTGTCAGCGGTTGGCGATGCAGGTGCAGATGCGGGGAATGAATGACCAGTTGGAAGCTTGACGACTTGACCAGGCATGATCACGCTCGACTTACTAAAACCGTTGATCTTCAAGAACGACGACAAAGTCACTTGCGCCTTCTTAGCGATTCCCGTGAGCGAATCATTTTTAACGACCGTGTAGGTGGTAATCGCGTTTGACGCCATGCTCGTTGACGAAGTCGGCAAATTGATGATTTGGCCTGGCAAAATCACTGAGGTGAGAACAAAGTTGTTGACTTGCAAAAGCCCAGCAAGATTCACTTTTGTTTTTAGTGCGATACCACCGAGTGAATCGTTCTTGACCACGGTGTACGTCGAAGATGAAGGAGTTTCTGAGTTGATTCCATTGGACGGAGACTTGGCTAAGGCGCCAGGAACTCCAACAAGGCCTAAAACCGTCGCCGAGCACAAAGACGCCAAAAGTGTCTGACTCAAGTATTTGATGCTTCGTTTCACGGGTTGAGGTATCGGACCCCCGAGCGAAGAACTTGAGAATTTACTTGGAAATTAGACTGTGAGCAGGCTTTTCTTAATCGCGAATCTTGCGATCCATATGCTCGTGATAGATCGCAATCTTGAATTCGCGCTCGGAAAGAATCTGCTCATTAAAGGCACTCGACTTTTTGGTGCGCGTCATCTGATCGTAAACGCCTATATCTTCGCCGACAACACCTTTGAGCGCATCCCAGTGAAGCATCGTCCTTTTGAAGTACTCGGCGTATTCCGGGTCATCCTGATCCCCTGGGTAAATGATCTGCCAACACAGGAACTTTGTTCGATCCACCCCCAATGGAATCGGCTGGAAAACTTGAATGTGTTCTGGATTGCAGTTGAAAATCGTGTTCGGAAAAACCACATAGTGACAAATTGAATTGCGATGGTGGTCATAGTCATCACTGGTGAGTTCATCCAAGGACTGTGGGCGCGGCACAAAGCACATGAAGTTGTCGCCGGTGACATGAAATGATGCCGAACGGGTCGCTTTAGTGAACTCTGGTGGTGAATGATGAAGTTGTGTGACGTGATAGATCTCATTGAAACCATCAACGATTGTCTTGTAATTAATCGGCACATCCCATTCCAAAACTTCATGGAGGATCATCTCTTCCATTTTGAATGCTCCGAGATCCATTGATATCTCAGACCCAATCGATTCCATCAGTGGAACGGCCTTATCTGGTCCGGCGAGATTGATCCACACCCAGCCGCCCCATTCGCCGACGGCTACCTCAATCGCCCCAATGTCATTGACATGGTCGGGTCCGAAATCTTCGCGCTCAGGGATGCCCACCAATTTGCCCTTGGTGTCATATACCCAACCGTGATACGGACACGAAAAGCGGCGCGCGCCACATCCCGTCTTTTCTGCGATGATGGCCGGTCCACGGTGGCGACAAACATTGTGAAAGGCAGCAAGCGAGTCATCAGATTGGCGCACCACAACGATGCATTCATCGTGGCCCTCATAAGTGATCCAGTCTCCCGAATCTTTCACTTGAGCACTGCGCCCAGCGAGCATCCAATGACGACCAAGAACACGCTCACGCTCAAGTTCATATCGAGTGGGATCGCGATAGACATGTGCGTCCATCACGCTCGGGCCGTATCCAGGTACTGCCTGAACAGAAGGCCCAAGCCGCGCTGGCAATTCGCCACGTACCGGAATATGCACCATTACGACCTCCTTTGTTCTCCCTACGGTTTAGCAAATTGTACGATCTGCCGACGACTTCAAGAATATGTGATGATTAGTTTGTGACGTCTTCCAAACACAAAATCGTGCGTGTAATTGGTATTTATAATGCCGGCGGCACGATTGTCGGTGAACTCACTTATTTCTGGCAAAAAATCTTTCGTGGGCGACATTGCACACTCTGCGATATCACCCATGGGGCGATCAAAATGCGTTCTGAATGGAACCTTGCTGTCGCCGAACTCGGGCTTGAGTTTGAACTGCTGCATCGCGATGAAGCCACTCGTCACCACACGTCCGTGCAGGGTTACCAACTCCCTTGCGTGTTGGCAGAAGATGAATCTGGTGAAATCTTCCTACTACTGACTTCTGAGGATCTTGGACTTTGTGACAAATCGCCAGCAGCTTTGATGACAGTCATTCGATCAAAAATTAACGAGAAAAAGCCTCTGGCAGATTAATTCTTCGATCACATGAGTGACGCTAGAGAGAAGCCTCTTCAGTCTTCAAACGAGATGCATTTGTCACAATGGCTACACCGCAAAGAATGATCGGCAGTGCCACAGCCATATTCGCCGAGACGCTTTCGTCACTGAGCACGACTCCTAAAAGAACTGCTATGGCTGGATTGACATAGGCATAACTCATCGCCAACGGACCTGCGACATGACTAATCAGATAAGTGAAAGCCGTGAATGCGATAATGGATCCGAAAATGACGAGATAAGCCACAGCGAGTGAACTACGCAGTGTCGGAACTGAGATATTTTCTTGAGTCAGCAGCGACAACAACATAAATACCACGGCCGCAGCAGCCATTTCAATACCAGTAGTCATCAATCCAGTCGGCATGTCGATACGCCTACTGATCGCTGAACCGAAACTCCATGAAAAGCAGGCCCCGAAAACCAAGAGTGTTCCACTCCACGTCCCAGACAATCCACTATCTGACATCAGCACGACGACTCCCACCATGCCAATCGACATTCCTATCCATTCCATGCGCTTCGGCCATGTTTTCCAGATCCCACCCCACAAGGTCATCATCATTGGCTGAATGGCGATAATCGTTGCCACCAATCCGGAATCGACACCACGATCTTCGGCAACGGTCACCGTACCTAATCCACCGATCAACAATAAAACTCCCACGACGGAGGCGTTGCGTATCTGCCGCCGCGAAGGCCACGGTGTCCCACGCAACTTCAGGATGAGCAGCATCGCTCCGCCGGCGAAAACAAAGCGAGTGCCCTGCATGAAAAATGGGGGAAGCGATTCAAGACCGATCTTGATTGCCAAATATGTCGATCCCCAGATGACCCACACTGCAGCCAAACTAATAATCACCGTGCGACTCAATGGCGGAGTCGACGGTGAGGACATAGTTTCCAGTATCGCAGATACCCTGTTAAACATGACTACCAACGCCGTTGGCACTTCGGCATCTTTTCCCCCACTGTGTGTCCTCGGTGACTTCGCTTGGGATGTATTAATCCGCACCAATACCGAACTTCTCCGCGGCGGAGATACTTTCGGCGAAGTCGTTCTCACGCCAGGTGGCAGTGCGGCCAATGTTGCCGTATGGGCGAGTCGCTGTGGAATGATCACGCGATTTGTTGGCAAGATTGGACGCGATCGCTTTGGACAACTTGCCCAAGAGGATCTCCTGCGCGAAAAAGTTGTGGCTCATCTTGTTGAAACAGAAGCTCACTCAACGGGATCAGTTGCGGTGTTCGTTGATCACACTGGCCAACGATCAATGGTGTCGGGTCACGGTGCAGACTTCTATCTTCTCTCCAGCGAACTCCCCGTCGAGGCCATTTCTTCAGCCCGACATTTGCATCTCACAGCATGGTCATTCTTCACCGATCCTCCCCGATCAGCAGCCCGCGCGGCCGCCAAGATCGCCCGCTCTCATGGTGCCACTATTTCTTTTGATACAGGCTCATTCCAGATGATCCAAGAAATGGGAGTGCAGAATTTTCTTAGTTACAGCACTGATCTGAACTTTGACATTGTGTTGCCCAATAAAGAAGAAGGTCAAGTGCTCACTGGCTGTACCGAGCCACTCGACATCGCCAAAGTACTCAAGGAGCTTTTTCCAAGCGCCTTAATTGTTCTGAAACTAGACGCTGAAGGTTCGCTCATTTATGACGATGGCCAAGCCACACACATTCCCCCAGCGACAAATAATCTTGTCGATGCCACTGGTGCTGGTGATTCATACGCTGGCGCGTTTTTGGCCCACTATTTAGTCAATCATTCTGCTGTTGATGCAGCACGCTACGCCACAAGTATTTCTGCTTGGGTAATTGAGCACATTGGGGCGCGACCTACACCCGATGCACGACTCCGCAAGTCTCTCATTCGATCCTGAACGACCTTCTGACTTCTTCTACACTCGGGCTATGGAACTTGGAATATCTGGTCGTCGCGCTCTCGTCACGGGGGCCTCAAGCGGATTGGGTTTGGCCACCGCACGGGCCCTTGTAGCCCAAGGAGTACACGTTGTCATCGCTGCGCGCTCAAGCGACAAACTCGCTACCGCGTTGACAACTTGCAGCCCGAGTCGAGGTGCCACAATCAGTTCACTCGTCGCCGATGTGAGTGACCCAGATCAGGTATTGCAACTTGTCGAACAAGCCACTGAAATCTTGGGCGGCATCGACATTCTCATTGCCAACGCAGGCGGACCCCCACCTGGAAACTTTGCCTCAACTCCTTTTGCCGCCTACGACGTTGCCCTGCGTCTCAATTTGTTGTCCACGGTCGCGATGTGTCAAGCCGTCGTGCCACAGATGCAACAGCAAAAATGGGGACGCATTGTTGCTATCACGTCCAGTTCGGTACGTGAACCCATCGATCGCTTGATCTTGTCAAATACCGCGCGGGCGGGCTTGACAGGATTTTTAAAAACTTTGGCACGTGAGGTCGCAGGTGATGCCATTACCGTCAATTCGCTACAGCCTGGCTTACATCTCACTGATCGCTTGTCAAGCCTCTATCCCGATCCTCAAGCTTTAGCATCGTCAATACCGTCAGGTCATTTAGGCGACCCCGACGACTTTGGTCACGTAGCGGCCTTCATCTGCGCGGAACACGCCAAATTCGTTACTGGTGTGGCAATCCCACTTGATGCTGGCGCACGTCACGGCCTGCAGTAAGAGAGTCGCTCTTTCACCAATGTTTATTCAGTAATTGCAGACTTCGAACGCGAGCCTCGGTGTCGTAAGCAACGGCAGTCACCATTGCCTCGTTAGCGCCGATTCGAGCGACTAACTGATGCAACTGTTCAGCAACTTTGCTTGCTTCGCCCACTATTCGACTGCTCGGCATCCGTTCTGCCTGATCAATGTCTGGATGGTCAGCGGCATCTTGAGCACTGGGCAAGGCAAGAAATCGTCCGGTACGACGCAGATAACCCGTCAAGCGTGCCGACTTTGCATGCCAATGAGCTTCCTCATCGCTGTCAGCGGCCAAAACATTGGCGGTGACGATCATGTGCGGCTCACACAAAATATGTGAGGGTTCAAAACGACTGCGATATATCTCTGCGGCTTCAAAAGTGCCACCCATATCAAAGTGATGAGCGAAACCAAAAGGCAAACCAAGACGAGCGGCTAAATGTGCGCTGTATCCACTTGATCCCAACAAAAAGATGCGTGGAAACGAAGTAGCCGCTGGCGTTGCTTTGAAACGATCGCCAATCTTTGTATCAAAGCGACGATCCCCCAAAAGATCCATGAGTTCAAAAAGATCTTGCGGGAAATCTTCGGCGCCCAAGGCGCCCTCTGAGCGACGCAGTGCACTCGCCGTATATTGATCAGTTCCTGGAGCCCGACCAATACCGACATCAATTCTTCCAGGATGCAGAGCCTCCAGCATGGCGAATTGTTCAGCGACAACAAGCGGAGCATGATTCGGCAACATCACACCGCCCGAACCAATGATGATCCGCTCAGTCGCCCCTGCGAGGTGGGCAATAAGCACCGGCGGGGTCGTGCAAGCCACGCTAGGCATGTTGTGATGTTCAGCAACCCAGAAGCGATGGTAACCATTGTCTTGCGCGCACTGAGCAAGGGCCGTGGTCTGCGCTAAAGCATCAGCACTCGTTGCACCCTCCCGCAAAATGGAAAGATCGAGCACCGAAAGCGGTACTGCTCGACCGAGGCTCATACTTT
>BJGB01000093.1 GCA_014190215.1 Actinomycetes bacterium | reverse complement strand
GTACGAAGGCACAAATGTTTCTAGCGGGCGAATATAGAAAATAACCTTGACGGGAAGGTGCTTTGCCACCTTTGAAAGACGCTCTGCATTGCCGTTGGCTTTCGGGTAAAGACCCGAAGCACGACTAAATGGACGACCAAGAGCATTTTCATGAGAAAGGATTACCGTGGTACCTTCACTCCCGTAACTGCCCTCCCGAAGAAGACGTCGCCTGAGCGCGAAAGGATTCATCTTAAGTTTGGCCCCGAAACCAATCAAGGTGTCACTATCGGTGCGGTCAATATGGCGGATCTGATTATCTATCCTAAATCCTTCTTCATTGTTCAAAAATTTTTGAATGAGTGACGTGGCAGTCTTATGCGCCCCCAAGTGGAAAACAATCTGGGTCGGTTTGTTTTTCTCCGCAGACTCCACGATCACTTAGTCTAATTGATGAGGCAGGAACAGCGATGGCATTTGGGAATCCTCTGCTTAAATTTCCCAACGACTTGGTACGGGGAAAAGAATCTCAAGTTGTCTTCGGATGAGGTCTACTGGTGGGGCTGTTGAGCCCTGCTCGGGGGCATCATTCAAACAGAAAACATCCCTATCTCGCAGTCGCACAATCGCCGCAAACTCGGCAACTCCAACTTGCGTCGTGATATTTGCATATCCATAAGAAATCTCCGAGGCAACGCCGACACCGAGGATCTGTGAAATGTAATGCACCGCCTGCTCAATGGGAACATCATTGCGTTGTCTAAAGCGGTTCCTTCTCGTTATCTCAAGAGCCTCTTCAAGTTCCCTCTCTACAATCTGCACCACTGCTCTGGACATTGGGTAAGGGGTATGACGGACAATTTGTCGTGGACGTCGCCCGAAGCGTAACTCAATCAAATCAAATAAATTCTTAGCTTTGGCATCAGCAAGGGAATCATCTGCCGAAATGGGGCCGAGGGGTCGTGTCTTGGGAGAGGAAAATGTTCTTACTTGCCCAGCAACAGTGAAGAAGAGATCAGGTTGTACTGATCGTCCAAAAAACATGTCGTCGTTGACATAGAGGAAATGTTCACTCAAGCCATCTATACGAGAAATCCACGATGAAATAGCATCCGAATTAAATGTTGGCAAGCACTCCGTATCGTGAGCGATCGCCGAATGGTCAACGAATACCAAACGGTCATCGGCGACAAGGAAACTTGGACGCTGACCAGCCGTGACAATGTACACTCGGCGGATCCATGGGGCAAACATGTCAAGGGAGCGCAATGAGTAGCGCAACTCCTCAATCTGCCTGAAACGCTCTTGCGAGGCCCCTCCGTACTGATTCGCCAATGGCTCTTTCGAGTACTGATTAAATGTCTCTCGCCAATGAGCGTCCTCACCATCAACCCACAGGTAAACCGCGTCCACAGGAAAGTCAATGCGACTTAAATCAAGATGACCAGAAAAAGCTGGCGCAACAGAAATACTTTGACCGTCTACCAGCGACTGATTGCCTAACAACAGATCAGCATGAATTGAGCATGGCAAAGAGTTTTGTTGAGGGTTCAGGCGAATCTCTGGTCGGCTCAAATCTTGCTCCCAGAATTGAACATCACACGCCAACTCTTGCCCGTAGCGCAATGTGCCCTTGGGGCTTTGATCTTCATAACAACCATAGATTTCCAGGGCATTAAGATTTCTGAGGTGTTTTGGAGTCAGTGACAGCTCAGAAAGATCCACTGACCGACATTTGTTCGCCGCTGACTTTAGATAAGCCTTCCAGTGTGACCCAGAGATGCTTCTGAGTGCTGCAAGCGCTTCAGATTTATGCTCAGAAAAAATCACTATCTGCGTGACTAGCCCTCGGGAGGTACCCAGATAGGAGTAAGAAACACTATGAGCATCCAGCGCGTCAATCACAATGTGTCTGTTCACCCGTGAAACATCAGCTGGTCGAATTCTAACAATCGGTAATGGCGCGGCTGACCACCCAGCGCTGGAGAATTGCCGAATGAATCCCACGATCTTTTGTCTCATTGATAACGGGAGGAGCTTCGCCAATCGCCTCAAAATAATTTTCATAATCTTTTCTCACCCTCTAGCAAATATTGGCGAATATCACCACTGCCAATAGTTGACGAGTTTCTTCTGAATTCCACATTCTTTTTTACCCAAGTGTTCGCTTCGTGTCTTAATTGTACAAAGCCCATTACTCCTGTTGAAAGAATAAGGCCACCTTGTTTCTCGATGTCGGCAATAAACGATGTGTCTTCGCCAAGCGTCCGATGCTGAAAAGAAATGTTTGGCACCGCATCACGGTCAACAACAATTGTTCCCCCAGAGACATATCCGGTGAAAGACCATTCATGGCCCGGAAAACGAAGAATACTGACATTCTCAGAATCCAAATAAGCCAAATATGAATGTTTTCCCACGACGGCTGCGCCTGACCATGAAAGAGCTGAAACCATCTCATCTAAATAATGGGCACCGTAGCAATCGTCATCATCAAACTTGGCGACTACTCGGGCATCAGTATTTGCCATTGCAACATTGAGACACTGACCCAGGGGAACCTCAGGTGACCTCTCAAGAATTGTGACCCGACTGAAGGTTTGAAGTGTGTGACGAATTGCTGATTCATCGAAGTTCGGAGCGTTGAGCACGAGTACGACTTCGCGATTTGGTGCGAACTGACGATTAAGATTAGCCAGCATCACGTTCGCGTTTTCTGGACGGTTGGTGACGCATATCAGTGCCACGTCAGTGAGACTTTGCTTTCTCGCCTCAAGCCCCACTGAGGCCAATGCATCATTGACTAACCGTTCAACATCGGAACTCATCGCTAAACGACGCTGCTGGTCGATTCTTTCTGCTGCGAGGAACCATTTTTCAATCGAATTTGTTTCAGGAGGAACAACCTTCCCACTGGCGGCTGCCGCCAACAACTTGATGTCCGCAGGCACCCCCCGAGGTATCAAACGTCTAACAGGATTTGTCAACCTAATGGCAATAATAGGCTCAGCAGATAATGACTTTGGTAATGCAACTCGATATCCAATCGTCGGTACCTGCGTCCACTTTTTTTCATCAAGTAGCACTTTCACTTGGGACCCAGAGTCATTGTCAGAGATCGGGCCGACAATCACGACTTTAGGAATCTGACCTCGTTTTGGTTCGCGGGTCACTGAATACACCATCGTCTTCAGCCATTGCGGTCCCACCACGCCAATAAGAGGATCCGTTTTTGAATACCGGTTATGCGTATTGCGAATCATTCGCCACGCTCTCCAGTGCCGAATGACGCGTCTGGCTAAACGTGAGCAAATTTTAGACATTCGTACGCTTCTCCCAAGGAGACTGCTGAGGAAAGTAGCCATTCAGGAAAAAAATAAGGTCTTGATCTGCTCGCAACAAGTTCGCCGATACTTCAGTTTCATTAATGCAAAAGGTTTGATATTGATTGAATCTGATTTGACGAAGGTATTGGCGCAATATTTGATTTTCAAGATTCACATACTTGGTTGAAATGAACCCAGGTAAAGCGCGACCTACGCAAAATGCATAGTGATGTGCAAAAGCAGATGGGATGCTGAGATCAGAGGGTGATCGGAATCGGCTTGAGCCAGTCAGGGTGAACTGCGCAGAAAACTCCTTTTCAATTTCCATCAACATACTGCGCGTCAGAGCATATGGAGAATGAAGAAGTTTACGATCAACAACACCGCCGAATTTTTCGGTCAAGAGATGTCGCCCATTTAGTGCTGCTGCATCCACACCAAGAGTTGCAGCAGTACTGACGGGAGAAACTCTCGCATCGCCTTCAAAGAAATATGGAATACCGTTCGCCGTGAAGAAAGTCTCCGGGATTACTGGACAACCCAAAAACATGTCATCGTTGAAGTACAAGAAATGTTCGCTCAGTCCATCTATGTGATGAAGCCGTGACTCTATGGAATGTGAGTTAAATGTCGGTAGCCAATCTTTGGGAAATATCTCGGAGTGGGAGACAATTTGTAGCCGATCATCTTCAATCAGCCAGTCTGGCTTCTGTCCATCGGTAACGATGAAAATACGATTTACCCAACCGGCATAACGGTGGAGCGATCTCAACGAATATTTAAGTTCATTATGTGACCTGAATCTTGAATCGTCTGCCGAGTCAATAATTACATCTGAAGCCGAACTACTCCATTGCGCCTTCTTGGCCCGCCATTGCGGATCCGCACCATCCACCCAGGTATAGACAACATCAATCGGGGATTCAAAACGCAGTAGAGCCTTGCCCACAGAAAATGACGACGTACCACGATAAGGATGACCATCGATTGACTCTTCCGTTCGCGCTTCCCCGATGGGTATCCGATGTAGACCGCGTACACCAACTTTCTCTAAACGGTCATGTGCGCTTGATGCCCAGAAAGAAAAAAGCGGACCATGTTTTTCACCGATGACCTCACCTTGACGGTCCTGAAATTGGCGAAAAACAATCCAAGTTTCGGCGCGGCGGAGTACTCGGCGGCGGCGCGTGGTCAGACGCTTCACCCCAGTTCTCGAACCTCGCTTCCAACGGATGTACCAGGTCTCCAATTCATCAAGTTTTTGAAGTGCGCTATAAGCCACGCCGCGGCTGTCGGCCGGAATACCAAACTCAAGGTGGAAGCCATCTGAGGCGATGACGAATGTGTCTATATCAGACTCGTTAAGGATGCCAACCACCGATGTCGCCATCTGATGCTGTAGTTCATGAGTGGATAACTCATCCACTTCAGCTGTCACCCAACGTCGCCAACCACTTCGTGAAGTTTTTACGTTTCTACTAGTTGGTCCTCCACGCGGTGGCAAGAAATTTGCCACCGTCGGAGCCAACGCATCTCGCAAACTCATCCGAAAACTGTCTATGACAAGAGCCTTCGACTGGGATGGGATGCGTCCATCCTCGAACATTCGCTGCAGTAGACGCCTACCCGCGCTCAGTTTTTGACCAAGGGAACGACCGCCAGACACGATCTACAGGTTAGCCCTCATGCCCCGAGTCGGGGTGTTGGGTCTCTTCCTCAGTTTGAACAGCTTTTTGGATAAGATAGGTGCGTTGTTGAAATGAAAGTTGCCGAACTGTGAATCCTTTTCTCTCCGTGATCGTCGTTTCCTGGAACAACGAGCGTGAACTCCCCCGAACTCTATACACCCTCTCTCCGCAATTTCAGAGAGGGATCACCGCTGACCAATATGAAGTGATCGTCGTTGACAATGGGTCAAAGAATCCACCCCAGTACGAGGACTACAAATCACTCGGTCTCAACCTGCGGATCTTCAACCAAGCCAACCCAACGAAAAGCCCGGTCCCCGCTCTCAACTTTGGTCTCAACATGGCATTTGGTGGCGTTCTATGCGCCTATATCGACGGAGCCCGAATGGCGTCCCCGGGTCTGCTCGCTCAAGCACTCGAAGCAATCTCGTTTCATCCCCGAGCGGTAGTGGGAAGTCGCGGACGCTATCTCGGCCCGCTACCTCAGCGAGCAAGTATGAAGTACGGATATAACCAGCAGCTCGAGGATCAACTTCTCGATTCAGTCGACTGGAAGTCGAACGGTTATGAACTATTTAATATCTCCGTATTCGATGAAAGCGCTGGGTCAGTGTGGACAGAAAACATCGCCGAGTCCAACTCCTTGTTTATGGATCGAAAACTGTGGATTGAACATGGTGGATTTGATGTGGCCTTCAGTTCGCCAGGTGGAGGCTTTACGAATCTTGATGCTTGGGGTCGCGCTGGCTCACTACCAGACACACGAACTATCATCCTCAATGGCGAGGCAACCTTTCATCAATTCCACGGTGGTGTGGCGACCAATGTCAAGGCCAGCGAAGTGGAGCCAATGCGCGACGAGTACATCGCGTTAAAAGGTGAGGATTATCAGAAACCGACAACACCGGTATATTTCTGGGGGTCCTTCACGAACCCGCCAGCATATATTGAACTCCGTCGAATATACGGTGAGTCATACGAGGACCGAATCAAACATGGACCAATGAATCACCTTCTCAAGTTCCCTGAGCCGAAGAAAAACCTGGCAGGTGCTGGACGGAAGAAAAGTCGAACACTTAAAGCAAGAGTCAAGAGATTGGGTCGACGCTTTATTAGTAAACCCGGCATCCGAAAAATTCTCAATCGGATACCACCGTCCACGCGAAGCAAACTCAAACAGCTTCTCATCCGTTGAGTGATGCCATGAGCGCAAAAAATGAACCTAACTTTTTGCGACTCAGAGCAGTTCAAGACGCAGTTCTCGTCGCTCGTCCCAATCTCCATGATTGGTCTGGCGGAGCAGGCGTTTTAAAAAAGGGGAAAAAGGGCTTTGAGTACCTTGCCGATTCTGGGATCAAGCGATTTGGTAAAGATCAGATCAAAGCCCCAAAGATTCCTCAGAAGAGAGCAAAAATTCAACTTGATCGCGCTGTCTTTGGTGGCTACCTCTACGACCACTACGGACATTTTTTACTTGAGAGCCTGGCGCGTTTATGGCAACCCAAGGAGTGGCCCAGCGAACCGATTGTCTGGATCGCCTGCTGGACTGACGAACTCTCACCATGGATGGTGCAAGCCCTTGACATCTTGAGTCTCTCCCCCAATCGTCATGTGGTTTCGTCCGATACCGGACCGCTTTCTGTCCGAGAACTGCTGGTGCCTGACGCTGGATTCGAATTCGGTACCTTTATGCATCCATGGATGGCGAAGCGTCTCTCTTGTGTTCACACAGCCTGCGATGGTTCCCATGTCTGGCTGAGCAGAAAAGCGCTCATGCCAATTTCGGGATTAGACGAAGAGGATGAACTGGAAAATCGGATGGCTCAAGAAGGTTGGATCATCCTGCGACCCGAAGAAATTGATCTCAAGACTCAAGTATCTATTTTGTCCAAGGCGGCGCATATCGCAGGTCTTGAGGGCTCCGCTTTTCACACACTGATGTTTCTTCAGGACTTCACTGGAGTTGTTGATCTCTTCACCCGTCAAGGTCACAACAATTTTGAAATCGTTGCGCAAACTTTTGGATTTTCACAGTTGCGCCACAGTCTTCCAGGAGCCGCTCCCCGCGAACGTACAAAAGAAAGAGGTGTCGATGTGCAGTGGTCGGGAGTTGACATTGATGCCCTTGTGAAAATTCTCAGCACTAGATGCTCGGCACACCTCTGACTCACCAAAAATTATCTTTTTCGTTGACGCTCTTGCTCCGCAACCCCCGCAAGGAGGGTGGTCATGATGTCCTCGCGCTCTACCCCAATGATCGTCTGTTCCCACTCCACAATCGGGGTGCTCGGAACTAGATCCTCAAGTTCACCGAAAATATAAGCACCGGATTCAGCAATTCGAGTAACGAAATCATGACCAATCTCTCTCGCTCGACTTTTCGCCCATGCTGGAAGACCCAAGGACTGCTCATCAGGCGCCGGTCTGCGATTCTCCACTAAGTACCGAATCCCACCCTGCCTCCACAAGAAATTGTATTCCTCAAATGTCATGGTGTCGCGCAGCGAGATATTCAGTCTCCTCAACAGATCTAC
This sequence comes from Actinomycetes bacterium, assembly GCA_014190215.1. Taxonomy (GTDB): domain Bacteria; phylum Actinomycetota; class Acidimicrobiia; order Acidimicrobiales; family Ilumatobacteraceae; genus Casp-actino8. Next base: position 776 of record BJGB01000093.1, on the reverse strand, counting down.
TTCTGGGATACTTAAAGAACGGTTGTCCGGACCTTGGTCGTTATGTAATGTCCCACGAGTCAAACTCAACATGTCTTCAAAAGAGTCAAACAATAATCGTCGATTTGAAGTACTACCGACGACAACGGCGACTCGTTCCGGTCCGACCACCTCAACCCAACGTTCAACTAACTGTGCGTGATCTTGACGCTTCCAAAATGTCGGAGTGGGATTCGTGGCACTTGTTGGATAATTCAAAATTGCATCTAGGAACTCTTCATAAGTTGTCGTCCAACCACTTTTAATATATTCCTGCCAACTACTTGGGATGATCTGCTCAAGTGGTCGCAAAGTAATAACGACCCGTACTGGTGCGTCACGTAATTCTCGACAAATGGAGGCTGCCTGCTCCTTGTCAGCATGACAAAGAGCTTCACTACTCACCACCACTGTTCCGTTGTAAGTACGAGTGAGTTCACACAACCGATCCCACTTCGTGCCTTCTTTGGTAGGTACCGAGTCGTCCCATCCTTGGGCGGTGCCAAGCCTCTCCATCACTGCTCCATGCGGGGCGGCGGTCGTGCCGGGGTACAAGATGCCGAAATCGTGAAGGGTCTCACGACGGCTGACAAAAGCTGACTGAATGGCCGTTGTGCCAGTTTTATGAGGACCTACATGAAGCAGTAAGCCGCCCGTTTCGATGGCGGCAAAGCGCTTAAATTTTCGCTGTCCCACTTCTGCGGGCAGCGTCCGACTTAGTCGACGAGGTGGACTCGGATCACTGAGGAGCGAGTCGA
>BJGB01000092.1 GCA_014190215.1 Actinomycetes bacterium | reverse complement strand
GGTCGTTTACTGCAACGGGAGGTCGAAGTACTTTTGGCGTTGCGCAATAAACCTAAGCACCCATTTATTGCGGTGCTTGGTGGGTCAAAGATCTCCGACAAACTTGGTGTTGTTGAAGCACTGTTAGAAACTGTTGATTCATTAATTATTGGCGGTGCGATGTGCTTCACGTTTTTGGCTGCTCAGGGTTACTCCATTGGGGATTCTTTGTTTGAAGCGGATCAGGTGGACACCTGCAAACGACTCTTGACACTTGGCAAGCCCATTCATTTGCCTGAGGACTTGGTGGGTCTTGATGCTCAAGGCAATTACGCCACTTACGGAAAACGCTTACCTCCTGGCGCTAAGGGCTTTGATATCGGTCCCGGATCAGCGGCAGCCTTCTCCGATTTGATCATGGAAGCTCGGACTGTCTTTTGGAATGGCCCAATGGGAATGTTCGAGGATGAGCGATTTGCTGGGGGAACCCGTACTGTGGCTCAAGCGATGGCAGATACGAAGGCTTTTACCGTTGTCGGTGGGGGAGACTCTGCCGCGGCTTTAGCGCAATTCGGTCTTGATGACGCCGTTGATCATGTCTCTACAGGCGGTGGCGCATCGCTTGAATTACTTGAATTGGGCGACTTGCCTGGTCTCGCTGCTCTAAGGAAGGCACCTAATGCCAAATAATGTTCGTCGACCACTGATCAGTGGTAACTGGAAAATGAATATGAATCACTTTGAGGCGATTCATCTCGTACAGAAACTCTCGTACCTTTTGTCCAAAGAGGACTTTGCTCGGGTGGACGTAACGGTGCATCCCCCATTTACTGATATCAGAAGTATCCAGACTGTTTTGGAGAGCGACAAGTTAGCGATGCTGCTCGGGGCACAAAATTGTCACACTGATGAAAAGGGGGCGTTCACTGGCGAGATCTCGCCGGCCTTTCTCTCCAAGTTGGGTGTTAAGTACGTCATCTGTGGTCATAGCGAACGGCGTCAGATTTTTGCAGAGACTGACGAATTTGTCGCTGCCAAGGTCGCAGCAGTTCTGAGATATGAGATGATTCCGATTCTCTGCGTGGGTGAAACAAAGCAAGAGCGTGAAGAGAGCACAACGCTTGAGCGTGTTGAGTCGCAAGTACAAGGCTCTTTGAAAGGGATCTCGGCGGAGCAGGTTGCCTCAATGGTGATTGCGTACGAGCCAATTTGGGCAATCGGTACAGGTTTGACAGCGACGGCAGCCGACGCTCAGGAAGTGTGCGCCCATATACGAGGGGTGGTACTTGCCCAATGGGGAGCGCTTGCCGCCGAGGGAGTGCGCATTCAATACGGTGGCTCAGTGAAGGCTGGCAATATCGCCGAATTGATGAGTCAGTCCGATATTGATGGAGTTCTCGTTGGCGGGGCAAGTATCGATCCTGATGAGTTCGCCCGTATTGTGCAGTATCATCACCTTGCGAAGTAGGGGAGATAATGACTGACGTTTTATCCGTGGATGGAAGAGGTGACGATTCGTTACTTGTTGCGTCTATTGAAAGTAAGTCTCCAAAGCGCCTGTCTTGGGATCGCTTTAAGCGAGATCGATTTGCGATTGCCGGTCTGGTAGTAGTCATATTTTTTCTATTGATTGCTATTTTCGCTCCGCTAATAACGAAAATTCTCGGCATTTCGCCAAACACACTGGACCGCGATTCTCTGAATGATTACGGACTTCCTCAAGGAAGGTTTGGCGGGATTTCGGCTGAGCACTGGTTGGGCGTTGAGCCCGGAACGGGTAGAGATATTTTGGCACGCCTAATATACGGCGCTCGCCTTTCCTTGTTCGTCGGACTGGTGGCAACGCTGATCACCACTTCGGTCGGGATGGTACTCGGATTAGTCGGGGGCTACTTGCGTGGTCGGGTAGACACGTTTTTAAGTCGACTCAGCGATCTAGTGATGACATTCCCTTCGTTGATTTTGACCATTGCTCTGGTCCGACCCGGCACGCAACGATTGGAAGCCATGGGCGTCCCCGAGGGAAATCCGGCGCGCCTCACATATCTGATGTTGGTGACTCTGTTTTTCGGATGGGTAGGTTTTTTTCGCATTGTCAGAGGTCAAACCCTGGCGTTGCGAGAACGAGAGTTCGTCGAAGCCGCTCGGTCCAGTGGCGCCGGTTCGGTTCACATTTTATTTCGGCAAATCGCCCCGAATCTCTGGGGCCCAATCATTGCTTTGGCTTCAATGAGTCTTCCTGGCTATGTGGCATATGAAGCCGCTTTGTCGTTTTTAGGCGTCGGAATCATCGCCCCAACGGCCTCTTGGGGCATCATGCTGCAGGATTCCGTTCATTTTTACCGTGCTGATCCGACTTATTTCTTCATCCCGGGAGCGACGCTTTTCGTCTTAGTTATGGCTTTTTATTTGCTGAGTGAGGGTTTACGAGATGCCTTGGACCCTAAAAACGACCGCCAACAAGTCGCCTAGAGGATCGTTTCACAACTAATCCGTGGTTTGCGCTATGTTTAAATGAACAGTTTCAAAACAAGGGGGAACAATGAAATTAAGATCCTATAAAATTTTGGGTGTCGCCATTGCGGCATCCCTGATCATCGCTGCCTGTGGCAGTGATAGTGGCTCAGGCTCAATCAACAAACCAACCAAGGGTAAGCCAGGTGGCACTGTGTACATTCTCACCCAGGGTGAGCAAATTACCCATCTGGATCCACAAAGAAACTACACAGGTTCAGACTTGGCGTTCGCCGCTTCTACGATGCATCGAACCCTCACCAGTTATAAGTATGCAGACGGCGGCGAAGGTTCCGAGATCGAAGCGGACCTTGCCACTGATACAGGAACTGCTTCCGATGATGCCAAGACATGGTCCTTCACTCTTCGTGATGGTTCAACCTTCGAAGATGGAACAGCGATCACTTGCGCTGATGTCGCTTATGGTGTGTCACGTACCTTCGCCCAAGAGGTCATCACTGATGGACCGACCTATGCGATCAGTTACCTTGACATCCCTGAAGGTGGATACTCCGGTCCTGTTGAATTAAACACTGCAACGACTGCAGAAGAGCAGGCACTGTTCGATAGTGCGGTTGCATGTGAAGACAAGACGATCACATTCCGTTTGAAAGTTCCCGTAGCGGACTTCAACGTAGCGGTGACTTTGTTAGCGTTCTCACCAGTACCAAAGAGTCTTGATACTGGTGAAGGATATGACATGGCGCCCGTGTCGTCTGGACCATACAAGATTGATTCGTACACCCCAGGAGATTCTTTGGTTCTCGTGCGGAACGAGAATTGGGACAAGGATTCCGATCCAGTACGAAATGCGTATCCAGATTCAATCGTCTACAAGTTTGCCCTTGAAAGCGCTGTTATCGACGAGCGCATGATTGCCGATAATGGTGACGATCAAACTGCAGTTTCGGCAGATGGTATTTTGCCGGAAAACTTGGGAACGATCTTTGATGATCCAAGGTTTGAATCTCGTCGCCAAGATGGATACGACCCGTACGTCACTTACACCGCATTCAACGTGAAGCAGGTTTCGTGTCTAGAGATTCGCCAGGCAATTTGGCTGGCTTTGGATCGAGAAGCTCTTCGCACTGCAGCCGGCGGTCCTTACACGGGCGATTTTGCTGATGGTTTCATCAAGCCCGCCCTGGCCCAAGATTACGCACCCGGCAAGGTGGTTGAAGGCCTCAATGTGGACGGAACTCCGAACACGGAAGCTGCCATAGCAAAGATGGAAGAGGCGAAGACAGCGTGTCCTGATATCTATGAATTGGCCACCGGAGAAGGCTTGAAGTTCGATCACGGTGACACACCCACGTGGGCGAAGCTTGTGGCGATTTGGATTGAGTCTCTCAAGGCTGCTGGCATAGTCCTGAATTCGAATCCGATTGAACCTAGTGCCTACTACCCAACGATCATGGACCCCGAAACGCAGGGGAGCATGTCCCGTTCGGGTTGGGGTCCAGACTGGGCAAACGCCTCAACTGTTATCCCAGAGTTGTTCTGCGACTGTGGCGGTTTCAACCTTACTCAGAACTCTGCTGATCCGGCCTACGCCGCATTTGAGACAAAGGTTCAAGAGGCTCGGGCAGAAACCAATCGTGGCAAGCAAGGAAAACTGTGGCAAGAACTTAACCAATATGTTCTTGACCAGGTGTGGGCGATCCCCGGATCCTTCACTAAGGCTCAAGATATTTGGGGTTCGAAGTTGGGTAACACCTACCGGTGGGGTCCCTATGGATCCTTCAACTTCGGTGATCTCTTCGTTAATTCCTGATATGGGGTTGATGGATCGGGTGTAAACCTGATCCATCAACTAACTACAGATGGAGCCAATATCGGTTATTTAAAGGGAGATCGTCAGTGATTGCATATTTAACCCGGCGGATTTTGTTCGCAGGAGTGCTGTTACTGGCGGTCTCTCTTTTCACATTTCTAGTTTTCGCGTTATTGCCGACTGACCCAGCGGCCCTGACATGTGGCAAGGTCTGCACGCCAGAGCGCATAGAAGCGAATCGCACGAGGCTTGGTTACGACCAGCCGTTGCTGACCCAATATGGGAAATTTCTGAAGGGAATTGTTGGAGGTCGCACCTATGGCGAAGGTCAGGGTGAGTTCACTTGTGGAGCTCCCTCGTTGGGATATTCGTTCAGTCAAAAAGATTGCGTGACGTCCTTGATCGCTCGGACATTGCCTGTGACCGGCTCGATTGCTATCGGTGGTTTCGTGCTGTGGATGATCTTTGGCATTGGCTTGGGTATGGTCTCCGCCCTTAAAAGAGGACGTTGGCCAGATCGTCTTATTTCAATTGTGTCGGTAGTGGGGCTGAGCTTCCCAACGTTTTTTTTGGCTCTCTTGCTTTTGTTTATCTTTGTGATTTGGAGTCAGTTCCTTCCCTTTCCTTCCTACGTGTCGCCAACTGAGGACTTCTTCGGTTGGTGTCAGGCACTCCTTCTTCCTTGGTTGACGATTACGATTATTTCTTCGCCTTATTACATTCGTTTGACTCGCTTTGGGATGTTGGAGACAATGAATGAGGATTATGTGCGCCTGGGTATTGCCAAGGGCTTGAAGCGTTGGACAGTTTTGAGAAAATATGTCTTGCGTTCCGCATTAATACCGATTGTGACGGTCGCCGGATTGGATTTCGGGGCCACGCTCGGAGGAGCGGTGTTCACAGAGTCGATCTTTTCTTTGCCAGGGATGGGCCGCTTATCGATCAAGGCAGTCTCAGATTCAGATTTACCTGTACTGGTGGGGACAACGCTCGTGGCGGCTACGTTTATTGTTCTTTTTAATTTACTAACGGATATTTTTTATGGTTTCGTTGATCCTCGTGTGAGGATTCACAAATGAGTGAATTGGTACTTCAAGTCAAGGATCTGAAGGTTTCATTTTCTACGGTAGATGGAGTAGTTCAGGCAGTTAATGGCATTTCTTTCGATGTGCGTAAGGGACAGACCCTTGGCATCGTGGGTGAAAGTGGATCAGGAAAGTCGGTAACAGCATCGGCGATTATGGGTTTGATTAACAGGAATTCGGCGGATATGTCGGGATCCATCCTCTTGGGTGGCCTAGACGTTCTCACTGCGCAAGAGCGGGAGATTAGAGCTTTGCGTGGAAGGGAAGCGGCGATGGTCTTCCAAGATCCAATGTCAGCGCTCAACCCGTATTACACGGTTGGCAAACAAATAGCTGAGGCCTACGAAGTTCATCATCCGAATAGTTCGAAAAAGGAACGTCAACTCGTCGCCTTGGACATGCTCGCTAAAGTTGGCCTGCCAAAACCCTCAGAATGTATTGATGAATACCCTCACCAATTTTCGGGCGGTATGCGTCAGCGTATTGTTATCGCCATTGCCTTGGTCAACAATCCGCGTTTACTCATCGCTGATGAACCCACTACGGCACTTGATGTGACGGTTCAAGCGCAAATCCTCGAACTCATGATGAGTCTTCAACAGGAGTTTGGTTCGGCGATTATTTTGATTACCCACGATTTGGGGGTGGTGGCGGAAGTCGCCGATGAGGTCATGGTGATGTACGCCGGTCAAACGATGGAATCATCGAAAGTGCAAACGCTGTTTGACGCTCCGTCACATCCCTACACTCGAGGGCTTCTCGGATCGGTCAGGAGTTTGGACAATAGTGAACGGGGAGCCTTGCACACCATCGCTGGCAACCCGCCCTCAATGATTTCCTTGCCAGGTGGTTGTCCTTTTCACCCTCGTTGCGAGTTTGCCGCCTCAATGAATGGTCTCTGCTCTAGTGTGCAACCGACATTGCGAGTTCTTCCCACAACGGGTAGCGAGTCAGCATGCCACTTGAACGATGATCAACTGCTCTCTCTCGGGAGGGGTGTCATTCATGACTAGTCCAGTTGTCTTGGAAGCCAAGAACCTTGTCAAATATTTCCCGACCGTGAGTAAAGGGTTGCTGCAGCGTTCAACGGATTCGGTCAAAGCAGTTGATGGAGTGTCCGTGCAAGTGCGCGCAGGTCAGACCTTGGGCGTGGTGGGCGAATCGGGATGTGGCAAGTCAACGCTGGCGCGATTGCTGATGCGTCTACTTCCGCCGACATCGGGCACGGTATTGCTAGATGGGGCAGACATCACCTCTTTGACAGGGCGTGAACTGCGAGCAGTGCGGGCGAAGATACAGATGGTCTTTCAAGACCCAGTTGCTTCTCTCAACCCGCGTCATAGTGTTGGGCAAATCATTGGAACCCCTTTGAAATTTCTCAAGGAAAACTCTGCCTCTGGCGCTAAGGAGCATGTGCAAGAGTTGATGGCGCTAGTTGGACTCAATCCTGAGCACTACAACCGATATCCTCACGAGTTTTCCGGGGGTCAACGCCAGCGAATCGGCATTGCGCGGGCCCTTGCCGTTGGTCCACAGGTGATCGTGGCTGACGAACCGGTATCCGCCCTCGATGTCTCCATCCAAGCGCAAGTTCTTAACTTAATGGAAAAACTGCAGCGCGATCTTGGTCTCTCCTATGTCTTTATTGCCCATGACCTCTCTGTAGTGCGGCACATTGCCGACGAGATCATCGTGATGTATCTCGGCAAGGTCGTCGAGTCGGGAACTCCCAAGGATGTCTATAGCGCACCCAGTCACCCATACACGCAGGCCTTGCTTTCGGCGATACCACTTGCCGATCCACGTGCGGCGGGCACTCACAAGCGGATGGTTTTGACTGGAGATGTGCCGAGCCCCATTGACCCGCCTTCAGGTTGTCGATTCAGGACTCGTTGTCCGCGGGCGCAGGATCTCTGCGCCCTTGAGGAGCCTGCACTGATAGATCGTGGTCAAGGACATCCTGTGGCCTGCCATTTCCCTGGTTGAAGCCACTAGACTGTCTAACCGTGCGTGACATCGTGATGTACATAATGGTCTTTATCAACGTGGTCTCAATGATCGCCATGGTCGCAGGCATTCTGATGCACAGTGGCAAAGGCGGGGGACTTTCCGACATGTTCGGCGGTGGAAGTGGATCGGGTCTTGGTTCGGCAGCTGCTGAGGGCAACCTGAACAAGATTACTTTTGTCATTGCCCTGATTTGGATCATTTCAATTGTCTCTCTCGGCTTTTTGTTAGTCAAATAACTCAACGACGAGAGCGCTCAGTTGGGCTCGCAGGCTACAAACGGTAAAGTTTTGAATACCACGTCGAAGTGGCGAAATAGGCAGACGCGCTAGCTTGAGGGGCTAGTGATCGTAAGATCATGGGGGTTCAAGTCCCCCCTTCGACACCAATTAGTACCGAATTCTGTTTAGAGGTTAAGCGCCTGAGATAGATGCTCAAATAGTTCCGAGAAGCTGCTGAGCGACGGAAATTGTGGAAATTCGGCGATCACATTATCCGGGGCGTGAAAGAGGAATCCAGCATCGGCGCAGGCCAACATGGCGGTGTCGTTATACGAATCTCCGGCTGCCGCGACTCGGTAATTCAGTGCCTTCAAGGCCGTAACGGCGTGCATTTTTTGATTCTCCATACGAAGTTCGAAATCAACGATGCGATCGTCTTCAACGATAAGTCGGTGACATAGAAGAGTGGGCATCCCTAGTTGGCGCATAAAGGGTCGGCCGAATTGCTCGAAGGTGTCGGACAGAATAATGACTTGAGTCTTTTCGCGGAGCGCATCTAAGAAGTCTTTCGCTCCTGGTAAAGGTTGAAGGGTGGAGATGACCTGCGCGATGGCACTCATCGTCAAATTGTGCTCCGCAAGAAGTGCCAGCCGTTGGTGCATGAGTAAGTCGTAATTGGGCTCATCACGTGTGGTGCGACGCAACTGCTCAATCCCAGTCGCTTCAGCGACTGCAATCCAAATCTCAGGAACCATGACGCCCT
>BJGB01000091.1:616-8376 GCA_014190215.1 Actinomycetes bacterium | reverse complement strand
GGCTTGTCGTTGCAGAGCGTGTGGCTGCACCGCCGCAGCCATCTCTGGGTGACGGGCAGCGTCAACCCGCACCGCCCCTACGAAGCGCGCCACCGAGGCATCTTCAACGTTCATCTCGTGAGCGGCGTCCAAGATGGCTTCAAACTTCGCCAAGAAAGTTTCGTGACCCTCAACGGCCTCATTAAATTTGGCATAAACCCGAGACTGGACGTCCTCATGAACTGCCAGATACAGGGCAATCTTTGATCCGAAATAGTGATACAGCGCCCCAGAAGTAATGCCGGCAGCTTCGGCGATGTCGCGATTTGTTGCGGCTTCGAAGCCACGAATTGCAAAGATTTCTCGCGCTACGAGCAAAACTCTCTGCTCGGTTTCAACCGAACTTGTGGCCGGTGGACGCCCCAAACGACGCTGATTATTACTAGTTTCCTCCACCACCATGCCGCCATCTTGACCGAAAGCCCAGCGAAATCTCCCAGCGAGCACACGGCAGCCATTTTGCTCAGAGAATCGCTCCTCGGTTCTGATAATGATCGTTCGGTCAATTACGGTAGAAGTGTGTCTACTTCATCGGCTCCATCCGCTTCGGCGACGAACGAAACTGTGCCTCCTTCCGTTGAAGAATTTTCCCGAACTGCGCGGGCCTGGCTTGAAGCCAATGCCGAGTATCGCACTGGTGGAAATGAGGAGAAAGAAATGGTTTGGGGAGAAGGAGATTTCTCAGTTTCCGTCTTCCACTCGTTGAGTTTCGCCGATGAGCAAGCTCTTCTCAACAAAGCAAAAGCTTGGACTCAAGCTAAGGCCGAACACGGATATCACGCCATCACCCAGCCCGTTGAATATGGCGGTCTCGGATTGACTCGTGAGCACAGCCGTGCCTTTGCAAAACTTGAAAGCCTTTTCGTGACTCCCACCGGACACGAAACTCACAGCGTGACAGTCGGACTGATCGCTCCAACAATTAATGTCTTCGGCACACAACAACAAAAAGACGACTTTATTGGACGCTTCCTGGCGACCAAAGAACTAGCCTGCCAACTTTTTTCTGAGCCTGGCGCCGGCAGCGACCTCGCCTCATTGGCTTGTCGCGCAGATCGAGACGGCGACGAGTGGGTCCTCAATGGTCAGAAGGTTTGGTCCTCAGGAGCACAGTTCTCCGAGTGGGGTGAACTCATCGCACGCAGCGATGTTGATGTTGTCAAGCACAAAGGTATGACCGCATTCATCATCCCGATGAATCTTCCGGGTATTGAGATTCGCCCGATTAAGCAGATGAGCGGTGGTTCTTCGTTCAACGAAGTTTTCTTCAATGATGTTCGGATACCTGACTCAATGCGTCTCGGACCTGTTGGCGAAGGCTGGAAAGTGGCGCTCACAACTTTGGGCTTTGAACGCGATCATTCGGGTGATGGAGGCGGCGGAGGTTCGCGTGTTGGCGGCTCATGGCGACAAATCCTCGCCACGGCACGGGCTATGGGTGTTACTAGTGATCCGATTATCCGCCAAGAGTTGGCCAAGGCTTATAGCCATTTCCGCATTGAAGGTTTCGTGAATCGTCGAGCCTCCGATTTGCGGCGCGCTGGAGCGCCGGCTGGTCCCGAGGGCTCGCTCGGCAAATTGATGTGGACGGAAGGGATGACTTATATCTCCGACGTCATCTCCAAAATTCTCGGTGCAACTTTGATCGCTGACAGTGGCGAGTGGGGCACTTTTGCTTGGGGAGAACATGTCCTCGGAGCACCCGGATACCGCATCGCTGGTGGATCCGATGAAACTCAACGCAATATCATTGGCGAACGCGTGCTCGGCTTACCTGGCGAGCCTCGAGTTGACAAGGACTCAGCATGGAAAGACACCCGTCGCTAAACAACTAATTGCGGTTTATTCAGTAATACTCAAACACACAACTCACAACTATGGGGGAACATCATGGATCTAGGACTCGCAGGAAAAAAGGCACTCATCACGGGCTCTACCAAAGGCCTTGGCCGTGCCATTGCTGAAACATTGCTCGCTGAAGGAGCATCGGTCGCAATTTGCGCCCGCAACGCTGAAGAAGTAGCCACAGCAGTTGCCGAAATGTCAAAACTCGGAAAAGTTGTTGGCGCATCAGTGGATGTTGGCGATCCAGAAGCCCTTCGTGCTTGGGTGGCCTCATCGTCAGAGCAGCTCGGCGGGATTGACATCTACGTACACAACACGTCCGGAAAGCCTGCCCGCAAACTTGAGCAGTGGATCAATAACTTCAATATCGATTTGATGGCCCTAGTTCACGGTGTTGACGCCGCTAAAGAAGCACTCGCTAACGGTGGTGGCTCAATCATCAGCATCGGTACCACTGCAACGAGCGAACACTTTGCAAGTGGTTCAGGTAGCTACAGCGCAATGAAGTCGGCTGTTGTCAACTGGACATTGGGTCAGGCTCAAGTTCTTGGCGCCCAAGGCATTCGTTGCAATGTTGTCTCACCTGGACCAATCATGGTTCAAGGTGGCGACTGGGACATGATCAAGAATGCGATGCCGCCTTTCTTTGAGGCCACCCAGAAGGGTCACCCACATGGACAGTTGGGCGAGCCCATTGATGTCGCTAAGACCGTCGCCTTTCTCGCAAGTCCAGCAGCCCGACACATCAGTGGCGTCAATGTCACTGTTGATGGTGGCTTCTTAAAGCGCATCGACTTCTGAGCCACTAGCCATGAGCAGCGGCACACCGGGCCGTCGTATCGACGTCACTCTCGTCGCTGGCGGCAAATATCACGACATTGACTTCGCTCGTCGCGAGTTACTTGGCTTACTTGGCGAACATGACGAGTTTCGAGTGCGCGTGCAACCCGATTATGAGGACACTGCAGGAATCACTGCATCTTCAATCCTCGTCTCGTATACCTGCGATGTACGACCCAGCGAACGTGCTCAGCAAGAAGTACGTCAATGGGTTGAAAATGGTGGACGTTGGGTGGCTTTACATGGCACGAATGCGGCGCTCACACTCGGCGGACCAAATGGAGTCGAGGCCCCACGAGTATTCCCACTGTGGGCCGAAACCCTTGGAAGCCAATTTGTTGCTCATCCCCCGATTCAGCCTTACCCAGTTCAGATCAGCGACCCGTCGCATTGGCTTGTCTCAGGTATTGAAACTTTTAACACCGACGACGAGTTGTATCTCTGCGATTACGCCGACCGTTCCGCACTTCAACCTTTGCTGCACACCACATGGCAGGGTGAAGCGACTGGATTCGCCGAACACGATTGGAATGAGTGCGACCCGACACATTTGATTATGTATCTTCGCAAAGTAGGTCAGGGCTCAATTTTGTATAACACCCTTGGTCATTGCAGAGGACATTACGACATGTCCCCCGTTCTTGATTACTACCCGCGCATTGAAAGATGCTCATGGGGCCAACCTGCGTATTACGAATTGTTGCGTCGCTCACTGCGGTGGGCGCGCGGCCTTGATCACTAAGAAAGTATTAGGAACATATGGAAATTTCAACGACGAAACAATTTGATCTACACCGACGCATGGTGCGCATTCGACTTTTTGAGGAAGCCGCTGGTCGTCTAGCCGAAGCCAACCGACTCCCAGGATTCCTGCATCTGTACGTTGGTGAAGAGGCCGTTGCCTCTGGAGTCTGCGGAGCGCTCAATGATGATGACCACATCACGTCCACTCATCGCGGACATGGTCACCTCGTCGCCAAGGGTGGTGACTTCAATCGGATGATGGCCGAATTGATGGGCAAAGCCACTGGTTACTGCAAAGGCAAGGGCGGCTCAATGCATATCAGCGACACGTCGCTGGGCATGCTCGGTGCTAACGGCATTGTTGGTGCTGGTTCCCCGATCGCCGTTGGTGCGGCCTTCGCTAATCGCTATCGCGGCCGCGGACAAGTTGCAGTTGCGTTCTTTGGTGATGGTTCAACCAATATCGGAGCCTTTCACGAAGCAGCCAATATGGCCTGCGCTTTACATCTGCCTATTGTCTTCGCCTGTGAAAATAACGAGTATGGCGAATTCACTCCACGTCACAAGACAATGGCTATTACTGACATCGTGGATCGCGCTGCTGGATACGGCATGCCAGGAGTCATCGTGGATGGCATGGATGTCATTGCCGTGCATGAAGCCGCTGTTGAGGCTGTTGAGCGCGCCCGTCAGGGAGGCGGACCGTCGCTGATCGAAGCCAAAACATACCGTTACTACAACCACCACGGAATCCAAAACCTGGGTCTCAAGTATCGACCCGATGAAGAGGTGGCGACGTGGAAGCAGCGGGATCCTATTTTCACATTTGAGGATCGAATGATTGAAAATGGTGTCGCCACACGCGAAAAAGTTGATGAAATTTGGGCAGAACTTCGACAAGACATTGAAACCGCAATCCAGTTTGCTGATGACAGCCCCTACCCCACTCCCGACCAAATCATGGTCGATGTATATACGAAGTCAAGTACGTCAAATACCACAGTTGGAACGAAATCATGAGCGACGAACGCAAACTTAGTTATGGACAAGCCTTCAATGAGGCCGTCAGCCAAATGATGGAAGCCGATCCAGATGTTTTCTGCGCTGGCGAAGATATCGGTGCCTTTGGTGGAGTGTTTGGAACCTTCCTCGGACTTCAGGCCAAATTTGGCGAGCACCGTGTGGTCGACACACCGATTAGCGAGCAGGCCATTGTTGGTCTCGGCGTGGGTGCATCGGTGACTGGGCTGCGACCAATCGTTGACTTGATGTTCATGGACTTCATCTGTGTTGCTCTTGACCAGATCGTCAACCAGGCCGCAAAACTGAAATACATGTTTGGCGGTGAAGCCAGTCTGCCGATGACCATCACGACTGCTGGTGGAGGTGGCTTGTCGGCCGCTGCACAACACAGCCAGTCCCTTGAAGCCCTGCTCTGTCATATCCCTGGACTCAAAGTTGTGATGCCTTCAAATCCTTACGACATGAAGGGCCTGATGATCTCATGCATCAAGGACAACAACCCCACAGTGATGATCAAGCACAAGCGCCTCTTAGGTATGAGCGCTGTTGTTCCCACTGAGGCCTACGAGATTCCGCTCGGTAAGGGGAATATCTTGCGTCCTGGCACCGATGTCACCATCGTGGCTTATGCACGCATGGCGAACGAGGCATTGATTGCTGCTGCCGAATTAGCCAAAGAGGGAATTGAGTGCGAAATTATTGACCCACGCACATTGCAACCCTTGGACGCTGATCTGATTGTGGATTCGGCAAAGAAAACAAATCGTGTTGTTGTCGTACACGAAGCGGTTCGCTTTGGAGGTTTGGGTGGCGAGATCGCTTCGCAGATTCAAGAACTCGCCTTTGACTATCTGGATGCACCAGTGACCCGTATCGGTGCTCCATTTTCACCCGTACCGTTTAGTCCCGCTCTCGAACAGCATTACATTCCTGATGCGAAAACTATTTTGGCTGGCGTGCGTGAGATCATGCAACGCAACGTCATTCGAGGCTGAACAAAATCGTGACACGCACGGCGTCAATCGTTGGCATTATCGTCAACCCCAATGCGGGTAAAGACATCCGCCGTTTGGTGACCCCTGCGACTCATACATCTGACGTCACCAAAGTTGGCATTGTGCGACGAGCAATTGTTGCAGCATTCGAGTCAGGAGCAAGCAAGGTTCTCCTGATGCCCGATAACCATCGTTTGGCTGAACGTGCCTCTGATGGCATCAAGGGCGACATCGAAGTTCTTGACATGCCATTGAGCGGCTCGCGTTTTGACACCATCACTGCCGCACATTTGTTTTGTCAAGCGCAGGTTGGAGCGGTGATTGCTCTAGGAGGCGATGGAACTTCGCGCGATGTGGCGATCGGTTGGCCTGATGCTCCCCTGATCGCCATTTCCACTGGGACCAATAATGTTTTTCCTTCCGCCATTGATGGAACTTCAGCAGGTGCGGCTGCAGCCTTCGTGGCCAGTGGGGCCGTGTGTCTCAGTGTTGTTGGTCGGCGTTCAAAGAAGGTCGTCATCAAGATTGATGATCGCGATAAGTCGCTCGACGACCTTGCCTTAGTTGACTTGGCTTTCATTAACTCAATGTTCGTTGGTGCTCGTGCCGTGCGAGATCCGCATACAGTTCATGCTGTGATTGCTTGCGTTGCAACTCCTGCGAGTACCGGCTTATCGAGTATCGCTGGACGCATACACCCTGTGGGTCGCTGGGAAACTGGTGGCGTCTTCGTCAGGCTCGGTGCTGGAGGTCGTAAAGTTCGTGTTCCTCTCGCACCTGGTTCCTTCACGACAATGGAAATCGCTGAGGTCCGCCCTCTTGGCGAAGGTGAAAAGATTTCTTTGAGCGGCAAGACAATGTTGGCTTTTGACGGTGAGCGTGATCTCCCAGTCTCTGAATTTGGAACAGTCACCGCGCATATTGAGACCACTGGTCCGCTTTTGATTGATGTCGAGCGAACGCTCGTCTTAGCCGCTCAAGCATTGATGTTTGACGAAACTGCTCGTCATATCTCGGAGGAAAACCATGTCTACTGAATTCATTATGCCCAAGTTGGGTCTGACCATGGAAGAGGGCACGATTCTCGAATGGCTCGTCGAGGATGGCGCCGAGATCACCGCCGGAATGCCAGTGTTGCGCATTGAGACCGACAAGGTTGAAAGCGATGTTGAATCCCCCGCATCTGGTCGATTCCATCGTCTCGGGACTCAAGGAGAGGCCTACCCATGTGGTGCGCTGATTGGCTACTTACTAGCTGACGGCGAAGAGATCCCAGTATCCAAGTCTCCAACGGGTGCGACACCTGCGGAGACTGCATCTCCCACAAGCAGTGCTTCCCCCACTTCTGCACCTGTCTCTAGTGTGCAACGTCAGGGGCGTCAATTTGCTTCACCGAATGCGCGACGTGTTGCCGAAGAACTTGGTATCGACATCAACACCGTGATCGGTACCGGACCTGATGGACGTGTTGTTTCAGAAGATGTTGAGGAAGCCCACAAGAATCCACAAGCCCTACGTGTCGTGGCAGTTTCTGCTGTTGCAACTGTCGCAACTGCTGCGACTGTTATTTCCTCCAACGGAAATGTTTTGGCTACTGCCGCGGCGCGTCAACTGGCGGATCTTTTGGGCATTGACCTCAGTCAGGTTCCGTATGACGCGCAAGATGGTCGCATCACCAAAGATGGCGTCGCAACGTATGTGCGCTCACGACTATCCGTGCCATCGCCTTCCACAGCGCCCGCCCCCTCGGCGGTGCAACAGTCAGCACTTGCCCCCGCTAGTCAAACACCTACTTCAATCAAGAAGATTTCTGGTATGCGCGGCACGATTGCCAAGCGCATGCATGCCTCGTTGCAAGAGATGGCGCAACTGACGCTGCATATGGATGCCGATTTCGATGCAATCGTGAAAGATCGTGATGACCGTAAGGGTGCGGGAGGCACTGCAAGCCTTCCAGGTTTCACCGATTACATCATCGCTGCCACGGCACGGGCGTTGAAGTTGCATCCGATCGTCAATTCACAAGTCACCGCTGAAGGGATTGCTCTTCTTCCCGAGATTCATGTGAGTCTGGCCGTGGCTCTTGACGAAGGATTGATCGTTCCGGTCATCAAGAACACGACGTCCCTTGACTTATCTTCATTGGCATCTGAGACGAAGCGTCTTTCGGGTGCTGCGCGAGATGGCAAGTTGACTCTGAGCGAACTTGAGGGTGGAACTTTCTCGGTGAGCACTCTTGGAATGTTTGGTGTTGATGGCTTCACACCTGTGATC
>BJGB01000091.1:0-606 GCA_014190215.1 Actinomycetes bacterium | reverse complement strand
GGGGTCGGACGCTTGCGCGATGATGTAGTCGTCAATGCCAAGGGGAAAGTCTCAACCGTGAAGCGCATGACATTGAGCCTGACATGGGATCACCGCGTGTTTGATGGTGCGCCCGCTGCCGAGTTCTGTAAGTCGATCGTTGATCTTCTCGCCGATCCCTCAGCGCTGAACAAGTAACTCTCGCGTCTCGGGGTTCAACTTCAACTTCCATCCACCTTCGTGCGCTGCATGATGGTGCCGTGAGCACAGTGGGACCAAGTTGTTCAGGTCAGTTGCTCCGCCCCCAGTAACTGCGTTCACCCAGTAATCAATATGGTGTGGTTCGCAGTGGCTGAACTTCACAGGACAACCATCAATTGCACAGGTCTCATGCACTGCCGCCAATGCCCGGCGTTGATAGGCCGTTGCTAACCGTTTCGATTTTCCGACATCGAGGGGAACGCTTTTGCCGTCAAGTACCAGCGGAATGATCTCAGCTTCGCAGGCCAAGCGTCGAATCGTTTCCACAGTGAGTTCTGATCCATTCAGCGTCCGACATGTAGGTGGGTCGCCAAGACCGGATTCCCGCACACCCCCCGCCAATAACTCGTATTCAATATGCACAAC
>BJGB01000090.1 GCA_014190215.1 Actinomycetes bacterium | reverse complement strand
CGACTAATTTTGGGTGCTGATGTCCAATATTGACATTGACTAGTTGGCTCGAGAAGTCGAGGTACTTTTTGCCTGCTTCATCCCAAAAGTGACTTCCCTCGGCTTTACTGACAACGATGGGGCTAATCAGACTTTGAGCAGACCAGGAATGAAAGACATGGGAACGATCATGCTTCAGTGCATCGGCGGGATTTGTGCGAAGTACGGACATACCCCAACACTATTGCGTAGACGTTGCAGTTCATAGACCCTTCGTTGTTGTCGGGTGATAAAGATGTCCTAGACCTACGCTGCTACGGTCTGAGTCATGGGCGAACATATTTCTTTCACATCAAACGGCGGAACGTGCGGGGGATACCTCGCCAACGGAGGTGGCCCAGGCGTCATCGTGATTCAGGAATGGTGGGGACTCGTTCCTCACATTCAAGATGTGACGGACCGTTTTGCCGCCGAGGGATTTACCGCTCTCGCCCCCGATTTGTATCACGGTGAATCATCAAGCGAACCGGACGGGGCTGGCAAGTTGATGATGGGACTGAACTTGGCTCAAGCCGCAAAGGATTTGTCTGGTGCCGTTGACTTTTTGTGCCAAACGACTTCTGGCGACAAGGTCGGCGTTGTCGGGTATTGCATGGGTGGAGGGCTGGCGATGGTCTTGGCTTCACAGCGTCCAGATGCAGTGGCGGCAGCGGCTCCGTACTATGGCGTGATTCCTTGGCCGTCGGCACAACCAGATTGGGGTCACATTCAAGCTAAGGTTGTCGGCGAATATGCAGAGCATGATGATTTTGCCAATCCAGAAACTGTGAGAGGTCTGCAAACACAATTGCAATCACTGGGCAAAGATGCCACACTCAATATTCACGCTGGATGTCACCACGGATTCTTTAATGACGCTCGGCCGGATGTCTATGACGCACAGGCATCCAGCGTCTCGTTTGCTCGCACTCTTGAACTATTTCGCAGCACTCTCTAGTTCAAGAAAGAGATTCAATAGCTTGTTGCACCGCTAAAACTCGACGGGCATTATCCACATGCAAGTTTTCAATCATGCGGCCATCAACGGTGATAACCCCGCGTCCTTCGGCCGTCGCTTCTTCAAAAGCAGCGATCACGCGCTGGGCATAATCAACTTCATCAGCCGTCGGAGCCCAGACATCATTGGCGATCTCCACTTGTGATGGATGAATCAGCGTCTTGCCATCAAAACCCATCTGGGCGCCCTGCAGACATTCATCACGGAAGGCATCGGAATCTTTAATGTCGTTGAAAACACCATCCAAGATAATTTTCCCAGCCTCACGTGCTGCCAGCAGAGCAGTTGCCAGATGGTGCATCAACGGAGCGCGACCACGAACTTGGGTGGCGCGGAGTTCTTTGGCGAGATCGTTTGTGCCCATCACCAGAGTTTGCACTCGTGGGTGAGCAGCAATTGCGCGGACATCAAAAATCGCTGTCGGGGTTTCAATCATTGCCCAGATTTTCATTGACCCAGGTGCGCCAGCCGTTGCGAGTGCTGAAGAAACGGCCTCCACCTCGCGCACTGAATTGATCTTCGGAATCACGACGGCCGAGACACCAGCCATGGCGGCAGCGGTCAAATCGTCAGCTCCCCACTGGGTCTCAAGACCATTGCAGCGAATAGTGATTTCTTTATTGCCGTACTCCCCACTGCGTGCCGCAGCCACAGCATTACGTCGAGCATCGGGCTTCGCGTCCGGGGAGACTGCATCTTCAAGGTCGAAGATCAAAGCATCGGCAGGGATACTTTTGGCCTTGTCAAGGGCCCGTTCATTGGCGGCGGGCATATACAGAACGGAACGACGGGGTCGCATAGTAGACATCAGATTTTCCTTGTTAAAAGCCGTACGAGGCAGCGAGTTCGGGATCACGTGCAGAAAGTTCGCGGGCTAATTGCACAATGACGCGACATTGTTTGACTGAAGCATCATCTTCCATCTTGCCGTCAAGCATGATCGCCCCAGTTCCGTCGCCCATGGCTTCAATGACTCGGCTCGCATGTGCGACGTCACTCGGCCGTGGGCTAAAAACGCGCCGCGCAATATCGATCTGCACTGGATGCAAAGACCAAGCACCCACGCAGCCGAGTAGGTAGGCATTGCGGAATTGATCTTCGCAGGCGACAACATCTTTGATGTCACCGAACGGTCCATAGAAAGGCAAGATGCCGTGCATCACGCAGGCATCAACCATGCGTGCCAATGTGTAGTGCCAGAGATCTTGTTGGTGCGTAGCGCGTGGGGCATCAGGATTATTGGTATCGGGGTCATTGCGTACCAAATAATCAGGATGACCGCCACCAACGCGAGTGGTCTTCATCCGGCGGTTGGCAGCCAAGTCTGCTGGTCCGAGTGAAAGACCTTGCATGCGCGGTGAAGCTCCACAGATTTCTTCAACGTTGGCCATGCCGCGCGCTGTTTCTAAAATCGCGTGAACCATTAACGGCTTTTTCAGACCAGCCTTGGCTTCAAGTTGCGCCAGTAGGCGGTCAACGTAGTGAATATCTTCTGGCCCTTCAACTTTGGGAATCATGATGACATCAAATTTGTCGCCGACTTCTGTGACCAAGGTCGTGATGTCGTCAAGACCCCACGGCGAATCAAGACTGTTGACACGTGTCCACAATTGAGTTGTCCCCATCGGAACGGTCTTGGCAACTTTGACTAATCCAGCGCGAGCCGCTTCTTTATCTGAGGCAGGTACACCGTCTTCGAGGTTGCCGAGAATGATGTCCACAGTCGGCACGATGTCACCAAGTTTGGCAACCATCTTTTCGTTGGAAGGGGGGAAGAAATGGATCATCCGACTTGGGCGGAAGGGAATCTCGCGGAGGGGCTCGGGGGCTCCCACGGCGAGGGGCTTGAAGAAGTCTTTAGCGCTGCGCACACTCTGAGGGTACGCCTTTTTACCCCCGTGTCGGGAGCCACTACAGGAAAAAACATTAGGAAACGCGTCACCCCCGATGACTCGCCTACCCTGAAGGGGGTGAGTGCGCTGCAAATCGGAACCCATGAAATTGATGCCGTGTTGTTTGATGCGGGTGGAATTTTCGTGATCCCGGACCCCAATGTGCTGGCGCCTTTACTGAGCTATTACGGGGCGAGCAGCGAACTTCCTGCTTATCATCGGGCTCATTTTTGGGCAATGGCGGCCAAGTCAGCGGCTCAGTCAGGCGAATCTGATTGGAGCGCATACAACTTGGCTTACGTCGAATCAGTCGGGGTGCCCGCTCACGACAGAGCAGAGGCGGCACGGGCCTTGGATCGCAGTCGCAGTGCCTATATCTGGCGCTGGCCCTTACAAGACAGTGTTCAGGCGTTACGTGGTCTCTATGACAGAGGCGTACCCGTCGGTGTCGTGAGTAACGCCTCGGGTCAGATTGAGGACATCTTGGCTCGCTCGGGGGTCTGTCAAGTGGGTCCAGGTGCTGGTGTCCCAGTACGCATAGTTGTGGACAGTTTTCTTGTTGGCGTGGCGAAACCTGACCCCCGTATATTTGATTTTGGATTGGCAGCCCTTACCGACATTGATCGTTCACGCGTGGCTTACGTCGGCGATTCGGTCACGATGGATATCGCAGGGGCGCGCAATGCAGGACTGGTTCCCGTATTACTTGACCCCTATGACGACCATGTGGGTAGTGACTTCTATCGGGTGCGGTCGCTTCTGGATCTTTTGCCGTGACCGACGCTCCTGGTTGGCAAGTATCTCCGCGATGGATCGAATGGCGTCGCACCGTTGATCTACTGAAGTACGACGAACGCTTCGCCTTAATGGCCGAGCGTGGCGATTCAATTCACGGTGAGGTTGATTTCATTGAGCGATTATTTCCTCAGCAGAAGATTTCTATATTGGATGCGGGTTGTGGCACTGGGCGCCTAGCCATTGAAATGACATTCCGTGGCCATCACGCTGTGGGAGTTGATCTTGACCCCGACATGATTGCCCGAGCACGAAGCAAGGCCCCGGATATTGAGTGGCATGTTGCCGACCTGTCAAAACTCGCGTTAGGTAGCAAAAGTGAAGTGGTCGTGATGGCAGGAAACATTCCACTTTTTTGTGCTCCAGGATCGCAAGCAGCGATCATCAAATCTTTATCCCAACACATTGTTACTAATGGATATCTGATTTCAGGATTCTCACTGGAAGATCGTGGTGACGCATATCTCGGTGCTGATTATCAACGCGATGCGTTGGCCGCAGGCCTGACTTTCGTTGCTGAATATTCAAACTGGAATGGTGATGGCTCAATCACTGGTGACGATTACACCGTGATGGTGCATCAGCTTCACTGAATATTGTCAAGCAATCGACGAGCGATGACCTTGAGGCACAATGTCTCATCGGCACCTTCAAAGATTGATAAAACTCGTGCATCGACATAGAGGCGACTGACTGAATATTCTTCGGCGTATCCGTAGCCACCGTGAATTTGCATTGCTTCACGAGCGACCCATTCGGCAGCCTTGCAGACGTAAGCCTTGACCATGCTGGCTTCCGTCGTGCCTTCACCTTTGGCCATCAACTTTGCGACCTCGTAGCCGAACTGTCGACCAGCCTGAATCAAAACAGCCATGCGGCCTAACTTGACCTGCGTGAGTTGGTACTCGGCAACATTGTTGCCAAAGACGGTGCGGTTGTGGGCGTAGTCGTAGGCAGCTTCATAGGCGGCTTGCATGACACCCACGGCGCGAGCAGCAGTTTGCAATCGCCCGTTTTCAAAGCCTTCCATCTGGTAGTAGAAGCCTTTGCCGAGTCCACCTTCTTCACCAATCAAGTTGCTTGCGGGGACCCACCAGTTTTCTAGGGCGATTTCGTAGGAGTGCATGCCGCGATAACCGATGGTGTCAATCGGGCGGCCCTCCATCTTGCCGACAGAGCCATCGTCACGAACATTTTGTGTGAACTCAAATCCGTGAGCGTCACCCCGAGGTTTAGGAACAATAAACAGACTGAGACCGCGGTGAGTTTTTGAGCGGTCTGGATCAGTTCGTGCCAAGAGCATCAAAACATCTGCTCGGCCAGCGAAGGTGCACCATGTTTTCACACCATTGATGACATAGCCGGCTTGGCCTTCGGGTCCTGTTGCAGGCACGGCAGTCACTTTCATGCCAGCCACATCACTGCCGTAGTCGGGTTCGGTTACGGCGACGGCAACCATCACTTCGGCGGTTGCTAATTTTGGAAGCCACTCTTGCTTCTGGGCTTCGGTGCCACCCTTTACTAAAGCGCGAGTCAAGATTTCGGGGCGCGTGATTAAAGATCCACCGATGCCCAAACTGCCGCGACTGAGTTCTTCGGTGGCCACCACCATGGCCATGTATTCACCTTGACCGCCTTCGGAAAAACCACCGTATTCGGCAGGTACCGATAGACCGAATGCACCCATCTCGGCGAGACCACTAATGATTTCTTCGGGAACATCTTCGTTATAGCGGTGCACGTGTTCGGCACGCGGAGAGATCACTTTGTCGGTGAAGGAGCGAAAGGTGTCTTGCACCATTTCAAAGTCGTCATCAAGGTGGCGTGGCCCTTGAATATCGGCCAGCGATGCTATGAATTCCGGATCGCGATACACGGTGATGAACGGCAAGGTTGCGGATAACGAGTTTGCTTCGAGTCCCCATAGGGTTTCGCGACCAATCAACTTTGTCATCAACTCGTGAGCCATATCGGCTGTAAAGGCACAAGCGATCAGACCTTCATGGTCACCCTTGGAGCCGTAGTCAAGTAGCGAACGCGCCGTCTCAACCGCCGAAGCGGCATGGGCTAAGTCATAGGCCAAGACTTGATGTTTGTCGGCTCCACCAGTGGTGGAAAGTTGACGAAGTCCTTGGGTCACGACCCGTGAAGAGAGATCGATGACCTCAGCGGCGGTCTGCAAGTCGGGGGTGACGCAAGGTGAACTCATGGGGGAAACGCTACCCATCTGCGGGAGATATGCGGGAAGTCGGAGGTCCCTCAAATCTGAGTCCCGTCATGGTCAAGCGTCACCTCCAGTTGAGCGCCTCCCACTTAGCCCTTGATGTGTCAGGCTTGTGGCATGGCAACGGAAGCAATCGGTCGCAATATCGGCGTTTATTGCGGTTCCAGTTCTGGTTTAACCCCAGAGTTTGCTGCCGAGGCTGTGGCTCTGGGGTCGGCATTGGTGACCGGAGGACATGGCTTGGTCTATGGAGGCGGTCGAATTGGGTTGATGGGTCTGATTGCCGACTCAGTACTCGACAGCGGTGGCCAAGTACACGGCGTGATACCCGAGCATCTCGTCAAAGCTGAAACCGCCCATCAAGGACTCACGAGATTAGAGATTGTGAACTCGATGCACGAACGTAAGGCGCGCATGGAGGCGCTCTCGGTTGGATTCATAGTTTTGCCTGGGGGATTCGGCACATTTGATGAAGTGTTCGAAATCCTCACTTGGAATCAACTAGGGCTGATCACTAAGCCAGTCGTCTTTCTGGATGGAACCGGTTATTACGCGCGGCTCTTTGAAGCCTTTGAGCACATGATCTCAACTGGCTTTGTCAAGGAGAACTATCGAGCGATGATGAACCGTGCGACTTCTGTCGAGGAGGCTGTGCGCATCGCCTCGAGTCCAGCACCGAAAGTCGAAGGCAAGTTGCGCAATCTCGATGTCACTTCAACGCGCAAGGATTCTTCATCTGAGGATTCTTTGTGAGCGAACTATTTCCATTTCCACCGCAACCGCCAAGTGTTACTTGGCCGACGAGGGAGTGGATCATTGGGGATCTCGGCCCGAGTGTCAAAGATGGCGAGATCAGCAGTGCCCTTGATGAATTGTTTGACCACGGAGTAAATCCACCAGTAGGTAAAGGCATTTCTCTAGCGACGGTGATCATTCATCGTGGGAAATTAGTTCTTGAGCGTTACGGCACTCAACCTGACACCGCGTTTGGCGCAGGTGGTCCTGTCGATCGCGATACGACATTGATTTCTTGGAGCATGGCCAAGAGCATCACTCAAACCGTCTTGGCGATACTCCTTGACGAGATGGGCATAGATGCGGATTCACCGGTAGCGATTCCTGAATGGTCGGGTGATCAACGCAGCAAGATAACTTGGCGCCATCTTTTAGAAATGCGCGATGGTCTAGATTTTGTTGAAGAGTATGTCGTCGATGAATCGGGTCAGAGTAAATCTGATGTCCTAGAAATGCTTTTCGGTAGTGGCTCGAGCGATGTTGCTCAATACGCCAGGTCCCGACCGCTCAAACATGAGCCGGGAAGTGTTTGGTCGTACTCATCTGGGTCAACCAATATTCTCTGTGGACTGATTAAGCATTTGTTGGGCACAACAAGCTTGGAAAACTTCTTAAATCAGCGAATCTTCACACCGCTAGGGATGCTTTCTGCGACTGCCAAGTTTGATGAGGCAGGAACTTTTATCGGGTCCTCTTATGTTTATGCCACTGCCCGTGACTTTGCCCGTTTCGGATATTTGTATTTACGCGGTGGAGAGTGCGAGAGCGGCCAGTTGTTATTGCGAGATTGGGTTGATGCTGCGCGACGGCAGCATGCCGTTGATATTGAAAGTGGTCATGGCTACGGACAGCATTGGTGGATTTGGAAATCGCTGGCGGGGGCCATGTCTGCTCAGGGGTATGAGGGTCAGCGAACGATTGTTGTGCCTCAATACGATCTTGTCGTCGTTCATTTGGGGAAATGGGTCGCTGAAACACAGCCTTTTCTTGACGTGCAATTAGACCGAGTCGTGGGGGCTTTCGCTCCCTGACGAGTATGGGGATTCCCGTTGTGGGACTCGGTGAACTGCTAGAACATAGGTATGTCCAGTGAATTGGGTGGGGAGCAAGTGGTGCCTCCACCTAGGTCAGAGACCATTAAAGACAAGCGGGGTTTGCGACGATCCCGTCAACGCGCAACGATCAGAATGCTCAAGGTTCTGGCCACCTTGCTCGTTGTCTATTTTCTTATTCTCAACATTCCGGGGTTGCGAAACGCTGTTGATCAGTTGAGTGATGTCCGCCCGGAGTTATTAGTACTTGGACTAGGCCTAGAAATAATCGCCCTGTTCTGTTATTCGGTGATGACTCGCGCTGCGCTCGGACCAGTTGGGCACCACCTCTCGGTATTGCACTTATTTCGGATTCAATTGTCGACGCGCGCTTTATCAAGTTTGGTGCCTGGAGGAAGCGCTGCTGGTTCGGCGCTCGGCTTCCGTCTGATGGTGGCCTCGGGAGTGCCAGGTCCAGATGCTGGATTTGCATTGGCCACAGCGGGCTTGACTTCAGCAGTTGTTTTGAATTTTATTTTGTGGGGCGGATTGATCGTTTCAATCCCGTTGCGCGGAGTGAACCCCGTCTACGGCTCAGCTGCCATCGCAGGAATTATTTTAATGGGCATTGCCGTAGCGATCATCTTTGGGTTAATTGAGGGTCAAGAACGGTCAGAGAAAATTCTCCGATCTATTGCGCGCCGACTGCA
>BJGB01000089.1 GCA_014190215.1 Actinomycetes bacterium | reverse complement strand
GAGATTCCATCCAGCATGCAGAACGGCAGCTCCGAGAGCGAGAAGCGTGGCGGCGAGCAAGAGTCTTAGATTTCAAACTGAATGGAAGCGCGAGTCGCCACAAATGGAGCAGTGAACTCGGCAATGAACGCTTTGTGATCTGGATGATCGCGATACGCGATGTAGTCATCAATGTTGTTGAAGACGGCCGTGACTGCGAAATCATATGTACCCGGGTTGATGCCCACGTTGGCTCCATATTCATAAGTGCGAATCTGCGGAATCTTCGGGCGCAGTTCGCCGAGGGCCTCAATGGTCCGCTCGACGTGACCTGCTGGGATGTCGGGTTTCCAGTTAAACAAAACAATGTGTCGATACATAGCCATACATTGACCGTAGTCCTGTGACTTGGGTGATCTCTTGTTCACCACCAAAGCGAATAGCGTAGGGGATGTGAGTGCAGGCAAAGATCTCGGTCATCAGGTGCCAAGCACCACCGATGGACCCATTGGCATGTTTGACTCGGGCTTTGGTGGTCTGACCGTAGCCCGCGCCGTTATTGACCTCTTGCCTAGCGAAGACCTCGTCTATATCGGCGATACGGGTCGCTACCCGTACGGTGACAAGAAGTCTGAGGATGTGCGGGCGTACGCCCGAGAGTTGGCTTGGAGTTTGGTGAAGGATCACCATGCCAAAGCCATTGTCGTGGCATGCAATACCGCAGCGGCTGCGTTGCCAGTGCACGAGCTTGAAGCCGAACTGGCCGCCGCCGGTGTGATGGTCCCAGTGATCGGAGTTATCGAACCAGGAGCGCAGTCCCTTGTTCGCGCGACTCGATCGGGACGCGTGGGAGTGATCGGCACGATGGGGACCATCGGCTCGGGTGCATATGATCGCGCAGTCGCTCGAACGTCACTTGGCTCAACAGTTCAGTTGGTCAGCGCGCCATGTCCTGGTTTCGTCGAGTTTGTTGAACGCGGGCGAACAACGGGTCCAGATGTCACCATTTTGGCGCAACGTTTATTAGCACCGATACTTGAAGCCGATGTTGATGCGTTGCTACTTGGCTGCACTCACTATCCATATTTGGCGCGAGTGATATCCGACGTCTTAGGCTCCCACGTGACCTTGGTATCCTCGGCCGATGAAACAGCTTTCGCGTTACGCGATCAATTGGGTCAAGCCGCAATGTTGAAGCCGGATACAGGCGCGAGTGGTCAACATCAGTTCATGTCAAGCGGAGATGTGGCATGGTTTAAGGAACTAGGTACCCGTTTACTGGGTCCCGAATTAACAAATGTCAACATATGGAACAGAAAGACAGATGAATCATGAGCAACCCAGGTACCCGATTTGATGGTCGACATCACGATGAATTCCGTCCGATTACTTTTGAACGCGATTTCACCGAGATGTCTGCGGGCAGTGTGTTGGTGTCCTTTGGGCGTACACGCGTGCTGTGCACGGCGAGCATTGATGAAGACGTGCCACGTTGGATGAAAGGCAGCGGCAAAGGTTGGGTGACAGCCGAATATTCAATGTTGCCAGGCTCATCTCCCGATCGTGTTGATCGCGAAGCAGCCAAGGGAAAGCAGAGCGGACGCACCGTAGAAATCCAGCGTCTGATCGGTCGTAGTTTGCGAGCCTCGTGCGATATGGGTCTCCTCGGCGAGCGTCAAGTTGTCGTTGACTGTGATGTTTTACAGGCCGATGGAGGAACGCGCACTGCCAGCATTTGTGGTGGCTACTTAGCCTTGCATGATGCCTTAAGCCGCCTTGTGCAAAATGGTGTCATTGGTCAGCATCCGCTGACTTCACTGTGCGCTGCGATCAGCGTCGGCATTGTCAACGGGACTCCCGTGATTGACCTGCCGTATGTCGAAGACAGCACCGCCGAAGTTGATATGAATGTCGTGATGTTGCGTGAAAAGGGCAGCACTCTCAATCGCTTTGTGGAAGTTCAAGGCACGGCCGAAGGGATGGCCTTTAGTCGTAGTGAACTTGACTCGTTATTGGGGCTCGCAGAAAATGGATTGACGCAAATCTTTGATCTGCAGGCAGAACTACTGACAGATCAGCCTTCTCGCCGACCCAAGTGATTGATCGTCCAGTGAATCTGCCGACCCTGGTATGTGCTTCGGCTAACCCGGATAAGGTCTTCGAAATTGAGCAATTGTTGCACGGGATTGCTCGTTTATTGCCCCGCCCAGCCGATATTGCCGATGTCGAAGAAAATGCTGACACATTGGTGGGCAACGCCCGATTGAAAGCACAAGCCATTTGTGATGTCACTGCTCAAGCCGCGGTAGCAGATGACACCGGTTTGTTCATCGATGCATTGCCAGGTGAATTGGGAGTTCGCACTGCGCGCTATGCCGCCGATTGGCCAGAGCACGCAACATCACCGTATGTCACTAATCGAATGAAGTTATTGCGGGCGCTCAATGATCGCAAGTGTGTATCAATCGAACAACGCAGCGCTTATTTTTTGACTGTCGTGATCGTCTGTTATCCCGATGGATCTGAAGTGATTGTTGAAGGTCGCTGCGATGGATATATCGCCTTGAGGGAACGCGGAGACCGCGGTTTTGGCTTTGACCCACTGTTCGTTCCAGTTCCGGGAATGTTTGCTGGCGATCAACGAACATTTTCTGAGATGAGCGATGAAGAAAAGAACGAACTATCACATCGGGGTAAAGCTTTTCGTCTATTGGCCCGCGCCTTGCGAGATGAATAAATCACCAACCGCGTAGATCGACTGGCCAACTTTCGATCACTGCAGATGTTGTAGTGAGTCCATTGCTGAGATAGATCATGTCGTGCATCGCGATAGTCGGATCTATGTGCGCGGGTTGAACAAAAATGCGATCTCCTACATTGGGCATGGGTGCATGATCTTTCATTGAGAACGTGGTGTGTTCGTCGCTGCAGAACCACACACTGGCTCCGTCAATCGTCGGGTTGCCATGGTCCATTCCGAGTGATTTCAATCCGACGTCAATGACGGCCCACGAGTCACTCACAGAAATCACCGTACCTAGGACATAGAGCGCTTGTTGAAAAGGCAAATCCAGCGCCCCATAGTGAGAATCCATCAACGCGTAACTTCCGGCCTGGATCTCAGTGATTCGACCAAGTACTGGGTCGGCAGTTTCGTATAAATCGAATGTCCCTGTGCCGCCGGCAGAAATAATTGAACAATCTGGGCCGCTCACAGAGCGCACCTCATCAAAACAAGTGATCAGTATTTCCATCGCTGAACGAACTTTGGCTTGTTGTTCGCAGCGATCGGCAACTGTCATCAGATGTCCTTCGTATCCCATCACACCCCGCACATTGAGTCCGCGAGATACAGCAAAGTTTGCAAGAGCCGATGCACCCTCTGGCGCAACGCCACAGCGCGGTAGCCCGACATTGATGTCAATCAGTACATCGCGAATCCCAGCCTGTGCTGCCAATGATGCGGTGATCTGTGAATCAATAGCCACAGTGATGCGCGCCTGATCAAGTAGCGAGGCCATCTCCGACAAGCGTCGCTGATCCACGGTTTCGTTGGCAAGCAATAAGTCCGAACCGAGATCGGCATGCACCATGCCGATCACTTCGCGGGGAGTGGCACAGGTGAAAGATGTGTGTCCTTGAGATGCCAATCGCTGTGCCAATGTGCTGCACTTGTGGGCCTTGACATGAGGCCGCAGAGTCAGGCCTGGCCGAACGGCGGACATGATCGCGACATTGGAATCAAATCGTGACTGGTCAAGGACTAATGCCGGTGTCGGTAGATCCTGGATCGTAGATCTAGTACCAGTGCTCGCGTGAAAAGTCATGCACTAGTTCTAGTGCGGGCGGAGGGACTTGAACCCACACTCCTTTCGGAACAGGAACCTAAATCCTGCGCGTCTGCCAGTTTCGCCACGCCCGCAAAGCCGTGTTAGCGCTAGGAACGCTATCGGCGCAGGGGCTAAGGTTTGCCCATGATCAAAGTCTCCGTGTTTTACCCGTCCAGCGAAGCCAGTACCTTCGACCACGATTACTACCGCACTACCCATGTGCCCTTATGTGCCAAGGCGTGGAATCCAGTCAGTTCGCAGATCGATCGGGGAGTTGATGGCCCCTATGTGGCCGCCGTGCACTTCATTTTTGACTCGCTGGGAGCATTTCAGGGGGCGATGGGTTCACCTTTGACAGGCGAAGTCATGGCCGATGTGGCGAATTACACCAACATCACACCTGTGATGCAGGTCGCGGAGATCGTCGAAGGCTAAATAAGTGACAAGTGTCGGGTAAAACCGCACCACACTCCACCTGTTTGTCCATTTATTTGACAAACTGTAAAGGTGACACAAGTTTCTGTGAGTGAGCAAACCACCCAAGCCCTGGAAAATCAGTTTGGCTTAGCTGATCGGGTCGTGGACTCTGCTGCCTTATCCAACACGGTCACCCGTTTTCGCGAGCAGGGCATTGTGCTGCCGACATTTGCCCAGTTGGCAGATCCATCTTCATTTGACGCCTCGATTGTCGGTGATGCCAACCCTCAAGGCCCAGACGCCCGCAACCTCTGGCGTGTGCACTGGTATAACGACCTCGCAGGTCATCGTGTCAGCGTTCCTGATCATGTCGTGCTGCCGTCCTCGTTGACGGGTGTTGCCAATCCGATCATTGTCGTTTTTGGTGACCGCTTCCCGATGATCACTGCGCACAAGGTTTTGGCGGCGTATTCCTGCCTCGCGCCACGTCTTGTGACCGGTCAGTTTGATCCCACATATCACCGCGCTATCTGGCCCTCGACTGGTAACTACGCCCGTGGTGGCGTGGCGATTAGTCGCATCATGGGTTGTCGCGGCGTGGCGATTCTTCCTGCTGGTATGAGTCAGGAACGTTTCGATTGGCTTGACAAATGGTGTGCCAACCCTTCCGAGGATGTCATCAAGACTGTTGGCACCGAAAGCAATGTCAAAGAAATTTATGACGCTTGTAATGAACTTGATAAAGACCCTGTGAACTTTATTTTTAATCAGTTCTGCGAGTTCTCCAATCACCTTGGGCATTACGAGGTAACTGGACGTGCGTTTGGTCATGTCTTTGAAACAGTGCGCGACGAGATGAAAAAAGCCGGCCGCGACATTACCTTGGCGGCATTCACATCAGCGACGGGTTCGGCGGGCACGATTGCTGCTGGTGATCGCTTGAAAGACGATTACGGTGCGCGCATCGTTTCTGTGGAGGCCCTCGAATGCCCAACAATGTTGGAGAATGGTTTTGGCGAACACAACATTCAGGGAATCGGTGACAAGCACATTCCTCTGATTCACAACATCACCAATAGCGATGTTGTCTGTGGCATTAGCGATCGTGCCACCGACGAATTAGATGTGCTGTTTAACACGCCAGCGGGTCGGGCCTATTTGGCTGAGAAAAAAGGTTTATCGCCAGAACTTATTGAGGCTCTTTCGCACTTTGGTTTCTCGTCAATTTGCAACACTTTGGCCGCCATCAAGACATCAAAGTTGCTTAATCTCGGGCCCGATCAAGCAGTTTTGACGGTGGCCACGGACGGTGGTGCTTTGTATCCAAGTTCACGAGTCACGACTTTGCATAAGCGCTTTCATGGAGAAATGAGAGCCGCCGATGCTGCCGAAGTATTCGAGCGACATTTTGGTGATATCACCACCGATGACATGATTGATCTCACTGCACGTGATCGCAATCGGATTTTTAACTTGGGTTACTACACATGGGTTGAGCAGCAGGGAACACCTTTTGAATTGTTTGAAGCGCGTCGTGATCAGTCCTTCTGGCGTGGGCTCCGTCGCTACTTGCCAATCTGGGATGACATGATTACTGATTTCAACGCCCGTGTTGCAAAGGGCTGACGTACATCAATGAGCGGTTTGACTTGCGCTACGTGCTCGATGCATGTGCCAGTTAATACCTTTGCACCTTGGCGTTGTCCCAATGAAAATGGTGATCGCCATCATGTTCTGTTGATTGATGAAGTAGACAATCTGCTCATTGACGATGACCCAAATCCTTTCATTGCTTTTCGTCAAAATATGATGTGGTGGCAGTTTGCTTTTGCCAATGCCATGAGCGACGAAAAGATCGTGCAATTGGTGCGCGAACTTGATCTTTCGATCACTGCCGTGGACGGCACAGGATTTCACTTCACGCCTATGACTCGCCAAGAAAAACTCAGTGATGAACTTGGATTTACAGCATCGGGGGGTGTGTGGGTCAAAGATGAGACCCACAATGTTGGCGGGAGTCAAAAAGCACGACACTTGATGTCAATTTTGTTGCATCTGCTGATAGCCGAAGAACTCAAAATGACACCGTGGGCGTCACGGGCAACTCGACCGCCACTGGCGATTTCGTCTTGTGGCAACGCGGCTATTGCGGCGGCGACCTTGGCCGCAGCGGTGAACTGGCCGATCGATGTCTTTATTCCGCAATGGGCCGATGGCATTGTCGTTGACACGCTGACCAAACTTGGGGCGCGAATTCATCGTAGCCCTCGCCGAGATAATGATCTGCCTGGCGACCCGACAGTTTTACGTTTTCGTGAGGCCGTGACTGCAGGAGCGATTCCCTTTAGTGTGCAGGGTCCAGAAAATGCGTTGTGCTTGGATGGTGGTCGCACAATTGGTTGGGAAATGGCTGAACAATTGCGCGCCGAGAATCTTCTTCATTTGACAGCGGTCTATGTGCAAGTGGGTGGGGGAGCTTTTGCTGCATCGTTATCTCGCGGTCTCAGTGAGTCGGGATTTGATGCACCGCTAGTCGCTGTGCAAACCGCAGGTTGCGCTCCTTTGGAACGGGCTTGGAAATCGGCTCAAGATGTTGCCGACTGCGCCAGCGAGTGGGCGACGCATATGTGGCCGTGGGAAGAGCCTCCGGCATCACTGGCCGACGGGATTCTTGATGATGAAACCTATGATTGGGTCGCTGACACACGGCAATTACGTCGTACCAATGGCAGGGTTGTCGTCGCCTGTGAGGAGGATGTTGTCAGGGCTGCGAGCATCGGGCCGAACCTCACGGCAATTCAGTCGAGCGCAACTGGAACGGCTGGTTTAGCGGGGCTGCTCAGCGAGCGCGCTGTGACGGGTGACAGTGACCGGGTGGCGCTCGTGCTTTCTGGAATCAGCCGTCATTGATTTTGATGTGACTTTTCGGCTTTCGCCACCCCGACAAACGGAGCGACCGAGGGCTAGTCTTGCCATATGACTTTTGAAAGAAACGCTCCGATGAACCTTGAATCTGGCGATGGGGGCGGTCGCTCAGATATTTTCACCCGACTTCTCAAAAGCCGTGTGATCATGCTCGGCACTGATGTCAATGACGAGATCGCCAACCAGATTTGTGCTCAGTTGCTGTATCTCGAAGGTGAAGATGCCAACGCAGATATCTGGCTGTACATCAATAGTCCTGGTGGCTCAGTGACTGCTGGTATGGCGATCTACGACACGATGCAATTCGTCAGTTGCGATGTGGCCACGGTGTGCATGGGACTAGCAGCCTCAATGGGCCAATTCTTGTTGACTGCCGGTGCAAAAGGTAAGCGTTACACCTTGCCAAACGCACGCATCATGATGCATCAACCGAGTACTGGCTTGCGTGGCCAGGCTTCAGATATTGCGATTCAAGTTGAGCAAAATCGTTTTATCAAGTTCCGCTTGGCCGAACTTATTGCTGAACACTCGGGTCGCACGATTGAAGAAATCCAGACTGATAGCGAGCGCGATCATTGGTTCAGTGCCCAAGAGGCTAAGGATTACGGCATTGTGGATAAGGTCATCTTGAAGCGTGGCGAGATTCTCTAAATCTCATGTTCTGAAAATTATGGTGCTGCTGTCGTCGGCGGCGTGATTCTTCCTTCAACGCCGATCACATCTGGCATCTCAAAGCCGCAGGTGGCTTCGATCCAAGCAGCCACATTGCGCGCTGGGCGTTCGGCCTTGTAGGCATTGTCCGCAAGTTCTTGACGGCTTAACGGATCTTGCGGGTCGACCTCGGCTGCTTGGCTCATCAATTCGGTGACAGTGTGCCAATCGTCTTGAATGGCTAATGGCGTGATTCTGTCAAGTTTTTTGTAGCGCTTGACGAGGTCTTTGATATCAGATGAAATCACGAGGGGGCCAGTGAGACCAGGTAACTGCTGATTCAGTTGAGTACAAAAGTTTGCGCCACCACGTTCTGGGTCACTGCAAGCCTGGTTCGCGTATAAGAGGGCGATGAGTCCGATAGATGAAATTCTTCGGAGGTTCTGTGCACGATTAAACATCAGTATGCATTCTCTCAGACGCGAAGTACCTGTGGTTGTCACCGTCAATGAAATGTCTGCGCCCACAATGCTGTGATCCGCAGAATGCTGGGTCAATTTGATCCTTGGGGGAATGTCATGTTGTCAGCAGTTCGGTCGGCAAGCGTCGTGGCTGCCACAGGAACTCCAGTCACCGTTGAAGCACATATTGGCTTGGGATTGCCAGTGTTCACGATCTTGGGTCGACCCGATGATGTGTGTCGCGAATCAAGAGATCGCGTC
>BJGB01000088.1 GCA_014190215.1 Actinomycetes bacterium | reverse complement strand
GTTTCTGTGATGCCATGGTTGCGATTCGTGCGGAAATTGATCAGATCGCAGATGGCACTATTGCTGTGGCGGACAGTCCGTTGCGCCACGCACCCCATACCGTGGCCGATTTAGTTGGTGATTGGGATCGCATGTATCAACGCTCGCACGGCACCCCGAGCCTGTCGAGTTCAACGGGTTATCACGCCCCCGTTAGCCGTATTGACGCGGCATTCGGGGATAGAAATCTGATGTGTACCTGCGCTCCCCTTGAGGCCTATGCCGAAGTGTGACTGAATCCAAGTCGAAAAAGGTTGTGGAATCGGTAGTTTGGGCTCGTGACCGATGAACAAAATGATTCAAACCAGACTAAGTCCAATCCTGGTGTTGGCGATTTTCTTGGGATGTTGGGTGGCGCCAACCCGATGATGGCCTTTGGGCGCGCTCTTGAAGGTGCAATGCAGTTGTCTGGCGAGATTAAAAAATCTGTGTTGACTTTTAATGACACGATCACCGAATTGAATAAGGTCGCCCGTCGAGTTAATGCGATTCTTGATGAAATTGAAGGACCGATCAAAGAGATTGTTCCTTTGGTTCAAGCTTCTGCCAAGCAAGCTAAGTCGACAATCAAAAAAGCAGATGGTGTTTTGACGCAGGTCAGCACTTTGCCAGCAGAGGTGACTAAAGCCATTGGCACATTGGGTGACTTAGCGAATCGTTTAGCTCCGCTCACACAATTCGCCGAAACTGCAGGTGCAATGTTTGGGATCAAGCCTTCCGGAAACTGAGGTTATTTTTTCTGAATAAATGGCAGATTGACAATCTGACCACTGAGCGGCGTGCCACGCACATCAATAGTGACGAAGTCTCCTACCGCAGTCGTCGGGTGTACGAATGCCAAAGCGATCCCATGCTCAAGTATCGGAGAGTAGTTTCCACTAGTCACACGTCCGATAATCTCATCGTTCATCAGTACCGCGCACTCTGCTCGAGGCGGTCTGCGTCCTTGGGTTGCGATACCGCGCAAGATCCGCGAAACTCCTCGATCCTTTTCAGCGGCCAAGGCAGCGGAGCCGCGAAATTCGCCCTTGCTCCACGAGACCACCCATTCAAGATTGGCCTGCAATGAACTGATGCTCGCTCCTAGTTCGTGACCATGCAACGCCAATCCAGCCTCAAGGCGCAGAGTGTCGCGTGCACCGAGTCCCGCAGGCTGTACGCCCGACTGAAGAATCGCTGCCCATAGGGCTGAAGCGTGGGCGTTTGGAATCGCAATTTCAATACCCTGCTCGCCGGTATACCCGGTACCTGCCACGGTGCACTCAATACCGTTCCAATCACATTTTGCGACTTTAAACTTGCCGACTTTGGAAGCCGCAGGAAAAAATGTGGAAATTCTCGCCAATGCTGCGGGGCCTTGTATCGCCAAAACAGCGCGTGATGAGGTGATGTCCTGACCTCCAATAGCAGCGATCACTTGATCAGTGTTGGAGGCATTTGGCATCACATCAAAGACTTCTTCACTGACCCACCAAACAATGATGTCGTCAAGTACAGATGCATCATGTGTGTCGAGGAGATGTGTGTATTGCGCTCGGCCTGGAGCGATCTTTTTGAGGTCATTGGTAAAGGCAAACTGCAACTGAGAAAACGCCTGCGAACCTTCCAGGCGTACCGTACCCAAGTGAGAGACATCAAAGACGACTGCATCTGTTCGACAAGCAAGATGTTCCGCAAGTGTCCCCTGTGGGTATTGCAGTGGCATGTCCCAGCCGCCGAATGGCGTTAACCGCGCTCCAAGTGCTCGATGTTCGGCATCAAGGGGCGAGTATCTCACACTTAACCAATTTTACGAATGCGAATATCAGATGGTTGTGCGAGTTCAGGATAGAGCGCGATGAGTTGCCCATCTACTTCAGTTTTTACTTGCGCCAGAGGAAGAAGGTTGAGCACTCCCTGTCCGCGGCGCACAACGTCGACTAATTCATCACCATCACAGAGGAGAACTGATGAACCGCTAATCACCAAATGCGCTGAGGTGATATCAGCCTGAGTATTTCGCGCAAGGTAATTGAACACCTCCCTGACTGATTCAAGTTTGATTCCGGCATCAAGAAGACTTTTTACCATGCGCAATTCAAGAAGATTGCGATAACTGTAATGACGACGACTTCCACTACCCGTTGCGTCTGTAATTGATGGGCGAACGAGACCTGTGCGAGCCCAATAATCAATTTGGCGATAGGTGATGCCCACGATTTTAGAGGCTTGAGTTCCACTAAAGGTTGAGACTTTGGTGTTCATCTTGCTCCAATAGTGAGTTCTGGAAAAGTACGAATTTTCCGCTGCCGCTTTTCTTCAAGGGTTAGGGTACGGCGGAACTTGACGAGCGTCAACGTTTACCGACGTAATCCTGCTTAGGGTTGAAAATCCTCAGGGTTGATGCTCTCAATGAAATCCCGAAACTCATCCACGAGGTCGTCAGTTGAGGCACTGGAGGCTATATCGCCTTGCAGGCTGGCCTCAAGGTCATCGGGGTCTGAGCTTTCTTCAACGGGTTCGTCAGCAGCGACGATCTTTCCAGCCACATCAAGTACCTCTGATTGGCAATAGATGGCGCAACCTGAGCGAACAGCGATGGCGATGGCATCTGAGGGTCGGCTGGAGACAACGACCGATCCAGTACGTGATTGCAGATGAAGTTCTGCAAAAAAAGTGCCTTCGTTGACTTCGGTAATCACGACCCGCTCAAGAATGGCCCCTAATGCGCCGAGTAAGTTAACAACTAAGTCGTGGGTCAAAGGGCGAGGTGATTCTTTGCCCTCACTTGCCCACTGAATGCTG
Source organism: Actinomycetes bacterium (assembly GCA_014190215.1). Lineage (GTDB taxonomy): Bacteria > Actinomycetota > Acidimicrobiia > Acidimicrobiales > Ilumatobacteraceae > Casp-actino8. The sequence goes on along the minus strand of BJGB01000088.1, from coordinate 5,740 downwards.
CTGGCTTCGGGTGTGCCGATGTAAATCGGCAGCAACCGTCTGAGACCTTCACGTTCGCGCAGGAATAGCACTGGAATATTCCCCGCCACATCAAGACGAACTCCGATCAATTCCATGGGGGTCATCGTTGGTCCCCCGAGCGCGTATCTCGCAGATTGCCAACAGCGCGGGCCACCAAAATAGCCCGAAGTCGCGCACCTAAGTCGACCAGGTCATCAAGTAAATCATTTGATTCCTGACGAGATTCTGGGGAACGTCGCCGGAGAAGTGGCAAGACGCGCTGTTCGAAGAGACCCGCTTCTCGCTCCGCAGCGGTTTTCCACGCCTTGAGGTGGCGAACATCCACGCCCGCCTCGGTAAAAGCTCGTGCTACCTCGGCAATCGCCAAGTCATGTTCGTCGTATAAAGCCTGAGAACCTGTCTGATGAGCCGTCACCATGTGAAACGATTCCAGCTCTGCGAGAACCCCTTCTTGAAGATCAGATAACTGCAGCAATTCAGCCCGAGTGTATGTTGCCGGACGACCTACGGCATCAGATGGATCAGGCAGTGCTGGTCGTGCGGACTTGCGCGCCGTTTGTTGTGGAGCCACTTTGGCCGTTCTTGCGGCAGGGTGTTTGGCTACATCATGATTACTCGCATCTTCGGAGTCCGTAGATACATCTCGCTCAGAAATTTCTTGGGCATTGCCGACATTCTTCAGTCCGCGTGGTTGCGGTCGCTCATTTTTGTTCGGTCGGATACTGCCAGCAGGTGGAGTGTCAAGGCGATCTTTGATGATTCGTAAGGGCAGAAAATGATCTTTTTGTTCACCCAAGATGAAGCGCAAACGCTCAACATCCTCATCATAAAATTTTCGATAACCAGATGCCGTTCTTTCTGGGACAATCAAACCTTGGCTCTCGAGAAACCTAATCTTGGAAATAGATATGTCGGGAAAATCTTCTAATAACAAGCCGAGTACCTCACCTATTGAAAGGTATGAGCGTTCATTGACGGGATGGGTCGCCACGGCTATTCAACAGGTCCGAGAAAAATCAAACGAAAACGACCAACGAGAATCTCATCGCCTTGTTGCAAGACGACGCCATCGACGCGCTTCTGATTGACGTAGGTTCCATTCATTGATCCAACGTCGCGCAGAACATACTCAGTTGACTGGCGTTCAATTTCGGCATGGCGGCGCGAAACCGAAATATCATCGAGAGAAATCTCGCTGTCGGGATGTCTCCCGAGTTTGGTTAATGAGGCGTCCAAAACAAAACGCTGACCTGCCTGAGGTCCTGAGCGCACCATCAGGGTTCCGCAATGTTGCGGCAAACTCTGAAGATCAACTGAAGCATTATCTTGAGGTCCGAGTGCGTCTTGTAATGAGTCAACTTTGGCAATCACAACAGTCTTGTCACCGTCTACTTCAAGTGCCCCGCCACATGAACTGCAAAAGAACGCATCACCAATATTGCGATGTCCACATTTCTGACAAAAGACTGACATGCCCTTTAGCCTGCCACAAAAATTGCATAGGCGTCACCAGTCATGAGATGAGAAGTGTCTGCGTCAGGTGTAATTTCCAGTTCGCAGATCCAACCTTGGCCGTAGGGATCCGTGTTCACTAGCCCTGGATCAGCATCTAAGGCTTCGTTCACGGTCACCACTACCCCGCCAAGGGGTGCGTAGATGTCAGAGACAGACTTCGTGCTTTCAACTTCACTGAAGGAATCGCCTGCACCAAGTTTTTGCCCGAGAGTGGCCGGTTGCACGAAGACAACATCGCCGAGGGCATCTTGTGCGAAATCCGTGATACCGATTCGGGCGATCAATCCTTTGATCAGCACCCACTCGTGGTCTGTCGAGAAAAGGAGATCGGAAGTGCTCATGGGTTCAATCTAGTGCTCAACGCAGTGCCAGTTAGAAAGCAAGCCTGAGATCACCGGGTAAAAGCTAAGCCCTCCCCCGAGCCAAACTGGAGCGGATTGTCGGCAGATAAACAATGGCGGTGTAGTAACTCAGGAGGAGACCAATCGGTCCAGCAACCCATGCTGAGATGGTAAAGAATAAGTGGATGCCAATGCCGCTCTCACCGAGAACGAAGGCTGGGAAAACCCCCATTAAAAGAAATGTTGCCCATTTGCCTAAATAGGTGACATCAAATCTTTGCATAGAGAAAAAAAGCGTCAAGATCGCAATTGTCCCGCCAAAGAGAACCTCTCGAATGAGAACCAAGATGCAAAACCATCGTGGCGCCGAACCGTCAATCATGATTGCCGTCAATCCGACGATGAACAACAGGCGGTCGGCCGTGGGATCAAACATTTTCCCGAATTCGCTGACTTGATTAAACCTCCGGGCGACCCAACCATCCACCCAATCGGTTCCCCCAAGCGCCAGCAGGAGCCAACCGGCGCTGGCACGATCATCGCGTCCGAGCAATAACCACAAAAATATTGGCAGGCAGGCCAGTCGGATCAAGGTAATGAGATTGGGCCATGTCCACACGCCCCACTTGCGTCGACCTGGGGCAACACCACTTTGAGTGATGAGTTCTGGGGGGTCATTTGAGGACTGCTCAACCATAATCAGCACCTTACCGCGTGCTCTAGTGTCGTCTTATGAACTCAGGAACTTTGGATGGTCAGGTCGTTGTTGTCACTGGTGGGGGTTCGGGGATGGGAGCATCTTTTGCTCGTCGGCTCGCGTCCGATGGGGCGCGTCTGGTGATAAATGATGTCAATGAGATGGCCGCAGGTCAGGTCGCCTCAGAGGTAGGTGGCGAAGCAGCGATTTTTGATGTCACAGATTCTGCGGCATTTAACGCCGCTATTGATCGCATCGCAGAGCACTATGGACGCCTAGATGTGCTGATCAACAATGCAGGTATTGCACCCACTGGCGATGCTCACAAGCGGGAAATCAGCATGGCGAATCAGATCAAGCGCATCGAGGGACGATACGACGAACTCACACCGACGGATTCCACTGTCGATCTGAGTGATGACGAATGGGATCGAATGATCAAAATCCATCTTTACGGAACCTTTTATGGGACTCGGGCCGCTCTTCGGCATATGACGCCGCAACGTCGTGGATCAATCGTCAACATTTCATCCATCATGGGATTACGCCCCTCTGCCGGAATCCCCCACTACTGCGCAGCCAAGGCCGCGATCATTGCTTTTACTAAGTCCACGGCACAAGAAGTAGCTCCGTTCGGCGTTCGAATCAATGCTGTTTGCCCAGGCTTTGTGGATACCCCAATGCTGGACTCAATGGACGATCTCGCTCTCGCTGGGATACGTATGCAGACACCCATTGGGCGTTTGGCATCTGCCGAGGAGCTCTCACAGGTGGTGAGGTTCTTGGCAGGTCCAGAGTCTTCCTATTGCGTCGGAGATGTGTTTCCAGCCTCGGGAGGTTGGGTGTAATGACAACAATTTTTACGCGCATTATTGAGGGCCAGATTCCTGGCACCTTTGTTTGGAGAGATGAGCAGTGTGTTGTTTTCCTTTCCATTAATCCCATGGCTCATGGACACTGTCTCGTGGTGCCCATTGAAGAGGTGGATCATTGGGTGGACGCGGACTCAGATTTGATCGCTCATCTTTTTGAGGTCACCCGAGTGATTGGTGTGGCATTAAAGGAGGCCTTTGGGTGTGAGCGGGTCGGAGTGATCATCGCTGGTTACGAGGTGCCACACACGCATATCCATGTCATACCCACGCAAAGCATGTCGCAATTGTCCTTCGCTAATGCTGCCACAACAATCGATCGAAACTCGATGGATGCCGCTGCTAACGCCATTCGCTCAGCCTTGCGACATGCTGGTCGCTCTGAGGTCTGTTGATTTAGATAACTGGCAGTAAAAGATCAGCCGAGTTATTACGTATTGAGTTCACGGCCGTGCCAATGGGCGTGGCGCCTAATATTGATGCATCTGCTGGCTTCATCAGTTTGACAATCTCTGCCATAGACGTTGCGGGCTGAGCCGTGCTGCCAGTGTTCAGCCAAGCAGACCAATCTCGAGATTCTAAAATCACTGGCATGCGATCATGAATAGGAGACATCGTGGCATTGGCAGATGTCGTCAAGATGCAACATGAATGGAGCCATGGTGACGGAGACGGGTCATTCGTATCGCGCCATGTCGCCCACAGCCCAGCAAGTGCAAGAAGGTGCCCGTCACGGCGGGTGACGTACACAGGTTGTTTAGTTGCAGGTGGTTTAGCGTCCGCGACACCGACGGTCCGCCACTCGAAAAAGCCATCAACCGCAATCAGGCAACGTCTATGTGGCAAAGACTCTCGAAATGATGGCTTCTCATGCGCGGTTTCAGATCTGGCGTTGATCAGAGGCTGAGATGTGGGAAGAACCTTGGCCCAGGACGGGATGAGCCCCCATTGAAATAAGCCGATTCTGCGCGTCCCCAATTGATCGTTGGCGATTGCCATGATGCGTGTCGTCGGGGCCACGTTGTAATTCGGAGCAAAGTTGCCAAAAAGATTCGGATTAGGTTCCTCGGCGGAGAAAAAAGAGGCAACCTCAGTAGGGCTTGTGATCGATGTGAAACGTCCACACATACTCTGAGAGTACCTGTGTTGGCGGTCCCCGATATAGGCTCAAAGAGGTTTCTGACGAAGGGTCAGAAAATATGGTCACTCATCACTGGAGAAAATAATGACGGTCACCACTGCGACTACCAGCGACGCCAAAGTGGAAATAGGATTTGCGGCTTTTGACGCCGATAATCACTATTACGAGGCAGAGGACGCCTTTACGCGTCACATTGAACCTTCAATGGCCAAACGCTGTATGCAGTGGGCAGAGATCGATGGTCGCAAGCGACTTCTTGTCGGCGGGCGCATCAATCGCTTTATTCCTAACCCCACCTTCAATCCTGTTTCCAAGCCTGGTGCTCTTGACGCATATTTTCGTGGCAAGGTCGCCGGTGGAGATATGCGCGCGATGTTTGGAGAGCTTGATCCGATCAGTCCTGCATACCGTGATCGCGATGCACGTATCGCCCTCATGACTCAACAAGGTCTTGAAGGGGCAATGTTCTTTCCAACCTTGGCAGTGGGCATGGAGGAGTCCTTGCGTTTCGATGTTCCAGCCTTATGCGCTGCCTTTTCGGCCTTCAATCGTTGGCTACTCGAAGACTGGGGATTTGCCTACCAAAATAGAATTTACGCAGCTCCGTACTTCACCTTGGCGGACCCAGAGTGGGCGGTGAAAGAAGCTGATTGGGCGATCGCAAACGGTGTCAAAGTCATCGTTATGCGCACCTCCCCCGCGATTAATCCGGCAGGTGGAACCCGTTCACCTGGCGACAAAATCTTTGATCCTTTTTGGGCTCGTTTAGCTGAAGCCAATGTCTCGGTTGCTTTTCACTCGGGTGATGCTGGATATGGAAAGTACATTGACGACTGGGAGCCTGGCGGCGAATTCGAAGCTTTCAAAAGTTCACCGATGCGAGTCATGACAAGTGATCGCGCCCCCTTTGACATGTTCGCAATATTGGTCAGTCACGGTGTGTTTTCACGGCATCCAAAACTACGTGTGTCATCAATTGAGGCTGGAGCGGAGTGGGTGCCCAATCTGATTAAGAAATGAAAAAAGGCCTACTCCCAGCAGCCTTTCATGTTTGGCAAAGATCCCGTGGAAGATTTTTGTGAGCAGGTGTGGGTGGCGCCCGTCTATGAGGATGACATCGGGTGATTGGCTGAGACAATCGGAGTGGAGAAGT
>BJGB01000087.1 GCA_014190215.1 Actinomycetes bacterium | reverse complement strand
TGTAGGTTCGCGCGTGGCCCGATTTTGGAGCCATTGACTTTCATGCCTCAAAACTAACCTGTTTTGTCGCCACTTGACGGAAGCCTTAAAAAGGGCATTGAAAGCAAGGTTTTGGGGGCATTTGTAATTTCCAAAAAAGCGGGCACCGGGCAAAGCAACCCCGCAACACTTATGACCATAATCGTGACGGTGGCGGAAAGGAATCGCCTGTCAGTCGTCTAACGGGGCTTCGCCATTACCGAGGGAGTTCTCTAGCACTCTGATGAGTTTGCTTATGAGGCGGTTCTCTCTTTTGGTTAGTCCAAAACTGTACCGAAGGCTAAGAAGGCTTTTTATTGTCGCTTCTATTGCCTCGTAGGTTGATAAGAGGATAGGTCCCCCGTCGTTAGTGTATTTTGCGTCTCCGGCGTCGTCCATATCTCTCCTGGTGAACCTGCTCAAAGTCGTTAGGTCGTCACTTGCGTCTAAATAAACTCTTGACGCCAACTTATACCCACTTGAGTAAGGAGTCGTGCTAACTCGGATGCCTTGAGCAAGCGTCCTAGCACATCGAGGGGTTCGTTAGAAACCGTAATCAACGGCGGTTCGATATCGGGCAGTCCCTCCCACAACTCTTTGGCATATTGGGGGTCGACCCTGTAGCGTTTTCTCGTCATCGTCGCCTCATTTTACGGGCTAGGCGACGGGTATAGTCTCGTGTGAAGAGACGGAAGCGGAGGAAGGGCTTGATGGCCTCTTGTGACTCCGCGCCCTTACCCCATAACTGCTTGGCAGTTATATAGCGCACGATTTCTGACAAAGCGTCAGTGAACTCGTCGCAGGTAATTTCTTTATCGTCGTAGGTGTATGTGTGGTCTGAGGAGAGGGTCATATAAACAAACTCGTCAATGGCGTAACCGATAGCCCATTCGGGGGTGGTCATAATCCACTTGTCGTCAAGGATTGCTTGGGCAAGTGGACTTAGTTCGGGGTGGTCGTGTGTGGTCATATCTCCCCTGTGGAATTATTACCGATTTGGATATGACCACGATATACCCACATCGGGGCTAGCGAGCCACAATGACGCGAACGGTTTAGTACGTAGGGCATTTGTACTTCGAGTCGTACCTTCGCCTCTAGTGGCGAGGTTCAGTCTTCGGTTAGCAAGAACTGTTTGGTAACTGGTTTTAGGGAACCATCGCTCATCATCGTCCCCGACCACTCAGCCCTCGAAAAATCAGCACCAGTCAGGTCGGCGCCAAAAAGAATCGTTCCATCAAGATCAGCGCCGATCAGGTTTGCCCAAGACAGATTGGCATAAGAAAATCCGGTGCGGGTGAGAACGGCGCGCGCCAGTCGGCATCGGTGGAGGTTTGAATTTCGGAAATCCGCTTCGGTGAGCGTTGCATCGGTGAGGTTGGCTCGTGTTAGGTCGGCGTCAGTGACGTTTGCTTTGGTTAGTTCGGCCCGTGTGAGGTCTGCGCCTATGAGAATCGCGTTGTAGAGGCCCGTACTTGCCAACCCGGCGTCGGTGAGATTGGAGCCACTGAGATTGGCGTCTCGGAGATGTGCGCGTGTGAAGTCTGCGCCTATGAGAATGGCGTCAGTGAGATTGGTGCAATGCAGATCAGCGTCCATCAAGTATGCGGCCGTGAGATTGGCACGAGTCAGGTCAGCATCCTTGAGATGAGCGGCGGTGAGATTCGCTCGTGTCAGGTTGGCGTCGGTGAGGTTGGCCCCCTCCATGACTGCGCCGACAAGGTCGGCATCGGTGAGGTCCGCTCCGTGCAGATCTGCGTTTGCCAAATCGGCATTTGCTTCAATTGAATAACCATTGACGATCATCTGGAACCCACAACTTTCATAACGCGATTCTATTACAGAGTGTTGTAGGGAAACTTGGCATCTACGCCACCATCGACGACCAAAGTTCGACCATTCACGAACGCCGATAGATCGCTCGAGAGAAAAAGTGCCGCAGAGGCGATGTCAGGTGGTTGTCCGACGCGCCCAATCGGAACCACTTCATTATTCGCGGTGCGTTGTTCGTCCGTAAAAATGGCATCCAAGCGCGGAGTCAGGATTGTGCCTGGAGCAATGGCGTTGGCGCGAATTTGGTGTGGGCCCAACTCAACAGCGAGCGATTGCACCCACGCCATTAAGGCGGCCTTGGCGGCACCGTAAGCGGCGTGCATCGGCGCCGCACTGAGTCCACTGATCGAGGAAATAAAAACCATGGTTCCACCACCACTAGCGACCATCAGTTTTCCCAATTCCTGTGAACATAAATAGGCATGACGAAGACAGATGTCAAACTCCCAATCCCAAATCTCATCGTCAATCTCTAAAATCGATTTCCATTGCGCCATACCGATGATGTCTACGAAACCGTTGATTCGCCCCAGTTGTTGAGATGCATCAGCTGCCAGGCGTACAACTTCAGGACGTTTCGTGACATCACCATGCCAAGAAAGTCCACCCGGAATTTCCGCAGCCACCTCGCTTGCACGGTCTTCGTCAATGTCAACGCACAGCACATGTGCGGCACCCGCCTGGGACAACGCATGGCAGGTTTGTCGTCCCATGCCGAGTCCGGCGCCGAGGACCACATAGTTACGTCCATCGAGACGGAGTTTCTGCAAATAGTCAGGAACAGGTGAGGAATCCTCGGTTGTCATTGGTGTCTCCTTGCGACTGCGGTGTGAACGTCAGTCTAATGTTGTCCATCTGGAGGCATAGCGCCGACATCAGATGCTGATTCCTCTGCGGGCTACCATCACTAGATGAACGTTTCTCGGCCTGATTACTTTTCGCTTGCCAACAAGGTATGCGTCGTCACGGGAGCAGCTAGCGGGATCGGTCGCGAGACATTGCTCGTCCTGGGGCGCTCTGGGGCGCATGTCGTTGGCCTTGATCGCAATATCGACACATTGGAAGAAACCCGAGCGCTTGCTGACAACGAAGGTCTCTCCGTTGAGTTTTATGCCGCTGATGTCGCAGATCGTGACGCCATCATGTCGGTCGCTGATCAAGTGCTCAAGAAGAACGGTCGAGTTGATGGCTGGGCAAACGTGGCGGGCATCCTGCGTTACGCATTTATTGCTGACATCACTCCCGAGCACGTCAATGAACTGATCGCCGTCAACCAACTGGGTGTGCTGTGGGGGTTGGCCGCCGCCGCCAAGGTGATGAAATCTGGTGGATCAATTGTTTCTGTTGCATCTGCTGGAGGAGAGATGCCTTTTCCGAGACTGGGCGGATACGGCATGACTAAAGCAGCAGTCATCCAACTCACACGCACGGCTTCGGTGGAGTTTGGTGAATTAGGTATCCGAGTCAATGCGATTGCCCCTGGGTATGTAGAAACGCCCATGGTTGCAGCGAGTTACTCGCGTGCAGACGGAACTATTGATGAAGCGCTGAAGGCGCAGTTTTTTGATGCCCGCCGAAGTCAATCACCACTGAGTATCACTGGTGAACCTCTCGACATAGCCTTGACTGTGTTGTACTTGATGAGTGATGCATCAAAGTTCATGACGGGTCAAGTACTCCGTCCAAATGGGGGAGTGTATTTCGGATGAGCGATTTCAATCTTTGGAATTTGCCTGATCTTCAAGTGGGAAGTGAGGCCGATGACTCCCTCATTGAGCGTCGCAACAATTCGCGATTTGCTACACCCGTCATTGAGGGCGCTGTGGTGCGTGAGGAAAGTGTCGCTGGGGTTCAATGTCTGACCGTCGGTACAGCGCAACCAAAGTTTTCATATCTGCATTTACACGGTGGCGGTTTTCGCTTGGGTTGGACGCGGACATGGCTCAATTACGCCTCGGACATTGCCCTCAAGGCTGATTGCCAAGTGGTGATACCGGACTATCGTTTGGCGCCAGAGCACCCGTTTCCCGCTGCGCTCGTTGATGCTGTTGGCGTGTACTCAGAACTCCAGAGTCAGGGTGAAGTATTTGTCGGGGGAGACTCGGCGGGTGGCGCTCTCGCGCTCTCGTTGACACTTGCGGCACGTGATACCAAGCATCAGATGCCTGCTGGTCTCGTATTGCTCTCACCCTGGTTGGATCTTGCGGCGACTGCTGCGAGCTATGAAAAAAATGCCTCCACTGACACGATGTTCTCGCGAGACTCGGCCGAGCAGGCCGCCGTCGCATATCTCGGCACATATACGACAACAGATCCATTGGCTTCGCCGGCGTACGGAGACTTCTCGCAAGTGCCGAAGGTATTGATATTTGCGAGCGCGTCCGAAGTTTTACTTGATGATGCAGTGCAGTTCGCCAAGAAGGCTCGACAATCTGGTGTTGCGGTCGATCTACATGTTGTGGAAAACATGCCACATATTTGGCCAGTGATCATGGTTGATGCCGCAGAGACAGTGGATGCTCGTCAAAAAATTGTTGCGTTTTTATCGTGATTTAGCGGGTAGATCTGGGTTTCATTGCGCTGTCGGTAAGCAGACCGCACAAAATATTTCGTCGATCTCGCTGACACAAGGTGGACAGATGAGCGTTCGCACTCGACAAGTGAGGTCCGAGCAGTTGTGGTACTCATTCGTTGGTTGAGAGCAGATATGACATGTTCCGAGAACTTTTGCATCCTTGCTGAAATCAATTTTGAAGCGATGATCAAAAACGTATAGCGATCCTTCCCACAACCCGCTGTCCTTGAATTGTTCGCCGTATCGCACGACACCGCCGTCAAGTTGATAGACCTCGTTAAACCCTCGATTCTTCATCAATAACGACAACACCTCGCAACGAATTCCACCCGTGCAGTAGGTGACGATTGGACGGTCTTTAAGATGGTCGTAGATGCCACTCTCAAGGACCTTGAGGAACTCGGGTGTGGTGTCAACAGGTGGCACGATGGCGTTGCGAAATTTGCCGATTCGTGCTTCGTATTCATTGCGTCCGTCGAAGAACACAACCTCGTCACCTCGTTGAGCTACGAGTTCATTGACTTGCAGCGGAGACAAATGTTCTCCACCACCGACAATTCCGTTGTCGTCAACGACGATCTCGTGAGGTACACCAAAGGTAACGATTTCGTCGCGCACGCGAATCTGCAGCCGAGGAAACTCATGACCTTTTCCTTCTGACCATTTGTACTGCACATCACGAAAAGCAGGGAAGTCCTTCATTGCGCGAATGTATTTTTTGACGGCGCTGAGTGGGCCACCCAAGGTTCCATTGATTCCATCTTTGGACAGCAAGATTCGCCCGCGTAGCCCGAGAGCCTCGCACAGAGTCTTTTGCCACAACCGAATAGCGTCTGCATCAGCCAGCGGAGTGAATTTATAGAAGAGGATGATCTTGCCTGGGTCGATCGTCTAATTTTATCGGCTAAATCAGCCGGAGCGTTTCCAACTACAAAGCGTTGAGCCCCTTCGGATACCCTCTTCACAGCGTCAAGGGGGAAAATATGTTGCCAGACAAGTGGATTATTGATCGAACGCCGACCAAGCGTTTCCCCAGTTACACGCGTGGCAATGCTGCTGATGTCTTGGCCGATCCAGTGAGCCCTTTGGGTTGGACTTTTTGCTGGGAGTCGGGAATTGTTATCGGGTGCAGAGATGGTTTTGTCACTTTCGGAGTCTTCGACGAAAGCGATTACGGGGACCCTCCTGAAACATTTGGAAACTTCGGCGGTTACTTTTACAACTCGTTGATGCAAGCGCGATTGATGGGTGTACGCATGCCAGGAGCAAGTCCTGAAGCGATTGATGCCGCATACTTCGATGATCGACCCGATGTTCCTCCCTACATTGCTGAGCCATGGCATGACAGTCCCAAGCACGCAGAATTATTGGCGGTGACTCAGGGCTACATTCTGAGCGGTGTGCCGCATCAACCCATTGAGGATCAGCACGCGCTGGCTCTGCGTGAGCGACGTGAACGCCCTGATTTAAGAGCACTGAGCAATGAAGCTTTAGTGGCTCGTGCCCGCACCATGCAACCACATTTGGTGGCGATGTTCCGCGAACATGCGTGGGCAAGTTTGGGAGCGTCATTTGGTCCAGGTGGCGTTTTAGCAATCACCGAAGCCCTTGGTCGGGCAGGAGACGGAGTGAGCCTGATTGGTGCGGTCGGTAATGTGGATTCCGCAAATATTGCCACACGACTTTGGGATCTCTCGCGGATTGTGCGTTCGGACTCCACGCTGAGCGCGGCCTTTGACGCCTGCTTCGCCTCTACTCAGAGTAACGCAGCGGCGATCAGTGAGTTAGCACAGAGTATTTCGCACAATGCATTTACTGAGGCATTAGCGACATTCATGTTTGATCATGGTGGTCGTGCACCTAATGAATGGGACCCTGCAGCGCTGAGTTATGAAACCACGCCGAGTTTGGCCTTCATCCAGATTGACCGCCTACGACATCAAGATGATTCGGCAGACCCGCATCTTGCGCATCAGCGCAATTCGGCTGAGCGTGAGCGACTTTTCGCCGAGATTTGTGAGGCCCTCGCGGGTGACGCTGAGACTTTGGGCGCTTTCACTGCCTCGTATGTTTCAAGCAACACATGGCAAGCGTTACGCGAGCGCTGCAAGAGCAACAACATTGCAATCATCCACGAAGTGCGCATGTGTTTCAACGAAATCGGACGGCGGATGACTGAGGCTGGTCACTTAGCCAATGCGCATCTCGTTTATATGTTGCTGGAAAATGAACTCGATCAATTTCTCCGTGACCCACAGTCCTTCTCGGAAACTTTGTCGGAGCGACGGGTTGTACATCAAGAACTTGCGTTACTGGATCCGCCGTACATTATTAATGGTCAGGCGCCACCGTTATCGCAGTGGGCTCGTAAAGATGTTGCCACTGTCGCCCAAGCAAAAGTGGGTGACGTCTTACAAGGTGTGGCCTGCTCGGCTGGTATTTGTACGGGCACCGCTCGGATCATTCTTGACGTCTTCAACCCAGGCGAACTTCAAGCAGGCGACATTTTGGTCACTGTGAACACAGACCCTTCGTGGACACCATTGTTCCTGGCCTCTGGAGCTGTCGTCGTCAATCTGGGTGCGGTGGGTTCGCACGCCAGCATCGTGAGTCGTGAACTCGGCATCCCGTGCGTGGCATCGGTCGCCGACGCAACGTGGCGCATCCCCAATGGAGCCAATATTACGGTTGATGGCTTCACGGGAACGATCACGATCAATTCGTTGTAACTCGGGCGGTCTTGTCTGCCTTCGATTAATTTTTTTCAGTCGCCGAAAACTTGTTTGGTATACGAATTGGCGAAAGTTCGCTGAGGATCAAGTTTGTCGCGAACTGCCAAGAAATCATTCCACTGCGGATACAACTGCGACAGTTCACGATGAGTGAGCGAGTGCATCTTGCCCCAGTGTGGGCGCCCCTGATAGTCGGACATGATGTTCGCGACATCGTTGAAGTACGCAGTGTGGTCCATGCCCTTGAACATGTGGACGGCAATGTACGCGGTTGGACGCGCAGTAGCGGTGGATAGTGCGAGATCATCTTTCGCAGTGAAGCGCACTTCAACTGGAAAACTGATGTTGTATTTCTTTGTCTCAATGACCTGTCGAACTCTCTGCAACGCTTCACCACAGAATTCACGCGGAATGGCGTATTCCATCTCGACAAACTTGACAATACGCTTACTGGAAAAAATGCGGTAGCTGTCGTTGACGGTGGTGGTCTGTCCTGTGGAAGGTAATGCGGTTGCAAGTCGCGGAATCATCTGTGGACGCAATCGACCAAGTGTGCAAACCGCACCAAAGGCATAGTTCTCCAAAAATGTTTTGGCGTACCAGTGTTTGATCTTGCTCGAAGTTTGAAGTGGTTCAGTTGTGCGATTGTTGGTCTTGGTGAGGGCCCACTTGGTATGGGGAATCCAAAAGAACTCAAAGTGGTCGTTGCTTTCCACCAGTTGATCAAGATTCTCAATCAAGGCATCTAATTTTTGAGCACCTTCAACGGCTTTCAATCGAAACGCTGGAACAACTTTGAGAGTGACCTGCGAAATCAGACCTAAGGCACCGACTCCAACGGCGGCAAATTTCAAGAGATCAGAATTCTCTTTCTCGTTGATTTCTAAAATATTGCCATCGCCAGTCACCAGACGCATGCCACTCACTTGAGCGGCTAGTCCTGGGAGATTGCGACCCGTGCCGTGGGTTGATGTCGATATTGCGCCGCTGATTGTTTGGTAGGCGATATCGCCGAGATTCGGCATCGCTAAACCCAACTCGGCGAGTTGTTCATTGAGATCAGAGATATACATCCCGGCCTGCACGATGACTGTGCCGGCTTGGCGGTCAACATCGAGCATTTTATTGAGGCGTCCCATGGTGATGAGATGGCCTGTCGTTGTGGCTGTTGAAGTAAAACTGTGTCCAGCACCGACCGCCTTAACTGTCTGGCCTGCTTGTGAGGCACGGGCGACAATGTCCGCGAGATCTGACTCACCGGCCGGCTCATTGATGCGCAACGGTGTTGACCTCTGGTTCCCTGCCCAGTTTGTCCACGTGCCAGAGCTGATGGCACTCACGGAAATGGACCACCGGTCAAGGCTTGAGGCGAGATGCCCATTTCGGCCAGTAAGGCTTGGCTGTAAGCGACACGACCTGTGAGTCGCTTGGGTTGCCCGGAGCACAGTTCTAAGGCCGCCTGAGCGATGATCTCTTCGGACTCAATAACGAAACCTTCCAAAAGGTCATGTGCCCCAGCGCCAGGCGTGATGACATTGTCCCAAGGGGCCAAGGTATTGACCGCAATATTGTCGGCGTACAACTCGGCGGCCATTCCTAAGGAGACTCTTTCGAGTGCTGCCTTGCAGAGCCCATAG
>BJGB01000086.1 GCA_014190215.1 Actinomycetes bacterium | reverse complement strand
CGGCGAAGACGACGTAGATCTGTCGTTGCGTGAGGTTGCCGGCGTTCATCTGGACAACGGGTTGTTCGGTGGACATGCACACTCCTTTACTTGTAGAATACAACAACTAGGTTGTCGGCGGATAGGTCTGCGCACAGGTTTGGATGTGGCGGCGTGTGACAAGTGGCAAGATAAAGCCATGTCGTCCTTGCGTTCTATGAGTTACAAAAGCCCAGTTGGTCGCCTCACTCTGGTCGCCTCTGACGTTGGTTTACGCGCCGTACTGTGGCCCGAAGATGACCCTTTGCGTGTACGTGGAGTGGAGGGAGTCAAAAAGGGTTCCAGCGAGATTCTGACCAGTGCGACAGCACAATTGGATGAATATTTTGCGGGAGTTCGCCAAGAATTTGACCTGGCACTTGACCCAGTCGGAACGCCTTTTCAGCATCAGGTGTGGGATGTCCTGCGGTCGATTCCATATGGGCAGACCATGAGTTACGGCGAGCAGGCCGGTGCTTTAGGGGATTCAAAGAAGGCGCGCGCTGCAGGATCGGCGAACGGTAAAAATCCACTCAGCATTGTCGTGCCGTGTCACCGAGTGATTGGGGCCAAGGGTTCGCTCACTGGTTTTGCCGGCGGAATGGCGGCGAAAAAGTTTTTACTTGATCTCGAACAACGTCATCGAGGTTCAAGGTTGCCCATTCGACAAGGCGATGAAGACCCGCGATTAATGGAAATGTTTTCCAAGGGGCTTACGGGACCGGGTGGAGAGCCGCTTAATATTTTCGGAGTACTCGCAAATCATCCAGACATGCTGAAGCGTTGGCTGGTCTTCGCCACTCATGTTTTGTCTAAGAATACTTTGATTGCGCGTGATCGCGAGTTGCTGATCTTGCGCACTGGGTGGAACTGTCGGTCACGTTACGAGTGGGGGCAGCATGTGGTCATTGCGCAACAATGTGGAATCACTGCCAAGGAGATAGCGGCAGTAAAGAAAGGGGCCACATCTTCTGTGTGGTCAAAAAAAGACAAGTTGCTGCTGACGAGTGCCGATGAATTACACAATGATTACTGTCTATCTGACTCAACTTGGGCAGCATTATCAGCACAATATTCACACCAACAGATATTGGATCTGATTGCGACGGTCGGCAACTATCACATGGTGGCGATGTTTTTAAATAGCACCAAAGTCCCACTTGATGTCGGTGTCCCCGACGATGGGGATTTTCTATAGTTATTTGCGACGTGACGAAGCAATTTGTGCGCGGCGACGGCGAGCCTCTTCTTGCTCAGCGGCCTTGCGAATCTTGCGTTGTTCTTTGAGCGCCAAGCGTTCGGCATCGTCAACTTTGAGCGGAGGCAGCGGAGCCATAATCACTGCTGGGGCCGGTGGAAGTTTGAATTCTTCATCATGCTTGAGCAGACGCGTGATGATTGGTGAGGCGATGGCTTCTCCGGTGACAACTGAGGCCAACATCACTTGAGTGACGAGCAAAGAATGTGTTTCGATGATGGCCGGAAGGGCTTCGCGTAAGTTCTCTTCGCTGGGGTCGTCGGAGTTATCTCCGAGGGCGGCGATGCAGTCGGCTAGACATTTGTCGGTCAGGAGCAATGCCATTCGCTCAAGATCACCGTTGATGCGACCTTTGGCAACGCTGATGCGGATCGCCTCGATGAGGGCTGGCATTTCAAGGTCCTCGCCCATAACACTGGCAACAAGTTGCACGGACTCTTGGCCCTCTTCATCGAGACCCTCATAGAGAGAGGCGATCTTTTCATCGGGAAGTCCGCGAAAAGCTCTGTCGAGCATGGATAGGGCAGTCAGACGATTCTTTACTTGATTCACGAGAGACGAGGCTAGCGGTGTAAAACGCGTCAGAATGGATGTATGAGTACAGAGAGCGGATTAAAGAGTCGGATTCAAGCAGATATCTCCGAGGCGTTGAGGTCGGGTGACGAGTTATTGAAGTCAACCTTGCGGATGGCTTTGGCGGCGATCATGAATGCTGAAGTCGCTGGGGCGCAAGCCACGGTCTTGACAGATGACCAGATTATTAACCTCTTACGTTCAGAGGTAAAAAAGCGAGCTGAGTCGGCGGAGATCTATGCCGCTGCGGGCAGAACCGAGTTAGCGACCAAAGAAACTCAAGAGATGGCGATTATCGAGTTGTACCTTCCAGCGGCAATGGATGCAGCGGCTCTCGCCAGCATCGTGGCGCAAGAAGTTGCCAACGCTGCCGCCAACGGTCAAGAAGGTCCGCGAGCAATGGGCGCCGTCATCAAGGCAGTGAAAGAGCGCGTCGGTGCTCAAGCGGATGGGTCGGCGATTGCAGCGGCCGTGAAGAGCGCTCTCAATTAACCAAAGTTGAAGCGCCCACGGTAGGAATCGGACCTACGACCTTCTGCTCCGGAGGCAGACGCTCTATCCACTGAGCTACGTGGGCAACAGTGGTGAGCCTAGCGGGATAACAAGTAGCACTGAATGCCCAAACCACACACTTGCCGAGCACCTCCATCGGCAACAATAGAGAGGTCATGTCCTCCCAGACCAGTACCGATCCACTTCTCATTTTGTCGAGCGCCTTGCAGACCGCCTTCGAGGCTGTGGCTGGTCGCACTGGGGTCGATCCCGTCATCCGTTCAAGTGACCGCGCTGATGCTCAGGCCAATGGGGCGCTCGGTCTCGCCAAGGAACTGGGGCAAAACCCACGCCAAGTCGCCGAAGCAGTGCTGGCCGAGTGTGCCGGCCTCGCAGGCATCTGCTCCTCAGTGGAAGTCGCTGGACCCGGATTTCTCAATCTCGTCTTCAGCAATGATTTTCTATCTCGACTTCTCAACGAAGTAGCCAGCGATCCGCGTGTTGGTATCGGCACTGTCCCGAGCAAGCGTGTCGTCATTGACTACTCGGCACCCAACGTTGCCAAGGAAATGCACGTCGGCCATCTGCGCACCACAGTGATTGGCGACTCGCTCGTGCGCATGCTCTCTTTCGTCGGGCACGAAGTGATTCGCGAAAATCACATTGGTGACTGGGGCACTCCATTCGGCATGTTGATTGAGCACTTGCTTGATCTCGGTGAGACACAAGCTGCCGATCATTTGTCCCTCGGCGATCTCGATGGTTTTTATAAGCAGGCGCGTACAAAGTTTGACGCCGACGAAACTTTCCAAGATCGGGCGCGCTCGCGAGTTGTCTTATTGCAAAGTGGCGATGCAGAAACTCGTCGACTGTGGAACTTGCTCGTCAATCTCTCAACTCATCATTTCAATGCGGTCTACAAGTTGTTGGGCGTGTTGTTGACCGACGACGACTTAATGGGCGAGAGTGCCTACAACGATCTCTTGCCACAAGTTGTCAATCGTCTTGACAAACTCGGGTTACTGCAGCAGTCAGCGGGAGCAGATGTCGTCTTCCCACCTGGCTACACGAATCGCGAAGGTGAACCTCTCCCACTGATTGTGCAAAAGGGTCAAGGCGGTTTCAACTATGCCACTAGTGACTTGGCATGTGTGATCGACCGTGTCGAACGTTTGCAGGCTGATCTTTTGCTCTATGTCGTCGGATCGCCTCAGGCGCAACATTTAGCAATGGTTTTTGATGTGGCGCGCATGGCCGGTTGGCTCGTTGAACCTAACGAGGCCGTGCATGTGGCCTTCGGAAATGTTTTGGGTTCTGATCGCAAAATCATGAAGAGTCGAAGTGGCGACCCACTCAAGTTCATTGATCTTATTGAAGAGGCTGTATCTCGCGCAGATGCCGCGATCGCTGCCAAGAATCCTGATTTATCAGAGACCGAACGCCACGAGATTGCGCGCATGGTCGGTATTGGAAGCGTCAAGTACGCGGATCTCTCCACAGATCGCGTTCGCGACTATGTCTTTGATTGGGAACGGATGTTGTCCTTTGATGGCAACACCGCTCCTTATCTGCAATACGCTCACGCGCGTATCTGCAGTATTTTCCGTCGTGCCGATATTTCGCGTGTCTCGGTGCGCGATGTGGTACCAACTCTTGTCGAGCCGCAAGAGCGTGAGTTGGCTCTAGCGTTACTTGCCTTCAATGCTGCTGTCGTTGACACCATTGACAAATACAGTCCGCACCGTTTGTGTACTTATCTGTACGACCTTGCGACAACCTTTACTGCTTTCTATGAACACTGCCCAGTACTCAAAGATGGTTATGAAAGCACTCGTCAAAGTCGCTTGGCGCTATGCGATCTGACAGCCCGAGTGCTCAATCAGGGTCTGGCCTTATTAGGAATTGAAACTCCGGAGCAGATGTGACAAGCCAACCAATTCCCCTTGATCTCTTGCCAGATTCAGCCACTATTGCCATTGATGGTTCGCTATCTCTTGGCGGTTGCTCGGTTGGTGAATTAGCCGAACAATACGGAACGCCATTATTCATCTACGACGAAGATCACATTCGTGAGCGCTGTCGCCAAGCAGTCGCTGCATTCGGCGTCGATCGCGTGATTTACGCCTCGAAAGCATTTCTGTGTTCGGCATTGGCGCGTTTGGTGAGCGAGGAAGGCCTCCTACTTGATGTGGCTTCGGGCGGAGAGTTATTCGTTGTGCTGAATAGTGGTGTGTCGGCAAGTCGTTGTGTGTTGCATGGCAACAACAAGAGCAGTGACGAATTGGAAATGGCGATCACCGCTGGAGTGCGACACATAGTCGTGGACAGTTTTGATGAAATCGGACGCCTTGAAGTTTTGCGAGAACGGGGTCTACCTGTTCCTCAACTGATGATTCGCGTGACACCAGGAGTTGAAGCCCACACCCACGAGTTCATCGCAACTGGTCAGGATGATTCTAAGTTTGGATTTAACTTGGCTAATGGGGATGCTGCGAAAGCGATTGCACGAATCCAAAAAAATGGATGCGGGAAACTCATCGGAGTTCACTGTCATATCGGTTCAAGTGTTTTCGCCGTCGATAGTTTTGCTAAGGCTGCCGCAGTGATGGCGACTTTCGCTGAGCCTTACGGGTTAGATGAATTGACTCTCGGAGGAGGACTCGGGGTCGCGTACACCGAAGGTGAAGTAGCGCCAACGATCACCGAGTGGGGATCGGTTTTACTTGACGCATGTCAAGCCCTCGGAGTGCAGGCCAAAGTTTCTGTTGAACCAGGTCGAGCGATCGTGGCTTCATCGGCGATCACTGTGTATCGCGTCGGCACAGTGAAGGAGATCCCAGGTGTCCGTACTTTTGTCAGCGTCGACGGTGGAATGAGCGATAATCCTCGTCCTGTGCTGTACGGCAGTGGATATGAAGCCTTCAAAGTCGCCGATGTCGCGGCTGCGCGACCTATGAACGCGCGACTTGTTGGCAAACATTGTGAGAGCGGTGACATCTTGATCTTCGACGGGTATTTCCCTGCTGATCTTGAGGTGGGTGACCTCATTGCAACCCCCGTGACTGGGGCGTATGGGCATTCAATGGCCAGCAATTACAACAAGGTGCCACGACCTGCGGTTGTCTTCGTTTCCGAGGGGACATCTCGGCTGGTGGTTCGCCGAGAAACCTATGAAGACCTCGTTCGCTTTGATGTGGGATAGTCCCTAGGGCACGGAGCGTGGCTAAATCCTGATGGTTCTGCAGGCTCAAGCCCTTAGCCTTGAGCACTGTGACAACCGTTGAATCGCAGGGCAGAGTAGTACGCATTGGCGTGCTTGGATGTGGCAACGTCGGCGCAGCCTTCGTTCGTCTCGTTGAGCAACAGAGTTCGGTCATTGAGCAGCGCACCGGCGTGCGTCTAGAGATTGTCAGCGTGGCGGTACGAAATATGTCGCGCGATCGAGATGTACAACTGAGCGAGGGCTTGTTAACGAGAGACGCTCACAGCGTGGTTGCTGATCCGAATGTCGACCTCGTTGTTGAAGTGATTGGTGGCATTGAGCCAGCCAGAGAATTGATTTCGAGTGCTCTCGCTGCCGGCAAGCCAGTTGTCACGGCGAATAAAGAGTTGCTCGCCAATGTCGGAACCGAGTTGTATGCGGCAGCAGACGCTGCTGGTGTGGATCTTTTATTTGAAGCCGCTGTCGCTGGTGGCGTGCCCGTGATACGTGCGTTGCGCGAAAGTCTGCGAGGTGAGCCCGTCTCGCGAGTGATGGGCATCATCAATGGTACGACCAACTTTATTTTGACAAAGATGACCGAAGAAGGAGCTGAATACGCTGCCGCTCTTTCAGAAGCACAGCATCTGGGTTTTGCCGAACGTGACCCAACAGCCGATGTCGAAGGTTTTGACGCTGGAGCGAAGGCAGCCATTTTGGCTTCCATTGCTTTTGGAGCCAAGGTCGTTGCGGGCGATGTGTATCACGAAGGTATTAGTCATGTGACTGCTGCTGATATTGCCGTCGCCAAGCGTTTGGGATATGTCATCAAGTTGTTGGGCATTGCCGAGCGTGATCGTGCTAGCGGTGAAATAGCAGTGCGTGTGCATCCGGCCATGGTTCCCAATACACATCCTTTGGCCAGTGTGCGTGCCAGTTATAACGCTGTTTTCATTGAAGGTGACGCCGTTGGATCGTTGATGTTCTACGGACGCGGTGCGGGTGGAAACCCAACAGCGAGCGCAGTTCTCGGCGATGTCATTGATGCTGCGGTGAACCTAGTCAAGGGAACCCATGGCACGATTGGCACATTTGCCAAGGCTGTCATCCGCCCGATTGATGAAACCACTGCGGAATATCTGTTGTCTCTTGAAGTGGCCGACAAGCCTGGAGTTTTGCATGCTGTCACGGGTGCTTTCGCTGCCCACGCAGTGAGTATTCGCGCCGCCGAGCAAGAAGGCATTGGCGCTGACGCTCGCCTAGTTTTCATCACTCACGAAGCCAAAGAATCTGATGTGCAAGCAACCGTGCGTCAATTACGCGAAATGGAAGTTGTCAAGCAAGTCGGTGGTTTGCTGCGCGTGATCGGTTCCTGAGGAAATCGGTGACACAGATGCGTTATGTATCAACTCGCGGATCGGCGCCTGAACTCGGATTTGCAGAGGTACTTCTTGCGGGCTTAGCCACCGATGGTGGTCTGTACATGCCAACTTCGTGGCCGACTTTGCCTGCCTCGCCAGGCACTGGCTACGCAGCACTGGCCTCTGCCGTGATGTGGCCATATCTCAATGATGAGATTGACGATGCGGCTTTTTCACAGATGTGCCGCGACGCATACAGCACTTTTCGACATCCAGAGACTGTGCCCCTCGTAGAAATCGGTCCCAATGAATGGCTGATGGAGTTGTTCCATGGCCCGACCTTGGCTTTCAAAGATGTGGCTTTGCAGTTGGTGGGTCGTTTATTTGATCATGTTTTAACGCAGCGCAATGAACGAGTGATGATCGTGGGTGCCACAAGTGGTGACACTGGTTCGGCTGCGATTGATGGCGTGAAGAGTTGTAAAAACGTAGACATCGTTATCTTGTATCCCGCTGGACGCGTGAGTGATGTGCAGCGCCGACAGATGACAACTGTTGTGGCGCCCAATGTGCACACCCTGGCCATTGATGGGACGTTTGACGATTGCCAAGATCTAGTTAAGGCAATGTTTAATGATTTGGCATTCCGCGAAGAATTGAATTTATCTGCGGTGAATAGCATCAACTGGGCACGAATCATGGCACAGATTGTTTATTACGTCGCCGCCATTGAGGCATTGGGCAATCAGCCGGTTTCATTCAGCGTGCCGACCGGAAACTTCGGTAACGCGCTAGCTGGTTTTATTGCCCGCGAGATGGGTGCTTCAGTGGAGAACTTAATTATCGGTTCAAATACCAATGACATCCTGACGCGTTTTTTCGATACGCAAAATATGCAGACCAACGGAGTCGTGGCCACATTGAGTCCGTCAATGGATATTCAGGTGTCATCAAATTTCGAACGCCTGCTTTTTGAAATGAATGATCGCGATGGCTTGGCGACGGCGCGTCAGATGTCCGCTTTTCGTACTTCGGGTGAACTGCGCGTTGAGGCAGAGCAGTACGCCAGATGGGCAACCCCAGTGTTCCGCGCGGCGCGCTGTGACGATGCTCAAACTTTGGCGACAATGGCCGATGTTTACCGCCAATCCGGTCTCTTGATTGATCCCCATACAGCCGTCGGTTTATCGGCGGCGCGCCAACAAGGCCCGTCTGAGGTGCCCGTCGTGACTTTGGCGACGGCTCACCCGGCCAAGTTCCCAGACGCTGTCGAACGGGCCACTGGAGTTCACCCAGAACTCCCAGAACACCTCGCTGACCTGCTTGAACGCCCAGAACAGAGCACTTCAATGGGCAACGATCTGGCAGCGGTGCAGAGTTTTGTGCGGTCCGTCGCCCAGGGTTAAACGCCCAAGAAATTCGGGTATGCGTTGCCAACACCCGCTTGGGTGGCTATGGTCATTGGTGTCTGGAATCCCAGACCGCACGTGTTGCCACTTCGGTAGGACCGTGTGCATTCCCCTCACTGGCGCTGGTTTCGCTGGTGTTCGTGCCCCACTCGCACGTCGCCGTTCATACCTTCGCCTGAAAGCAGGTTCTCATGGCCGCAGACGCATTAGAAAAGTCAATGCTCGAATCAAAAGACAAGGATCAGTTGGTTGCGATCGCGACCGCTCTTGGCATCAAAGCCGCTCCTCGGGCGAAAAAAGAAGACATCATCAGCAAAATTCTCGACACTGTCGGGGGACCTGCACCAAAGTCGGTCGCAACTCCTGCCGCCTCAACCAGTGAGGGCAGTGATTCCGCTGACGAGCCAATCAAGCGTGGTCGTGGACGTCCAGCCAAAGCGAAGGGTGATGATGAATCGAGCACTCCTTCGGTCGCTGCCGCACCGG
>BJGB01000085.1 GCA_014190215.1 Actinomycetes bacterium | reverse complement strand
GGCGAAGTAGTCGGAATGAGTCGCCCACAAAAGTCATGGTGGCCTGGTTCATCATCAGCTGAACGTCAGGCAATTGAAGAAGTTCTTGAAAGACTCGGACTTGGGGGCTTAGTGCAACGCCACATCCGCGAATTGTCTGGTGGTCAGCAACAGCGCGTCTTCTTAGCCAGGGCATTAATTCAAAAGCCTGATGTTTTGATTTTGGACGAACCTACTGCAGGAATCGATGTCACGACCCGCCACGAAATACTCCATGTCTTGGCAGACCTCAATGAAGGTCCACCTCAAGGGGATGGAATTGCGATTGTCTTGACCACTCATGATCTCAATGGCCTGGCAGCTCACTTGCCGCGGCTGGTCTGCTTCAATCGCACTGTGATTGCCGATGGAACCCCCAGCGAAGTTCTTCAGCCATATTTCTTAGAGCGAACTTTCGGGGCACCAATGGAAGTGCTGCAACATGGTGGAATGCCCATCGTCCTTGAACAAGGTAGCGATGAACTACGGCTTCGACTGAGTCGCAAAGGTGCATCGTGATATTCGCCGTTGACTTATTGAAACCATTTAGTTACGAATTCTTTCGCAATGGTTTACTGATAGCGACTCTTGCGGGTGCTCTGTGTGGACTGATTGGCGTCTTCGTTGTTCTACGTGGCATGAGTTATATCGGTCATGGTCTGAGCCATGCTGTGTTTGGTGGAGCTGCTTTAGCGGCGGTGTTAAACCTGAGTTATTTTCTAGGTGCTGGCTTGTGGGGCTTGGCATCGGGGTTAATGATTGGGCGAGTAGCGCGTAAGCGCATCATCGGCGCAGATGCAGCAATCGGTGTGATTACGACAGCATCATTTGCCATGGGACTCGCCTTGCAAGCCAGATTTGGTCAAGCCAAACAGAGTATTGACGCAGTGTTGTTCGGCAATGTGCTTGGCGTTTTTACTGGTGACATATTGGCTGTTGCCGGAGTGGGAATCTTGAGCGTGGTCGTGGTCGTGACCTTATATCGCAAATTATTGTTTGCCACCTTTGATCCCGAGGTCGCGGGAGTAAGTGGCGTCAATGTGCCTGGTATGGAAGCGGTATTGATGGTCCTTTTATCGGCCACCATTTTGGTGACGGTGCGAGTCATCGGCGTACTACTGATTTCGGCGTTGCTGGTTTTGCCGGCGGTCACCGCTCGGCTGTTGACGAATTCATTTGGTCGCATGTTGTGGCTTTCGCCAGTGCTCGGGGCAATCTTTGGGGGAGTCGGGATGTACATCAGTTGGTACGCCGATGTTCCGAGTGGTGCGGTCATTATTTTGGCTGGCACTTTGGTCTTCATCGTCGTCTACACCGCAGTCGGCGTTCGCCGCCGAGGTCGGGTGGCGGGGATGGATCATCATGGTCCGTCATTGCGAACCGCATAATCAAGAATTGATGACCCACTCAACGCCCTCGGGCGTGTCGCGTACTTCAATATTGTTTACTGCCAATCGATCGCGGATGAGATCCGAGAGGTCGTAACGTTTGTCGGCACGAACTGCACTTCGTAAGTCGAGTAGCACATTCATCAAAGGTTCAAGACTGACGCGGGGATCAATGAGACCCCCAACAGCGGCATCACCTAAGCGGACAATCATTGAGCGCAAGGCTGCATGGGCGAGATCCATTTCGCGGCCTTGCAAAGTGTCTGCCGACCAATTATGGATTGAAGACTCAAGTTCTAGGGTGGCCCGTGCTGCACCAGCAGCATCACCAGATGCCAGCGCGATGTCAAAGGCTTGTTCAGCGTCCTTGACTTCAGCGGCAAGGGACGAACTTTCTGGCGCAATGTTTTCGTTGTCTAAGGCTTGTGGAGCGAAGTCAATGGCGACGTTGACTGCGCCTCGCGTTGGATCGCGCAAGGCATCAATTGGCAGGACCGCACCAGTTTGGTGAACGACAGACTTACCTTTGATGCGGATGGTTATTGTGCTATTCCCAATGACGGTTGCCGTGTCAGCATCAAGATCAAAGATGACACCAGTGTGTTCGTCAACGCCGATGACATGAGCATCATCAGGCAGTTGATGTTCAAGCATGGATAAACGTCGCTCGCCTAAATAGCAAAAACGCGTGTCATGGTGTCCACCTTCGGCATTGTCGTAGTGTGGGATGACAGCCACATTGAGTCCCAACTCGCCGAGGACGTCGAGACCCTCAAACCAACTTGGCTCACTTCCGACTTTGTAAATCTCGTAGACGGGAACTGTGTAGCGACCCAAGGTGAGTGCTGCGGCAGAAGCAAAGGTCACCGCTCCGCCAGTGCGCATTTTGGAGCGCATGATTTCGGGAACTGTGGTCCCAGTCCATTGACGCAAGGCGTATGTGGGACTTCCTGGTCCAGCGAAGACATAATCTGCCTGACGAATACGACTCAAACCTTGTTCAACCACAAGGGTGTCGGCCCCATGGATCTGTGTCAGCCCAGCGATTTCAATGTTGTAGCCCACGCTCTTACGGAAATACTCAACTGCCTTGGCCGCAAGTTCCGGCGCATTTTCTTGGAAACCGTACGGCGTGTCAAGAACGACAGCCTTCGGTGTGCCTGGAAACCGAGCAATGAGTTCACGATGATGCTTCATCATCGTCGGCGCTGTTTCACCTGAACCCATGATTGTCAGAAGGCGTGGCAGGGAGGTCATGAGAAGAAACCATTCTGAATGTGAGTGACTAAAACTTCTGCGCAACGGTCAGGGAATTGGGCGTGGAGGTCGTGATGCGCGGGTCTGAACCAATGAACACGTCCATTCGGCAGGTGCTCAAGAGCAAAGTTTATTGCTTGCTCTTTATTTGATGTCCAATTGACATCACCCGAATCAGCGGGCATGAAAAGAACCGGTCGGGAAATATTAGGAAACATCTGAGATGGTTGATGTAACCACAATTCTTTGAGGATCATCATGTGTCGTTCAAAGGTCAGCCACGGGCTAATCGTGCCGTCATCATGAAAAGCAAAATTGCTCAGCGAACCGATGATTCCTGATTCCGGCCAGTCGGTGTTGGTGGAGCGAATTGCACTTTCCAATCGTCCGCCACGCATGCCGGCCAATCGTGGTGGTTTCATTCGCTCGGCGCAATCTTCCCACTTGCTGAACAGTTGACCGATTTCGATGACTCCACCGTCAACGGGTACGCAGGCAAGAACGCGATCTGGATGCTGATGTGCCGCGTGGACAACAATGTTGCCGCCCCATGACTGGCCCACGAAAATCGCACGCTCAATGTGCAGTTCGTCAAGTAGGGCGCAGAGGTCGTGGCATATCGTGTCAAAGTCGTACCCAGTATCCGGTTTGTCGCTGTGACCATGACCGCGTAGGTCAACGGCGACGCTGGCAAATCCCTGAGAAGCGAGTGCGTCACCAACGCCATCCCACATCCGAGCGTTCGAGGCCAGACCATGGATGAGCAAAAAGGTCGGGTTTGGGGTAGTCGTGGGTCCACGGCGTAAAACCCGCACATTGACATCAGGAGCCACGCCGATCTTTGACTCGGTGGCATTAGTGACGGGGAATCGCTCGGGGGTTAAAGACATAACTCGTTCAGTCTGCCTCCTGAGAGTGACTAATGAGAGAGTCAAGGGCAAGCAATTGGGTTCCTCGGCGTGGCACGATAGGAGGGTGAAAGATTTTGACCCTGTCTCAGGCGCCACCGATGACGACTTAGCAGCCAAAATTACGCGGCTTGAAGAAATCATCCTTGATCTCAATCATGTTGTCGTGGCGTTTAGCGGCGGAGCGGACTCTGCTTTTGTGGCCGCTATGGCTCATCGGCTTTTAGGTACTGAACACGCTCATGCTGTGACGGCGGTATCTCCGAGCCTGGCTGGTGAAGAGGAAACTGATTGCCGGCGTCTAGCCGAGGAGTGGGGATTGCGTTGGACTCCAGTCCAGACCGCTGAAATGGAACGCGCCGCCTATCGCGCTAACGATGTTGATCGCTGTTATCACTGCAAGGCCGAACTCATGGACGTTGTCGGTCCGATCGCCGAACTTGAGCGGGCGGCAGTGGTCTTAGGGGTCAATGTTGACGATTTGGCGGATCATCGACCAGGTCAACGTGCCGCTCTTGAGCGTGGGGCAGTCTTCCCCTTGGTTCAGGCTGGTTTCACAAAGAAAGACGTTCGGCGTGCATCTCTGGTTATGGGGCTTCGTACATGGGATAAGCCGGCGGCTGCCTGTTTGGCAAGTCGAGTTCCGTATGGCACCCCAGTCAGCGTGGATATTTTGAGCAGAGTCGATCGTGCCGAATCGGCTCTACACGGTTTGGGATTTCGCCAAGTTCGGGTGCGTCATTACGGCGAGACAGCGCGTATTGAAGTTGAGCAAAGTGTTCTCGATCAGGCAATAGCCAATCGGGTGGCGATTATTGAGGCCGTCAAGGATGCCGGGTATCGCTATGTCACTCTTGATCTTGAGGGCTTTCGCTCTGGAAATCTCAATGGAGCGATCGCAGACAGTTCGTCCAGCGCGCACTGACACTCGTAAGGTTGGCTGAGGGTTTTAGGACCAGGGCGATTGTCCGTGCATTCAAGGAGAAACCATGAAACTGTCAATGATGCTGAATTATGCCGGTGGCTTTCACGCCGCAGTGGACACAGTTGTCGAATACGAAAAAGCGGGACTGGATACAGTCTGGATCGCCGAGGCCTACAGTGCCGATGCCATCAGTCAGGTCGGGTACTTGGCTGCCAAGACCAGCAAAGTAGAGATTGGTACGGGAATCCTCAATGTGTATAGCCGCACACCTGCGTTGATGGCGATGACGGCTGCTGGTTGTGACTATGTCAGCAACGGTCGTTTTATTCTCGGTCTCGGTGCGAGTGGACCTCAGGTCGTTGAGGGTTTTCACGGCGTGCCATATGAAAAGCCAATGATGCGGATCAAGGAATACATTCAGGCCTGTCGCATGATTTGGGCGCGCGAAGAGCCTTTTCATATGGATGGTGAAACGGTCAAGGTTCCTTTGCCGGCAGGTCAAGGCACTGGTCTCGGGCGTGCTCTGAAAATCATCAAGCCTGGCCAAGCCATTCGCAAAGACATTCCCATTTGGTGGGCCAGCCTGATGGGCTTAAGCGTGTCAGCAACTGCAGAAGTAGCCGATGGCTGGATGCCAATCTTCTTTGATCCTGATAAATATCAGCAGGTGTGGGGCGCTGACCTGAAAAAAGGTCTTGCCAAGCGAGACCCATCGTTGCCCCGTCTAGAAATTTCTGCTGGTGGAATGCTGGCCATTGACGAATCATTAACCGGTGACGCGCAAAAGAAAATTCTTGATTACAGCCGTCCAAATGCCGCCTTGTATATCG
The DNA here is from genome assembly GCA_014190215.1 of Actinomycetes bacterium. GTDB lineage: Bacteria > Actinomycetota > Acidimicrobiia > Acidimicrobiales > Ilumatobacteraceae > Casp-actino8. The sequence goes on along the minus strand of BJGB01000085.1, from coordinate 3,627 downwards.
GTGGCATGGGCGCTCGTGACAAAAACTTTTATAACACGATTTGCAAGAAATATGGCTACGAAAAAGAAGCCATTGAGATCCAGGATTTGTATCTCTCGGGCAAGAAGGAAGAAGCCGCAGCAGCCGTTCCTGGTGAGATGCTGGCAAACTCCAACCTGGTCGGACCAAAGAGCTTCATCAAAGAACGTATTGCTTCATTCAAGGAGGCTGGTGTCACCATGTTGTCAATTAACCCTGTCGGTCCAAACGCCATTGCCAACATTGAGACTCTGAAAGAGATGATCGGCTGATGGCTATTTTTGCGGGAACGGTTACTCCAGGTTGGGAAAAAGTTCGCCAAGCATTTGTCGAGAACTTAGAAAACACTGAGGAAGTTGGAGCGGGCGTAGCGGTATATCACCGTGGTCAGAAGGTTGTTGATTTATGGGGTGGAGTCTTTGATGAATCCGCTTCCCAGCCGTATACCCAAGACACACTGCAACTTGTTTTCTCCACGACCAAAGGCATCACCGCTATCGCCGTTGCGATCTGCGTTGAGCGCGGGTTGTTGTCTTACGATGAAAAGGTCAGCACCTACTGGCCCGAATTTGCGCAAGCTGGTAAAAGTGACGCCACGGTTGCGCAATTGTTGTCGCATCAGTGTGGTTTGTACACCGTTGACGGTGACATCTCTTTGGCGGAAGCTTTGGATTGGTCAACAATTACTTCACGACTTGCCGCTACCAAGCCTCGTTGGGAGATCGGCACAAAGCACGGCTATCACGCACTGACTTACGGCTGGCTTGCTGGAGAACTGGTGCGTCGAGTTGATCCACAACATCGCAGTTTGGGAACTTTCGTCCAGCAAGAAATCGTGGGCAGGGTCGGTGGCGAATTGTGGATTGGATTGCCTGAAGCACAAGAGTCGCGTGTGTCGCCGATGATCGGTGGACTCAACTCAGTCCCTGAAGATATGGATCCTGCCGTCAAAGCAATGATGGAACAATTCATGGGACCGGATTCGCCGGGTGGACTAGCACTGAGCCTGAACGGTGCTTTTGGCGTCGAAGGAGCATTTAATCGTCGTGACGTTCACGCTGCTGAGATCCCTGCTGCTAACTGCATCACAAACGCTCCTTCATTGGCTCGTATTTACGCAGCAACTATTGGCGATGTAGATGGAGTGAGATTGTTGGCATCGGCGACCGTTGAAACGGCTCGCACATTGGTGACCCCCGAAAATGAACCCGATGCATGTCTGATTATGCCAACCACTTTTGGTATGGGCTTTATGGTGCACGGGCCGTTCTCATTGTTCGGTGGTCCTGGCTCATTTGGCCATCCGGGTGCTGGTGGATCAGTTGCGTTTGCACTTCCTGAAAAGGAAATTGGTTTTGCCTATGTCATGAACAAGATGGCCACGAATCTGGCCAATGATGTCAGGGCTCAGCGTTTATCTGAGGCTGCGGTAAGTTGCGCAGACGCTGTATCGCTTTGATGTAGACGACGCTGGCTAAGGCTGCAGCGATAGCGAAGACAGAGATGGCTTGGCGTACGCCGAGCAACTCAGAAGCGATTCCGGCGAGAGCACTTGTCACCGAAAGTGTGAGCGTGACGAGTGCGAAATCACCAGCAAGGACTCGACCGCGCACATAGTCGGGGGATCGGAGTTGTAAACCGTAAGTGCTGAGAGTCCACTGGGCGCCTCCGCCGAGGTGGGCGATGGTGATGAAGACTGCTGTCAGGATTAGCGCGGGCATCCATGCGCCGATTAAGTAGCAACCGCTAAAAATCAAACTAGAGATGCCGCAAACTTTGAGCACTTTATTGATATCGCCACCCGTATAGCGCGCCGCCATCAGTGGACCGAGCCCAGCTCCGACTCCACGGGCGGCGATCAATAGTCCGCGTGAGGAATCTCCTCCCTTGAAAACATCGGAGGCTAAAACGGCGAGTTGGCTGACGACTCCGGCTCCTATGGCGAAAGTGGTTTTAGAAAAGATGAGGGCCAATAAAACTGGGTCACGACGAGCGTGGACTAGCGCCTCACGCATGTCGGCAATCGGTCTGATGCGCTGATTGATTGCCGATTTCTCGCGCGTTATCTGCATTGGTTGATGTACTGAAGCAAACATGATTGCAGCCAATGCAAATGAAATGGCGTTAGCGATGAAGGCGGCGTCGCGACCAAAGACTGAGGCGAAAACTCCACCGATCGCTGCTCCGACAGCCAGCATCACGCCCCATGTTGAACCAAATAACGAGTTTGCCTTGGCAAGTTCAGCATCGTCGCGCACGAGGTTCGGAATCGCTGCTTCGGTAGATGGTTTGACGACAGCGGCCAATGCCGACACCGTGCTCTGAAAAAGAAAAGCCATCCACACCGTGTGACTGCCAACAAACAACAATCCGAGAGCGGCGATCGCTTGGATACAGGAGACAAAGATCAAGATACGTCGTCGATCAAAGCGGTCGGCCATAGAGCCAGCGATGGGCGAGGCTAAAAATGACGGCAGGGAAAAAGAGACAATGACCAGCGAGACAAGAAAACTTGAGCCCGTGAGATCATCGACGAGACCCACCAAAGCGACGAAACTAAACCAGTCGCCAAGGTATGAAATCACCTGGGCAATAAATATGCGGCGGAGATCGGGATTAGTGCGAAGCATTTTCAACATGACATAGAGACACTAGAACCCTGTTAGCGGGAGTGGCGTCTCAAAAGGAGAATCAGTTGACTTTGCTGATGACTTCGTCGCCGTAGCGCGCGAGCGCATCAGCAGTATCGCGGTAGAACAAGAAAGAGGGCACGATCACCCGAGCGACTCCGATATCAGTTAAACCCTTAACTTCGTTGAGTGCATTCGGACCAATGGCCCCATTTCCACCCGTCGTCATTTCAATTGCATCGGGATCACGGCCACATTGACGCGCTGTATCGCGGGCGATATCAAACGAACGCGACAATTGTTCGTGCGTTCCCTTCCCGGGGAAGAAACCATCGCCCAAGCGCCCTGCGCGTCGAGCTGCGATGTCGGTATGTCCGCCAATATGAATGGGAATCATGCCGTTGACTGGTTGAGGGCGCATGATGCACTCATCAAAGTTGGTGTACTCACTATGGTGGCTGGCTTTTTCTTGGGTCCACAGAGCACGCATGGCAGCGATGTAATCGTCGTTGCGCTTACCGCGATCGGCGAATGGCACGCCAATAGCGTTAAATTCCTCTTCGAGCCAACCGACTCCGACGCCGAGCAACATACGACCTTTGGAAAGATGATCAAGGGTTGCGATCTCTTTAGCTAAGACAACTGGATTGCGTTGGGGCAAAATCAAAATTCCTGTGGCCAATTTGATTGTCTGAGTAGCAGCGGCCACAAAGGACAACCAGATCAGCGGGTCTGGGATAGGTGACTCTTCTCCACCGGGCATTTTGCCCGAAGCATCGTAGGGATAAGGCGAGTCATAGTTAGATGGAACCACGACATGTTCAACGGTCCATAGTGATTCAAAGCCGGCAGCCTCGGCTGCTTGTGCCATGACAATGGCTTTGTCGGGATTGCTGAAGGGGCCAGTATTGGAAAAGGCAATAGCAAATTTCACGAAGTGGCTCCTAGTTAGTTGCGAATCATGTCAAGAAGCGGTTGA
>BJGB01000084.1 GCA_014190215.1 Actinomycetes bacterium | reverse complement strand
AATGAGTGCCGTTTTATATCCGGCATCGTGCAGGGTGCTCGCCACACTCGGGGCATCAACAGGAAGTGGAACTCCGTTCATCCACACGCCGTGGGTGGACACGTGCTGACCAGTAATCATCGTTGAACGTGAAGGCATGCACACAACATTTTGTGGGTGGGCACGGTTGTAGTTGATCCCGTGTGCTGCCAGGGCATCAATGTTAGGAGTGCGGGCAATCAGACCACCGTTACACCCGAGTGCGTCAAAGCGCTGTTGGTCGGTGGTGATAAATAAGATTTTGCGTCCCATTAACTAACTCCATTCACGGGCGAGAACATACTTTGTAATTTTTTCAAGCCAGACCCAGCAGCCCCAATGATCACTAATCCCATAGGTTCGGGCTCAATGTCAGTTGCATAGATCACGATGCAACGATCGGCCCCGTCGGCTATGACATCAACTGTGGCGAGATGATGAGTGACGATCATATTGTTGACAATCGCATATTGAAAACGACGTAGGTCGTGATCAAGGGTGATGATGTCCTCTTCAAAGCGCAAACCGCTCGGCAGGTTGATCCATCGCTTGTTACCAACGACTTCGCAGCTATCAATGGGGAACCACTCGTGGAGACGGTCAGGTGCTCCGACGATGCCCCAGACCACATCTGCTGGGGCATCTATATAAATGTGACGGCGCACTGTTCCCATGTCTTGACCCTAACTAGTTGTAAGTACTTGCATACTAACTGACATAACTTGTGGCTTGACCCAATGAACATCCAAAAGGGTCGCTGTGCTAGTCATACGTGGGGATAACAGATGCGACAACTCGGGTGCTGCGGTTTTTAAGGGGAGAGGGGCGAGAGATGAGTAAAATAGTCTCCGATCTTCGTCGTACTTTGACACCTTTAACACCTGCATTCGCGCTTGTAGCCGTGCAGTTGGTCTTTTTTGGTTTACCTGCGGGGGCCTTTATTCGCGGGATCGTGCTCGGGTTACTGACGGCACTGTTGGCTGTGGGAATGGCCTTGGTCTATCGAGCCAACAGAGTGATCAACTTCGCCCAGGCGGATCTAGGTTTTGTGCCAGCGATCTTGTCAGTTGGCCTGATCGTATTCAACGGCTTGCCATATCTTTTTGGACTCGGTGTCGGTCTCATCAGTTCGATTGTTCTGGGTGCCATCGTGGAATTGGCGATCGTGCGGCGCTTCGTGCGTTCCCCGCGGTTAGTGCTCACCGTGGCAACTTTGGGTATCACTCAACTGCTGAGCGTATTGGCCATTATTTTGCCCCGATTATGGGACGAAGTAGCGGCTTCCGAAAGAATTCCGCCCCCTGTCGCATGGAAGCTCACCGTCGGGACGTTCATTCTGAACGCCAATGATCTCATTGCCATGATCCTTGCTCCGCTGGCAATGATTGCGGTGGGGTTGTTCCTTTCGAAAACGCAAGTTGGCATCGCTGTTCGCGCCGCCGCCGAGCGCAGTGATCGCGCTGCTCTTCTGGGAATACCAGTGGGCTGGCTTTCCACCATTGTGTGGATGTTGGCATCGGCGCTGTCGTTCTTAGCCCTCTTTTTGCGCTCGGGAATTCTTGGAGTGCCGATTGGTGGCGCACTGTCGGTCTCCGGCTTAGTACTAGCGCTGGCGGCTTTGGTGATTGGACGACTGCGCAACTTGCCAACGATTGCAGTTGCCGCAGTGGCGCTAGGAATTCTTGAGTACGGAGTGCAATGGAACGCTGAAAGTCCTTTGCTAGTCGCGCCGTTCATCGCTGTGGCGGTGATGGCAGCCTTATTGATGCAACGCAAGGGGGTCTCGCGCCTTGATCAAGACACCACTGCTTCATGGCGCTTGGCTGACGAAGTTCATGATCTCGCTCCCGAGGTAGCGCGAGTTCCGTGGGTCCGCGTGATGAGGTGGGGTACATACGCTGTGGTTCTCGCCAGTTTGGTGGCGATCCCAATTCTTTTGCGCACTGACCAAGTCATCAAAGCCACGGCAATCTTTATTTACGGCATCATCGGTTTATCTCTCGTGGTGTTGACTGGTTGGGCGGGTCAGATTTCGTTGGGGCAAGTGGGTTTTGTCGCCATCGGTGCCGCAGTCAGTGCCAAGTGCACCGAGGCGTGGGGTGTCGATCTGACTTTGTCGTTAGTGATCGCGGCCATCGTTGGGGGACTAGCGGCGTTCTTAGTCGGTTTGCCGGCATTGCGACTTCGCGGGCTCTATCTCGCCGTCGTTACTTTGGTATTTGCCCTCAGCGTCACCTCATGGCTCTTGAACGATCGCTTTTTTGAGTGGATTCCCACCAAGCGGATTGAGCGATTTCCCCTTTTCGGTCGTTTAGATATTGATACTCCAACTCGTTTTTATGTCTACACATTGTTGGTGCTGATCGTGGTGTTCGGTGGTGTCCGTGGTATTCGACGCAGCAGAACTGGTCGAGCAATTTTGGCGTTACGCGATAACGAGCGTGCTGCTCAGGCTTTTGGCGTGCCAGTGATCTGGGTCAAACTCACAGCCTTCACAATTTCAGGTGCGATTGCCGGAGTCGCGGGCGGTCTATATACGCATCTCAATTACAGTTTTGACATCAACAGTTACAACGTCGGTCGCAGTCTTGAAGTTTTTACTGCTTCAATAGTCGGTGGACTCGGCGTCTCATTTGGTGCGATTTTGGGAGCGGCATACTTGCGTGGAACCGAATGGTTTGTGACCGCACCTGAATGGCGATTTCTTTCTACTGGCGCTGGCGTGATGTTCATGCTCTTGGTCCTGCCCGGCGGCTTAGGGGCTTTGGTCATCAGAGTTCGTGACGAACTTTCTGGACGAATGTACAGACGAGCACGCAAGAAGGAGAATGTTTCGTGAGTGAGCCACGCAGTATTTGGGGCAACATTCGTCATCCCGTTGTGTCACTCCGCGAACTCTGTGGTGGTGAAGCCGCGTATCCGTTACTTTTGCTTTTCGGTCTCAATGCGGTTGATGAACTGGATCGAGCGGCCTTCGGCGTTCTGCTCCCGAATATCCGTGAGCATTTCAATCTTGATCTGAGCACGATGTTGGCCATTGTGGCTCTTTCAAGTGTCGCCGCTCTCGCGTTGCAAGTCCCGATTGCTCAACTTGCCGATCGTTCCAAGCGGATACCAATTGCAGTTGTCGGGGCCTTGGTCTGGGGTCTCTTTTCGGGACTGACTGGTATCGCAATGGGTGTCATTGTGCTGACAGTTGCAAGAAGTGGATCATCTCTAGGAAAAGCCGTTGTTGACCCGACTCACAACTCGTTGATTGCTGATTATTACCCCATTGAAGTGCGTGCCAAAGTCTTTTCATTCCATCGTTCTGCCAATGCTGTGGGAGCATTTGTGGGTCCGCTGTCGGCTGGGTTTTTGGCGCATTATTTTGGTTGGCGAACTCCATTTCTGATCTTCACGATTCCGACCGTGATTCTTGCCATCCTGGCTATCAGATTGAGAGAGCCGATTCGCGGTTTCTGGGAACGCAAAGCGATGGGCGTCACTGATGAGGTTGCCAATACCGAAGAAGAAGCGCCGTCGTTCTCTGAGAGTTGGCGCACGGTGCAAAAAGTGCAGTCATTGAAACGTATTTGGTACAGCCTGCCTTTCTTGGCGACTGGTTTGATTGGCTTTGGGACCTTGGCATCTTTGTTGTATGACCAAGAGTTTGGCCTTGATGAACGGGCCCGTGGAATTGCCGCAGCAATCGCTGAGCCATTTCAACTTGTTGGTCTGATTGTCGGAGCGCGTTGGTTGACGAAAAAATTCGCTGGCAATGTTGCTGGCCTGACCAAGGTCGCTGGCTATGTCTCGCTTGTGGCAGCAGTCGCCTCAGCAGCGTTTGCATTGGCCCCGAATATTTACATTGCTGTGGCAGTGAACTGCGCCATTTCGGCATCACTTGCTGTTCTTGGACCAGCGACCTTTGCTGTTTTGTCATTGGCTATCCCACCACGTGCTCGAGCGACGGGTTTCTCCGTCGCATCATTGTGGATTATCCCGGGCTTGGCGATATTGCCGATGATCGGTTGGATTGCTGATAAAACCTCAATTCGCATTGGAATGCTGGCCATGATTCCACTTTTCTTGATTGGTGGATTGATTCAGTTATCAATTCGAAATGTGATCATGGATGACATTGGTCAGGTGTGGCAGTCGGCCGCTGCTCGTTCTGAGGCTTTGTACGATCGCCGTCAAGGAAACGCCAAATTGTTGTTATTGCGCGGAGTTCATTCGGGGTACGACGGCCGCATGGTTCTACAGGGCATCAGTATGGATATGGAAGAGGGAGAAATTGTTGCTCTGTTGGGAACCAATGGAGCGGGCAAGAGCACCTTATTGAAATCCATTAGTGGAACAGTTGAAGCGGATAAGGGAGCCATCATTTTTGATGGACGTGACATTACGCATGCACCTCCACACGAAATTGCGGCCATGGGTATTGTGCAGATGCCTGGCGGGCAAGGTGTCTTTGGTTCCTTGACCGTGCGCGAGAACTTAGATCTTGCGGGTTGGACGAATCGGCGCGACCGCGATGGCGTGGCCAAGGCACGCGCTGAAGTGATGGCGATGTTCCCCATTTTGGGTGAGCGGCTAGACGAACCAGCGGTGAATCTCTCGGGTGGCCAACAGCAGATGGTGGCTTTAGCAATGAGCTTCATCATGCGCCCCCGAGTTTTGTTGATTGATGAACTATCTCTCGGACTGGCGCCAGTGGTCGTCAGTCAGTTGTTGCCAGTAGTACAACGATTGGCGCAAGAAGGTGTCACCGTTGTATTGGTTGAACAAAGTGTGAATATCGCTCTGACTGTCGCTCAACGTGCGTATTTCCTTGAGCGTGGAGAAATTCGCTTTGCAGGTCCGACCGCAGAATTGCTGAATCGTCCAGACATCTTGCGATCCGTGTTTTTGTCGGGGGCTGCACACAGCGATTCACTGACGAATGCGTTGACGCATCAAACTCGCGAGATTGGATCTGGCATTGCGTTGCGCACGCAAGGAGTGGTCGCCGCCTTTGGTGGTATTCGCGCGGTTGACGGCGTTTCCATGGACATTCGTGAACATGAGATCGTGGGAATTATCGGACCAAATGGGGCGGGCAAGACGACCCTGTTTGATGTGATTTCTGGTTACACCCCGCTTCAGGACGGGTCAATTGACATAGCGGGTCGCAATGTCACCAAGTCGTCACCGACAGAACGGGCCAATTTTGGATTGGGTCGTTCATTCCAAGACGCTCGGCTGTTCCCCGAGTTATCTGTGAGGGAAACTTTGGCTGTTTCGCTGGAACGCTGGGTGAAGAATCGCAGTGCTTTGGCCGCCGCCATGTATTTGCCCCCTGTTTTTGACTCAGAGGACGCGATCACAACTCGTGTCAATGAACTGGTCGAACTACTGGGGCTAGGCGACTATCAGAACAAATTCATTCGCGAGTTGTCCACTGGCACCCGCCGGATTGTCGACTTGGCCTGTCTCGTCGCCCATCGCCCGAGTGTGATTTTGCTGGACGAACCCTCATCAGGACTGGCACAGCGTGAGGTCGAGGCTTTGACACCTGTCGTGCGCCGCTTGCGCGATGACATGGGTTCTGCACTTGTGATCATTGAACATGATATAGCCTTCATTTCGGGGGTAGCTGATCGGTTGATAGCGCTTGATCAGGGCAGAGTTATTGCTGATGGGGTTCCAGTTGAAGTTCTTGAACATCCGATAGTTATTGAGTCATATTTAGGCACATCAAGCGCCGCGATCGCCCGATCAGGGCAAGGAGGATAGGTCATGCAACCATCAAGTAGTTCATCAAGTTCCGAGTCGGGTGGATCAAAGTCAGTGAAAAAATGGGGACCGATCGTGGCGATCGTGGCGGTGATAGCCATCATTGGCGGAATCGTCGCCTCGTCAGGGGGAGATGACGCTGATCCATCGTCCTCCGAAGCGCCTGGCACAACAGATGCTCCCGTCGACAGTGCTGCACCGAAGTCGGATACATGGGAATACCCATTGAGTTTCGTTGATGCCAAAGAGAAATTGACCGATGAAGCATTCAACAAGATCGCATGGGGTTCGCGTTGTGACGTTGAACTTGGAACTATTGCTGTGCCGAGTTTCTTCGCACCGCCGTGTATGGCCCCTTTCGTGGGTGAAAATGGTGGGGCAACGGCCCAAGGGGTGACTGCCGATGAAATAACCATCGTGCATTATCAGGGTCCTGATGATGACCCAATCATCGCTTATGTCACGCAGGCCATTAACTCTGATGAGACCAACGCTCAAGCCACTGAGACACTTGAGAACTACATCAAGTATTACGAGACCTACTACGAACTGTATGGTCGCAAGGTCAACTTAATCACCTATATCAGCACTGGTTTCGCCACCGATGAAGTGACCGCACGCGCTGATGCCCAACGCATTGTTGAGGAATACGCCCCATTCGTCGTGGTCGGTGGACCAGCACTGACGAATGCTTTTGAGGATGAACTAGCGGCCCGCAAGACGACATGTATGTGTGGCGGCGGCACTGCTCAATACTTGGCGGAGCGCGATCCGTATCTTTGGGGTATTGATGGCAGCAGTGAGCAGAAACAGCAATTGCTCGTTGAATACGTTGAGAAGCAGTTAGTAGGAAAACCTGCATCGCATGCGGGAGATGCCCTCAAGGGTGAGATTCGCAAATTCGCGCTGACTTATGTGGAAGGTGGATCAGAGAGTAAAGATCTCGCTGACTTGGCTGTGACTCGCATGGCAGCAATTGGTGCTGACCTTGTCTTGGTTTTGCCATATCAACTTGATCCTGGGACGATTCAGGAAAGTGCTTCACAGATCATCGCCAAACTGAAGGCAGAAGGCGTCACCACAGTCCTTCTCTCGACAGACCCAGTCGCACCTGGCGCTCTCACCCGTGAAGCGACCGCTCAGGAGTATTTCCCAGAGTGGATCGTGACCGCCAATACATTGACCGACACGAATGCATTTGCCCGTTCCTACGATCAAGCGCAGTGGGCCCATGCTTTTGGATTGTCAAGCCTTGCTGTCAAGACCAATCCAGAGAAGATCGGCTATGCCGTGACGTACAAATGGTTCACGGGTCAGGACACCCCATCCCCTGACGGGATTGGCATTTTGATCCCCAATTGGGAACTTTTGTTTGCTGGCATTCAGGCGACTGGTCCAAATCTGACCCATCAAACGTTAGGTGACAGTTTCAAATCATTCGAGACTAAAAAGGCAATTACTCAACCGTACCTAACATGGGGAGATCGCGGTCTGTGGAAGGAAATGGACTACAACGGCATTGACGATGTCACGCTGTTCTGGTGGGATCCAACAGCCACGGGAATGGATGAACTGCGCAAAGAAGGTACTGGCATGATGCAATTTGTCGATGGTGGCAAGCGTTATTTGCTTGGCGAGATGCCGACTGAGGATAAGATGTTCGTCATTGAAGGGGCAATAGCGATGTATGACACTGCTCCAGCGTCTGAAACTCCACCGGCATATCCAAGTCCCGCGGGATGAGTTAGAGGGACCAGTTGATTGGTTCTCGACCATGTTCAATGAGTGCAGTGTTGGCTCGTGAAAATGGTCGAGAACCGAAAAACCCATGGCGTGCTGACAACGGTGATGGATGCGCTGACTCAATGACAATGTGTCGCGAGGCATCAATCAGCGATTTCTTTCTTCGTGATGATGCGCCCCACAAAATGAAGACGGTGTGTTCGCTCTTGTCGTTGATCAGAGTGATAATCCGATCACTGAATCGTTCCCACCCATGACCTTGATGCGATGCGGCTTCACCAGCACTTACTGTGAGGGTCGTGTTCAGAAGCAGTACTCCTTCTCGCCCCCAAGCAGTGAGGTCACCATGATTCGGCGCTGGACAACTGATGTCAGCGCATAATTCTTGAAAAATGTTGCGCAAAGATGGAGGGATCCGCACACCCTGTTGCACCGAGAATGCCAATCCGTTGGCCTGCCCTGCGCCGTGGTAGGGATCTTGACCGAGAATCACGACCTTGGTGTCGGCGAGAGAAGTCAGAGCCAGAGCAGCGAACACTTGCTGCGCTGGGGGATATACCTCGGCCTGATGTCTTTGCTGCTCAATGAAACTTTGTAGATCGTGAAAATACTGTTGCTCAAACTCAGGGCGCAAATGTTGGCTCCAATCATTTGTCAACCCACCGATCATTCTTGCCACGATAGGGGAATTGAGCCAACTGTTTGTCGGTGCTGCACCATTCGGGGCGTAGCCTGAAGTGATGAGTGGCGTTCCTCAGAGTCATATCGCCGTCGAGCAATGGCAGGGTCAACCTCGGGTGCCTTTGGCGACATTGCCGACTCCGCTCGAAAAAGGTCCCGAACTCACAGGTGGGTCTCGACTGTGGGTGAAACGTGATGATCTCACAGGTTTAGGAATGGGCGGCAACAAGGTTCGCAAACTTGAGTTTCTCTGCGGAGCAGCAATCATTGCTGGGTCCGATTGTTTGATTACCGTTGGTGCCGGGCAATCTAATCATTGCCGTATGACCGCTGCCGCGGGAGCAGTCTTAGGTTTAGAAACTCATCTTGTTTTGGCAGGCGATCGTCCACATGTCATGCAGGGCAACCAACTTTTATCTCAACGCTTCGGGGCCGAACAGCATTTCACTGGTGCCGGGCCCGCCGAATGGGGAATGCTTGAAATCGCTCGCGAAAATTTGACCGATGAACTCACTCACCAAGGACTGCATCCGTATTCCATACCGATCGGTGGTTCAACAGCGGTAGGTGCTTTGGGATACATCGCTGCATATCGCGAGATCGTTGAGCAATGTCTCGCACTCTCGATATCTCCTTCAACGATTGTGTGTACCTCTTCAAGTGGTGGGACACACGCAGGTTTAGTGGCGGGTCGAGCATGGCTACGAGCACTTGGCACCTACGAAGTTTTGCCGCGGCTCTTGGCAATCGGTGTTGCTCAAGGCGTGATTGCTGGTTTCCCATCG
>BJGB01000083.1 GCA_014190215.1 Actinomycetes bacterium | reverse complement strand
TCCCGAAAGGCGCATCTTTGATCGACGAGAGCGATGCCCAGGCGGCGTTGTACTGATTGACCAATCCGGCTCAATGCAACTCACCGAGGATGATCTGTGGAGAGTCATCAATGCCGCTCCTGGCTGTGTCATCATCGGCTATAGCCACGCACCCCACTCCGTCGAGACCCCAAATATTTGGATTTTAGCGGACCGTGGGGCTGTGACTGACAAAGTTCCGCCTGGCAATGGGGGCAATGGCGTGGATGGACCAGCTCTTGAGTTCGCCCTCAAGAAGCGCAAGAACCGCGAACCAATGATTTGGATTTGCGATGGCCATGTCACCGATGGATCCGACCAATACGAATCGGATTTAACAGAAGAGTGCGGTCGCTTAGTCGCCCTCCACGACATACATCAAGTGGCAGACCTGGAAACAGCGATTCACGCGCTGACCCTCGCTGCTCGGGGGAAAAAACTTGCGGCCGCAGCTGTTGGTCCGATAGCGGCAACCAAGGCTTGGCGGACAACCCACAGCTGACTAGAAAACTTCCAGATTCACCGCACAAAATGATTCCCACCAATCGTTAGGAGAATATGAGTAAAAAACAAACCCCACAAACGCCCGCTGTTTCATTCAAAATAGCGGCCGCAGAATTTGAGCTACTGGCGACATTCATGGCCCCGCTTCGATTTGACGAATCCGAAGGTGAGTCAATCTGGGTGACGTCGATGGGTGGATCACGACGTGAGTGGATCGTCGCCACTGCAGGCGTCACCGTTGTCGTCGGCAGCCACGAAGCCGAGGTGCAGCGTTGGGGCATGACCCCGGATCAAAGTTGGGCGTTCCCGATCCCCGAGCACGTCTTGGTCACCATGGGTAAATTCATTCAAACTTCGCAAGAGCTGACAATCACCCTCAGCGATCAGCGAGTCACTTTGAGCAGCGATCTGTTTTCGATGAACATCTCTCAGAACCCACTGGCGACTCGCCCGCCTCTCGTACCAACGACAGAGTCACTCTGCACGGCAACTGTTGACGCCACAGGATTATGGACCATGCTCTCGGCCGCCCGAGTATGGCCGACTGGAGCCAAAGCCGAAGGCATGAATACGCCGTTGCGTTGCCATCTCGATTTCGCAACTAATCAACTGGTCTTCAATGCCGATTGGACAATCGTTGAGGCAGGCGTTCATGAGTACCGCATGCCTGCCGAATTTGGCCCAGTTAGCGCAGGGGTGCACCTAAAGCCATTCAATATCCCACATACGGCGATTCTCAGTGTCTTGCGAAATCCTGGAACTCTCGCAGAGATCGGCAATATCGAATTCCATGTTGCCCCCGAAGGTGTCGACCATCTCATGATCTGTGGCGAAAATTGGAGTTTGTATTTCCCAACCATCGCCAACGTTGAACAATGGGGTCATGACCTTGATGAGGTCATCGGGGACATCGCATACATCTGGAAAGACTGCAGTCTGATCAAAATGTTTTACCCAGATCTTGAACAGGGCGAAATCTCCCTCAGTGCTCTTCCCAATGAATCCCGCTATGGGCTATACAAATATCGCGTCTCGTATCAGGTATTGGACGATGTGATACCCACGCTTGCTCTATACAGCGAGCTCGATGCCATCAACGAAGTATCCGCTGGATGCCGCGTCGTGATTGAGGGCACGCGGGTGCTCGCTGTTGCTGATCTCACACAGGAGAACTATCTCCATCTGAACTCGCACATTGAAGCATTTGCTAGCAATGTTGCGGGTCTCGGCCCGATTTTGTCAGCCATTTCGCTGTCATAGATCGCATAGGGCGGTTCAAAAGTCTGCATTTCACCTGTTCACAAGGTTTTTTGTCGACATCCACCACCCTGTGCCAAAGGTCTCATAGGTTGCCGTTTGCCGCCGCAAGACGGCACTACTGAAGGAGAAAATATGTATACCGTTGCAATTCTGATTGTTATGGCAGTCCTGCTTGAAGCAGTGATGACAGTACTTCATTCCGTCCTGGGCACCGTTGGTCTCGGCGACACCATCAAGAAGCTCCCCATCATCGGAGCGAACCTCACACTGGGTATTTCGATCCTCATCGTGTGGTTGCTTGAGGCGTATCCATTGGGAACCTGGGGTGCCTCATGGGCTGACGACTGGAAGAACATCGTCGTTAACGGAGCCGTCATTTGCGGCATGATTCCGCTCAAGGACGCAGTGTTTGGTGCAATTTCAAAGGGTATGCGGGCTTAAGCCCTCACCCACAGTTTTAACTACTTAGACGCAGGGGTCGGCTCACGGGAAACCGGAAACCGGCCCCTGTTTCGCGTCCCAGGTCAGTGCATCGAGCAGATATGACCAACGCTGGGGTCAACTCGTCCAGCCAGCAATTCTTGGAATAAGGCTTCAACGCCAGATGGTCCAGAAGTCGGAGCAACCTGTAACCACGGTGCAGTCCCTTCCGAGAAACGGTTCCACGCTTCGCTCACCCGTTGATCAAGTCCTGCGCGACCCCACTCTTTATTACGTAGGGCGATTTGGGTCGGGGCGAAAAAGGGCTGAGGTTTGGGGCCGGTCAGCGACCTCCCTGGGACTCGGGCTCGAGCATCCCAATGTGTTCCGCCGACCGCCAGGCTATACGCCAAATCATCTCCATAATGCTCGTGCACTCCCCATGTCACAGCACTATCTCCGGCGACATCGACATAGGCGCAGATATCAGCCGCCGTCCCAGAAGGTAAATCACTCATCATGTCGTACGTCACCACTCGGTGATAACAGTCCAAGGACCGAACAAAATCAGCGTTTTTTGACGATGTCAACCCAACAACGCTCACTCCAGGACGGCGTGCCAAAAGATGCGCCGATCCGATAGCTGTCTTGCTTGAAGCGCTAGAAATCACCACCGATGCAACGCTATTGGGATCGCTTTCCAGCACATTTTGCCCCAGGACATCATCCACCATGAACGAAGTCATAAATAATGGCCACAGCACCATGTGCTGAGCCTCACGATCGGGGTGATAAATCGGATCATGATCAGTGAATACGTAGCGGTTGTAGGCCGCAGCCATCGGTGCACGATGCTCCGACATATCCACAAAACTCCGCTCGTCAAGACGGCCTGCCTTGACAATGAATTGATTGCTCATCGGGAGAAAGCCGTAGATTCGCCGCCCGACTGGCAGGTCCGACACACGAGTTTCAATGACCTCGGCAAAGCCCCACACGGGAATCCGCCCCCAAGGAGTCTCGGCATCTGGCGCTCCTGGAAAGAAATTCCAATATCCCATTGCGTCGCCGAATACGCCGTAGGTGATGTTGTTGCTTGTCAGCGCAAAGGCCTCGACGCGCAGTCGAACCTCGCCATCTTGAAGTACAACTTCGGGCTCAGAGTGGATACGCGATCTACCAATTTGCCGACGATCAACTTCAATAGTGGTAACAGACATCGCAGTAGTATCCCACAATTTAAGCGCTGTCGGGGCGGCGCTCACGTGCTGCGGGCATCCAGTTTGGGCCGGCAGTTACGTCAATGCGGCCCAACAACCTTTCACCGATGGGTTCAATGAGATGTAGGAACCGCTCCGTGTTCGTTAATCCCAACGACTCCCATGCCCGCTGACAGATGTCGTTGGTGCGTTCTTCGATCAGTTCACGTACCGCTAGTCCCGCCGTGGAAACAACTCCATTGTCTGCCAAACCTCTGTTTTCGAGATCGGCAAATGCATCCGTGATGGCATCGGCATCGGCTCCGCGACTTTGCGCGATCCACCCGCCGTAGTTGAGATGGGCATCATGCAAGATGCCAGCCTGAACGCGTGAAATATCTTCCGAAGTCAGAACGGCGAAGTGAGTATCACCGCGCCATTCTCGAATGCAGTTCACAGCCAACCATGCCGAAACTAAAGGATCCTCATCTCGTGGGGCTTGACGATGCGCAGCGAAGCACACTCTCCCCGATTCAGGCAGGGCATCGGCAACTCGCCACAGGTCTGTCTCAAGAGAAGCGAGACCTTCGCAAATTTCTGGCACATACTGACGTAGGCCCTCGCCTACTGCTTGATTGCGAGCCGCGAAAATCTCTTGCCATGATGTGTGCTGATCTGCCAGAGTCACTGCAAACTCAATGAAATCCGCCCGAATCGAATAAAAGGCAGCGGATACAGCCTGATGCCCAGCGGGCAACAAGGGGGCTCCGCGACTCGTCACGTAATACCCGACTCCGTTGGGTATCCCCAGGCTCGTGTATAGCTCAATTGCGCGAGGATCCCAATAGATCCAGCCAATAAGACGGTGCGATGCGAATGCACTTCGCCGAGTGAGTTCTGTCCAACCCAATGTCACCCAATAAGCATGACATAGAGAGCGTTAGATCAAGTTGTCTGAACCTTGCGCTTGCGAATCTTGGCAAGGCCCTTTTGGCTGGCCAAGGAAACCGCAATGATTAGCGTCGTACCTTGGAACATTGGGTTCACCCAATACGAGTCAGTTCCGACAACAAGCTGCAGACCCTTGATACCGAAGGCCAAGGCATACAAAGCAATGAATGTTCCAGCCACATTCGGGCGACCCTTCAGTTGTGACGCCCCAAAGAACACTGCGGCGATCGCTGGGAACAAATAGTTGGGACCAGTCGCTGCGGTGAACAAGCCGACCTTGGCGCTAAAGACAATGCCCGCCACCCCAGCCAAGAAAGACGAGGCGATCAACGAACCCCAGACCATGCGGTCCGTCTTTACCCCAGCCAACCGCGCTGCCTCTGGGTTGCCGCCAGTGGCGTAAATAAAACGTCCGACTGGCGTGTGTTCCAACACATACCAGATGATGATTCCTGCGACAGCGAGGTAGAAAAAGACCACAGGAATTCCGAAGTACTGATTGCGCCCAAATTTCTCGAAGGTACCTGAAAAGACATCGGTGATCTGGCGATTGAAGGAAACTTTCAACACAACTGCACTGATCACCTGACCCAAACCCAAAGTGGCAATGAAAGAGTTGACCTTGAGTTTGACAACAATGAAGCCGGAAACAACACCAATCAAGGTACACACCACAAGCGTGAGAACTGCCGCAACACCTACCGGCATATTGAATGAGCGTGATTTCTCATCGGACAAGAAACACATCGTCACGACTGACATTGACATCACGGCGCCGATCGACAAGTCAAACGTTGCGGCGCAGAACGGCACCAAGAAGGCCAAAGCCAAAATACCAGTGCTGACATTTTCGCCCAACACCAACTTGGCACTCGTCATACTTAAAAAGGTGTCGGGTTTCCACAATCCAAAAATGATCATGAATGCTCCCCAAAGATAAAGAGCGCTAAAGCGATCCAATCCGAGTCGGTTCAATAAAGATCTTTTCGGGGCGGCCAACACCGCTGCTTCACTGGTTGACATATGTCTTCCTTTCACTTCACATTTTGTTAGGACGAATTTCAACTTTTAATTGGTTGCCAGGCTTGAGCCTGCCAGTAAAACCTTGTCGATACTTTGAGCCATAGACCCTTCACCACGCACAATCGTGTCCACGATCCGACCACGGTGCATCACAATGACGCGGTCACACAGACGGGCTAACTCACCAGAGTCCGTCGAAGCGATCACCACAGCGGAACCGTTCGCCGCTGCTGCATCAACGAAAGAATGAATCTCTTCTTTGGCCCCGATATCGACGCCTTGTGTGGGCTCATCAAGCAACAAGACTTTTGGATCTAAGCGAAAGCTTCGTGCCATCATCACTTTTTGTTGGTTGCCGCCCGACAAGGTTGAAATTGGCGCCTCACTACTGGTCGTCACGACCGAAAGCTGCGAAATCCAATCCTGAGTTTCAGCACGTTCCTTTTTGTGGTTCAGTCGCAACCCTGTCTTATTACGAGACACATTGGCGATCGTTGTATTTGACCGCACACTCATCATCGAGATGACGCCATTGCGTAAGCGATCAGCCGGCACGAAAGCAAGTCCCGCGGCAATAGCAGCACTCGGCTTACCCGCACGAATTGTTACTCCATCGATCGAAACATCTCCGAGACGCTCCATCGCTCCCGACAACATCGGAATCATTGTGTCTCGCCCCGAGCCAGTCAGGCCAGCCACGCCCAAAACCTCTCCCGGTCGAACTTCGAGACTGACATCGTTCATTCCTAGACCCCATAAATCTGTCACCCGTAAGCGCGGCTCAAGACTTTGATCAATGGATCGATTCACTGTCGCGGCAGTCACCTTGCGACCGACGATCAGTTCAATGAGTGACGACATGTCCAATTCATTGGCTTGAACCGTGGCGACTACCTTGGCATCCCGCAGAACAGTGACACGATCGGCGATTTCGAAAACTTCCTCAAGGTGATGCGAGACAAAGACGACTGCGATGCCACGAGTCTTCAGACGACGAATGGCATTGAATAGTCTGTCGACATCTGCCCCAGGTAGGGAAGCCGTCGGTTCATCAAGGACCAAAATCGAAATATTCTGCTCAGATTCTTGCAAAGCCCGAGCAATCGCCACACCCGTTCGTGCTGCGCCACCGAGAGCGGCAACTGGTACACGCACATCAATATCAAAGCCAAGATCAAGTAACGCTTGTTTGGTCTTCAGTGTTTCATTCTTCCAGTTGATGCGACGGCCAAAACCAGTTCGATAGCCAAAACCAAGAGCCAGATTCTCAACGGCGCTGACGGCCTCCACAAGACCCAGATCCTGATGCACGAAACGGATACCTGCACGATGGGCCGCCGCAACATCACCGATATCAAAGACTTCATCGCGCATCGTGACGTTGTGACCGGGGTCTGGCTGGTGAAAGCCCGCAAGAACTTTGATCAGAGTTGACTTACCGGAGCCATTTTGACCCACCAGGGCATGAACTTCGCCTTCTTCGACATCGAAAGTGGCATCTTGCAGGGCGACTTGGCCCGGAAAGGACTTTGAAAGCGACCAAATGTGAAGAATTTTTGCCATGGTTCTTTACTTTCCCCCTGAAACGCGCATGCGAACCATTCACTAGTTCGCAAATACTACTTAATTTACTATATGATCAATTCGCTCTGATCACCAAACTAATCGTGAACGGTGATGAGAGCGAACCAGATTGGAATCCTTCCATTCGACCATCACAATTAAAAGGGGAAATAATGCGTAAAGGAACTCATAGAGTTGCCGCTGCCATTTTTGCTTTGGGTTTGATCGCTGCTGCTTGCGGTAGCGATGACGCGAGCACGGATGCGCCAGTAACAGAAGCACCAAGCACCGAAGCACCAAGCACCGAAGCACCAATGGATGATGCCGCTGCTGAAACTGCCGCCGCACAGGCGCTTGTCGACACCTACATGACCATACCGACAGAAATCGGCGTCACTGTTGGACCGTCAGCTGCAGTACCGACTGGCAAGAAGGTTGCTTGGCTCGCTTGCGAACTCCCAAGCTGCGCCGAAGTTGGCGAAGACTGGGGCAAAATCACTGACGCTCTCGGCTGGGAACTGAAGACGATCAACGTTGAAAGTGCAAGTCCAGGAGCGGGCGTACAAGAGGCCATTGACTGGGGCGCCAACTACATCGCGATCTCCGGTTCGCCTGTTGCTGCATTCGCCGAGCAGTTCGCTGCAGCCGTAGCCGCTGGTATCAAATTCAGTTTCGCCTACAACGGTGAAGCACCAGCAGACGGCATTTTGACATCCATCAGTGGCAACGATGCCGTTTATGCTGCTGGAGCAAGAATGGCTAACTACATCATCGCTGACAGTGGCGCCGCCGCCAATGTGTTGATGGTCAACATTCAACTCTTCCCTGTGCTCGTCGCAGAAGAAGAGGGCATGAGGGACACTTTCGCTGCCGGTTGTGCCGCATGTACGTTTGACGTACTGCCGGTTCAGATCGCCGACATTGGTGTCAACATTCCAGGCTTGGTGGCTTCGTACCTCCAAGAGAACCCAGAGACAAACTACGTTTCCTATGCTTTCTCGGCTTTGCCGATCGGTGTAACAGCAGGTCTAGAGGCTGCTGGCGTGGCCTTGCCTAGCCAGGTTGGAGTCGACTTTGACTTGACCGGTTTGAGCGAGATTGTGGCTGGAACTCACACGGCTTGGACTTCGAACCCGAAGGCCTACTCTGGATGGGTCATGGCACACGCCATGGTTCTTGATGCAGTCGGCGACGAGTTCGCAGAGCGTGCATCTGCCGAAGAATTGCCAAACTTCATCTTGGACGACGCAACGGTCGCACAAGAGATCATTGACAGCAGCCCAATGAGTAACTGGAAGGGACCAGAAGGCTTCGCCGACCAGTTCCTCGCTCTTTGGGGCGTTGCCTGATTTAGTTAGTACTCCACCGCAAGGTGTGTGAGGGGCGGGTGCGAAAGCACCCGCCCCTTTCGCGTCCCTGCCGTGCGACCACCGTATGAGCGCATATAGTGTCACCCATGGTGTCAAAAAAGTTCGTCTACGCCTGCGCTCTTGCTGTGGCTCTGTCCTCTTGCTCGTCCGATAGTTCGTCATCTCCCAGTTCGGCCGGGGACGCGAGTACGACCTCGAGCAGCGCTCCTGCGGTCACGACAACGGTTAATCCTGCGGCACTCAATATGCACGGAAAACGCTATTGCGAAATCTTGTTATTGAATCTTGAGAGCGACGGTATTCACGCTGAAGTTTTCAACACCTATCCCCTTAACGATTGCCCTCAAGCGCAATGGGAGGCCATTGATACTGCCGCTGTCGCCAAAGACGAAGGTGTTGTCTTTGCCTCGCCTAATGGACCGCGCTACTGGGCCATGGATTCAGTTGTGAAATCAGATATGGCCGAAGTCTTTATGAAGAGTTTTGGTGGCATGGAAATGAATCGTTATGCCAGTGTGTACGTCGGCACGTCACCAGCTGATCTCATGCTGCCGTATAACCCGCATGCTGTGAATCGCAAAGCAGCATTTACTTTCAATGCCGGAACCACCGTGTATCTGTTGCATGACGCTGAAGGAAAGACCTACGTGATGCAAAGTTGGAGTCAACAGATTGACGCG
>BJGB01000082.1 GCA_014190215.1 Actinomycetes bacterium | reverse complement strand
GGCCAGTTCTGTGCAGTGCGTCCAGAAGCATTCTTATACCAACTACTCACCGAGGAAAATCCCCATGTGCGCAACTTGTTGGCGGCATCTATACGTTCGTTGTATTCGTCGTGTACATCTTGGCGCGGATCAAGTGAACCAGTCTTTGTTTCTAGTAACAGCCTCACGCATTCGACGAGGTAATACACCTCGCACTCGCTGAAATAAATAATTGAGCCATTGGCCACGATGTTTGTGTTGGGACCGTAGAGACAAAAGAAATTCGGGAAGTTTGGAATGACAACGCCGAGGTACGCACGAGCATTACCTGCCCACTGCTCGTGGAGATCGGTGCCATTGATACCCGTCACTTTCATCGGCGTCAAAAATTGACTGGCCTTGAAACCAGTGCCGTAAATAATCACATCAACATCGAAGAACTGTCCATCCGCTGTGCGAATTCCCCCTGCTTCGATGGCTTCAATGGACTCAGTCACCAAATGCACATGAGGTTGACGCAAGGTCAGGGCGAACGAACCATCATCAACAATGAAGCGCTTTGATAGCGGTGGATAATTGGGAGTGAGTTGACGCCGCAGAGTTTCATCTCCTTCAGTGAGCGCATTCGTCCACTCCATCAACATCTGGCGCATCATCTCATTCATCAGACCCACTGCTTTTTCTGTGGGCGGATATTCTGGGTCGACTGTGGCTGCGGGCAACATTCCTTCAGCCATACGCCAAAACATTGAGAAGCGATACCACTCGGCATAAAACGGAACATGAGCCAACATCCAATTGAATCCGTTGGGCACCGCTTCGTGATATCGCGGTGCGGGAATCATCCACGGAGTCGTGCGCTGGAAAACAAAAAGTTCGCCAGCCTCTTTTGCGACTTGTGGAATAAATTGGCAGGCACTTGCGCCCGTGCCAATGATCGCGACCCTCTTGCCTGCGAGGTTGATACTTTGATCCCATTGTGCAGAATGAAAGGCGTCACCAGCGAAAGATTCGCGCCCAGCGATGTCGGGATAATTCGGGCGATTCAGTTGTCCGACAGCAGACACCAAAATGTTTGCCCGATCGATCTGTCGGCCACCCGCATCATCAATTGATGTCACGATCCATTGCTGAGTTACTTCTTCCCACACTGCGGACTCAACTTCGGTGTTGAACTTGATGATCGGGAGCAGGTCGAATCGCTCGGCGCAGTCGCGAAAATACTGGTGTAGCACTTGCTGCGGACTAAAAAAGTACGGCCAGTCATGACGCTGGGCGAAACTGTAGCTGTACATGTGATTTTGAATATCCACGCGACAGCCTGGGTATTTGTTTTCCAACCAGGTGCCACCGACATCTTCGTTCTTTTCCAAGACCGTGACGGTGACACCGGCTTGACGCAGACGATGAGCCGCGGCGATACCCGACATACCCGCCCCTATGACGATGGCATTGAACTCACGCTCAGAGTCAATTGAATCCTTGGTCCACTGCGGGGCACGCAACTGATCGCCGTCAAGAGCGAGTTCTTCAAGGAGCAATGGCACATAGCGTTCGCTCACTGGTTCGGCGGCGATGAACTCCATGATGGCACGCAGATCGTCGGGCGAGGGACGCGCTGGAATCTGTTGCTGCTCATCGCGAAACTTTCGCAGACCGCGCAAAATGATCTCACGAGCGAGAGCCTGCTGCTCGTCGTCATAGCCACTCTGCGGATCACGGAGTTTGAGCAAATCAGGAATCAGACGCGGGTCAAGTAGCGACAAATCACCAGTCAAATGGGCAACGGTGCTCACCAAGGCCAGCAGTTCAGCCTCCGCTAGGTGTTTGACGATCTCGGCATCATTATCGGGTAATAGCGTGATCTGTGTATTCTTCCCCATGCTCTGAGCGTATTCGCCTCTCGCTAGGGGTCTCTCAGCGGGGGGAAGTAAAACGCCTCAAACTTCGAGTCGAAAGGAGGCAAGAAGTTCAAGAACGAGATCATTGATCCGATCACGGATTGGACGGACCGCGTCAACGCCTTGACCAGCAGGGTCATCAAGTTTCCAGTCGAGGTATGTCTTACCGGGATAGAACGGGCAAGTGTCGCCGCATCCCATGGTGATCACGACATCACTCATTTCTACTGCTTCATCAGTCAACTTTTTTGGAGACGCTCGGTTGGCATGAAGATCAATGCCAAGTTCAGCCATCGCCTCAACAACCGCACTATTGATTGAATCAGCGGGGGCAGTTCCAGCCGAGCGGACAAGAACTGTGTCCCCTGCGTGATGTTGCAACAGTGCCGCCGCCATCTGTGAACGACCGGCATTGTGGACGCAGACAAAAAGAACTTCTGGTCGGGACTGAGTCATTTTTATTTGGCTTCTTCGTCGCGAGCAACTGGATAGAGAACTTTCACCAAGACGTACGCCAACAGACCTCCAACAATCTGAGCGATCAAAAATCCTGGAATGGAGGATGGTTTGATACCAGCGAAGGAGTTTGACAAGGAACGGGCGAAGTCAACGGCAGGATTGGCAAAACTTGTTGACGAAGTGAACCAATAGGCACCACCAATCCAGACACCCACGGCATAGGGAACTGCCGAAGCACGACCACTACGAACGATACAAAAAATAATCAAGACCAAGCCGATCGTGGCGATCACCTCGGAAAACCACAGCGCCCCCGAGGAGCGGTCTTTGGTCGAGAGATTGACAACATCCAATTCAAACATCACGTTGGCGATCATCGACCCGATACATCCGCCCGCGATTTGTACGAGTGAATAGAGAATCGTGTCGCGTGTTGACAGACCGCCAAACAAACGCGTGACCATTGAGACGACTGGATTGAAGTGGGCACCGGAAACTGGCCCAAGAGCCAAGATCAAGGCGATTAGCGCACCAACGGTGGCAGCGGCATTTTCTAGCAGTTGCAGACCGACATCGTCGGGCGAGAGTCGCTGGGCCATGATGCCCGATCCGACGACCGTGGCCACCAATAAGGCCGTGCCCACTGCTTCGGCTGTTAGTCGAGCAATGAGTGTGGGCTGGGTGGTCTGTGTCACTCGGCAAGTATGCCAAAAATCCTGACTTACCCACGGTTTATTGAGCAGGAGTAAGTGAACGAGGGGTTAAAACGGGGCTAACAGTTGTATCTCGCCCGTGAGTATCTGAGAGACTTAAGGCGTGAGTGAATCAAAAGTGTCTGATATTTTCGATCCGAATGCGTGGCGCCAAGTACAAGGCTTTGATTTCACCGATATCACCTACCACCGCTCGGTTGAGCATGGCACCGTACGCGTGGCTTTCAACCGCCCAGAGATCCGCAATGCCTTTCGCCCACACACCGTGGACGAACTCTTTTCCGCTCTCGAGCATGCCCGCCAGAGCACCGATGTCGGTTGCGTTTTACTGACAGGTAATGGCCCCTCAGCAAAAGATGGCGGATGGGCTTTTTGCAGCGGAGGCGACCAACGAATTCGCGGGCGCGACGGATACCGCTATGCCGACGGTGAGACCGCCGAAAGTATCAATCCAGCGAAGAGTGGGCGCCTGCACATTTTGGAGGTACAGCGACTCATTCGCTTCATGCCCAAGATTGTGATCTGCGTCGTACCAGGTTGGGCAGCAGGTGGCGGACACAGTCTGCATGTTGTCAGTGATCTCACATTGGCTAGTCAAGAACATGCGCGGTTTAAGCAGACTGACGCTGATGTGGCAAGTTTCGATGGTGGTTTTGGATCGGCGTATCTAGCGCGACAAGTGGGGCAAAAGTTTGCTCGTGAGATTTTCTTCTTGGGGCGTGAGTACAGCGCTGATGAGGCCCACCGAATGGGCATGGTCAATGCGGTGGTGCCCCATCGCGAACTTGAGGCCACGGCCTTGCAGTGGGCCAAGGAGATCAACGCCAAAAGTCCGATGGCGCAGCGAATGCTCAAGTTTTCCTTCAACATGATTGATGATGGTCTCGTCGGACAACAAATCTTTGCTGGAGAAGCAACACGTCTGGCATACATGACCGATGAGGCTCAAGAGGGGCGCGAGTCTTTCTTGGAAAAACGGGATCCCGACTGGGCGCCTTACCCGTGGTATTACTGATCATTTCGCGCTCTGCGGTTACACGATGACACGCCAACTCATTTTTGTTGACGACCCTGAGGACCCACGACTGAGTCGCTTTCGTTTGCGCGAGAGAGAACTTCGTCCACGCCATATCCCATCTCGAGTTTTCAAAAGTATGCAGATGGGCGAGGTTGAAAAAATCACACTTGGGATGTTCGTAGCTGAAGGCGACCTAGTTGTTGAGCGTGCTTTGACGGCAGGTTGCGTGATGGTTGAAGCGCTCACCGATGCCACTAGTCCGACGGCCGTCGTTGAGAACATTGATCTAGCGGTGCCGGTGTACGCGGCGACTCCCGAGGTACGCAAAACACTGACCGGACTCGGTGTAGCGCTCGACATCATTGCCTTATTTGAGCGTCCCGCTCCACTCACACTCGATGAGTTGTTGTCAACTGCGCATCATCTGCTGGTCGTCGAAGATGTGGACAACCCGACCAACATTGGAGCGATCGTACGCAGTGCTGCCGCATTCGGTGTGGACGGATTGATTCTTGATCGCAACAGCGCCGATCCCCTGGCGCGACGCGCTTTACGAGTATCAATGGGCACGGCGTTTACGATGCGCTATTGCCGTGTTGATGATGCTTCAAGTGTGCTCACACAGTTGCGCAACGCTGGATGCGTGGTATGCGGTTTGACACCACGCGCTGACGCCATTGATATTCGTGAGATCGGCAATCAATTGCCAAAGGATGCACGGGTAGCGATTGTTCTTGGATCGGAAAGAACAGGTCTCTCCGATGCCGCTCTTGGCGCGACGAGCCACATGGTGCGTATTGCGATGGCACCCGAGATTGATTCATTGAATGTCGCCGCAGCCGCAGCCGTGGCCTGCCACGCTCTCATCCGCCGTTACTAAGGACGTGAGTGCGGGGCTGTTTTCGCCTCACGTCCACATCCATGGGTCGCAAATGCTCGGGTTTCACGGCAAACTGAAAAGGTGACCGCGACTGCTGTACTCCTCCTCTCGTGCCCCGACCAGCGTGGAGTCGTCGCTGCGGTGGCTGATTTCATCGCTGTCCACGGTGGAAACATCGTCCACGCCGAGCAACACACCGATGATGTTGAGCAAGTGTTCTTTCAGCGTGTCGAATTTGAACTTGACGGCTTTTCTCTTGGGCAAGAAGAAATCCTTCCAGCCTTCGCCCAGGTTTCCTCGCGGTTCGCAATGCACGCCGATCTTCGTTTCACCGACCACAAGCCACGCGTAGCCATCTTGGCCAGCAAACAATCGCACTGCTTATTTGATCTCCTCAGTCGCTGGCATTCAGGCGAACTCCCTGCCGAGATTGTGACTGTGATCAACAATCACCCCGATCATGCCAGCCTGGTTGAGCACATGGGTGTCCCCTATCTGCATCTCCCCGTGACACCGCAAACGAAAGCCACGCAAGAGCAAGAAGTTTTACGAGCCCTCAACGAGCAGCAAGTAGATCTCGTCGTCCTTGCGCGCTATATGCAGATCCTGTCACCAGCATTAGTCAATGCCTATCAATCAAGGATCATCAATATTCATCACTCTTTCTTGCCCGCCTTCATCGGTGCTAATCCGTATCGTCAGGCCCACGATCGCGGCGTCAAGATCATCGGCGCTACTGCGCACTATGTCACCGAAGAACTAGATGAGGGTCCCATCCTTGATCAAGAGGTATCCCGCGTGACACACCGCGATTCAGTCGCCGATCTCACACGTAAGGGTCGCGATTTGGAAACAATTGTTCTCGCCCGTGCAGTGCGTGCCCATTTAGAACATCGCGTCTTGGTCTATGGACGTAAGACCGTTGTTTTCAGTTAGGTCGCGACGAACTAATCGGCAAGCCTGTGTCATTGCGTAAATGTTCGGCAGCAGGCACAAAATAAGCAGTCAATTCGGCTCGTATCGCTGCATCCGTTGTCGTAGCTTCAATAGCTGTCGCCATATGTAGCAACCAGCGATCACGTTCTAGTGGTCCAACATGAAAAGGCATATGCCGCAAGCGCAATTTCGGGTGCCCACGTTCTTGATTGTAGGTATCAGGACCTCCCCAATATTGTCCTAAGAACAACGCCAGACGATGCTTGGCTCCTACGAGATCGCTTTGGTCGGGATATAACGACCACAACGCTTCATCTCCCACGACCCCCGCATAAAAATGGTCGACAAGTGAGATGAAGAACTCCATCCCGCCAACTCGTTCATACAAGGTTGTCTCATCTGTATTGCTCACACTGTCAGCCTACGAAGTGATTCTCGTGAGTGGAAAGTTTGTTGGGGAATATGACTCCCATGTCTGCGGTGATATCGCACCCAACCCGTCAGGAGAAGGTGGGGTCGACCCAATCTGGAAAGACATCGGGTAATCCGTCGCTGACTTTGACGGGGAAGTTCGCTGGCCTCTTCTCCAAGAAACTCATCACGCCTTCTTTGGCGTCAGCGCTGGCCCCACGTGAATTGATCGCTCGTGAATCCATCCGATGAGCATCCATCGGATGATCGGCACCGAGCATGCGCCACAACATCTGGCGACTCAAGGCCACCGAAACTGGGGCCGTATTTTCAGCGATCTCACGTCCAATGGCGCGTGCCGCGCCCAGCAAATCACTAGCTTCGTGCACACTGCGCACCAAGCGCCCTTCCTTGGCCTCCGCAGCGCTGATCATTCGCCCCGTGAAACACCATTCAGCGGCTTGCGAAATGCCAACGATCCTCGGCAAGAACCAACTGCTAGCGGCCTCTGGAACAATCCCTCGCTTGGCAAAGACAAAACCGAATTTCGCTTGATCACTGGCCAAACGAATATCCATCGGCAGAGTCATCGTCACGCCGACTCCTACCGCTGCCCCGTTGATCGCTCCAATGACTGGCTTCTTGCTCTCAAAGATTCGCAGCGAAACCAAACCTCCGCCATCGCGCATCACCCCAGATTTGGCTTTGACATCACTGCCACCTTTAGCGAAAGTCTCTCCACCACTTGATAAGTCGGCACCTGCACAAAAAGCGCGACCCGCACCAGTGACGATCACCGCCCGAACGTTGTCATCGGCATCACTCTCGTCGAAAGCCGAAATGATTTCTTTGAGCATCCGATTAGTAAATGCGTTTAACTTCTCGGGGCGATTAAGGGTGATCGTCGCAATCTGCTCGGAAACCTCGTAGATGATCTCTTGATAAGCCATTCTGTCACCCTAATCGGGCGTCAGACGTCAAGGAAACGTGAAGCAGCAATACCCGAGCCCACGGCACCGGCAATCGCTCCGATGAGTAACAAAATAACCATCACAAAACGCATATATCCATCTGTGACAACCAAAGCTGCCAACTCGGTGTCGTTAAAATCTGCAACTGCCCCAGACCATGCCGTGTTCAATCCCCACAACCCGAGGCACGATAAAACACCACCGATCACACCTTGCAAAAGACCTTCAAGCATGAACGGAATACGAATAAACCAGTTCGTCGCACCCACTAACTTCATCACTTCAATCTCGCGGCGACGGGCGAACATGGCAGTCCGCACGGTATTCCAGATCAACCCCACCGCAACGACCAAAAGCACGATGGACATCACCGTCGTGGCCACGCGAATGAATTGCGAGACGCGGGCCACCACATCAAAGACATCTTGGGCGTATGCCACTTCACGAACACCCGGGATATTGCGGAATTGTTCACCAAGTTCACGAATCAAATTGGAGTCCTGCGAAATAGGCACGACTTTAAATTGCGAAGGAATATTCGCTGGAGTCAACAGTCGTAATGTGCCGGGATCTCCAGCAAACAACTTCTCGGCCTCGGCGTAACTCTCAGCCTGATTGAGATAGCGCAATTTCGCAACATCGATAATTGAGGCTTGAGATTCCAATGCCCCTTTGATGACTTCAATCTGTGTGGCATCAGCATCTGATCGGACATACACGATGAGTTCAACATCGCCTTTCCAACGGGTCAGCAAGTTATCAAAAGCGCGTTGAATGAGAAACGTTGAACCAACGAGTAAGAGTGACACGGCAGATGTCACCACAGCGGCACCAGTGAGGGTGATATTGCGTCTGAAACTGACCCATGTTTCGCGCAATGCATAGCTAATTCGCGTCAACATCAGTCGTACACCCCACGCTCTTGGTCGCGCACAATGACACCACGATCTAATTGCACAACTCGACGGCGCATCATATTCACGATGCGCTGATCATGAGTCGCCATCACCACCGTTGTGCCAGTGGTATTGATGCGCTCCAACAAACGCATAATTCCTTCGCCCGTAGCGGGGTCAAGGTTTCCAGTCGGCTCATCAGCCAACAAAATCAACGGCCGATTCACAAAGGCACGTGCAATGGATACTCGTTGTTGCTCTCCACCCGACAACTGGTGTGGAAAACGATCACCTTTGTCGGCCAAACCAACAAGATCAAGGACGGCAGGAACCTGCTGGGCAATCACATGCTTGGGTCGACCAATCACTTCAAGGGCGAAAGCCACATTCTCCGAAACGGTTTTGTTTAACAGCAATTTGTAATCCTGAAAGATGTTTCCGAGGTTGCGGCGCAAATATGGCACCTTTGACTCAGCAATCTCATTGATATTTTGCCCCGCAACCCACACTTCACCACGTTCGGGTTGTTCCTGGCGGTTGATCAGGCGCAACAAAGTTGATTTACCCGACCCAGATGGACCCACCATGAATATGAATTCACCCTTGGCGATCTCAAAAGACGCGTCGCGAACCGCAGGAGCTTCCAACCCGTAAGTTTTGGTGACATTATCTAAACGAATCATCTGACTCCTTGAGCAAGCGGGGGCTTAATCATTGGTCCTTGTACGGCAAGTCAACAGATTACCAGCGCGCCTGGTCTAGGTCTCGTCACCCGAGCGGCGCCAACGCAAGTAACCAACCATAAATTCATCGAGATCGCCATCCAGGACCGACTCAACGCTGCTGGATTCGATATTTGTCCGCAGATCTTT
>BJGB01000081.1 GCA_014190215.1 Actinomycetes bacterium | reverse complement strand
ACGACTGCAGAAAAGAATTCAAAAAAACCAACGGAAATCCCCCATTCGCAGCATTTCATGAAATATGTTTGG
The DNA here is from genome assembly GCA_014190215.1 of Actinomycetes bacterium. Lineage (GTDB taxonomy): Bacteria > Actinomycetota > Acidimicrobiia > Acidimicrobiales > Ilumatobacteraceae > Casp-actino8. Next base: position 9,128 of record BJGB01000081.1, on the reverse strand, counting down.
ATTCATGAAGAAACGAGAGCTAATCCAAGCAGTATCAGACCACACCGGTGCCGACAAGAAAACGGCAACAAACCTCGTAGAGGGAACGATCAACGTCATCTTGGCCACAGTGGCCAAGGGCGAAATCGTGAACATCTCGGGCTTTGCCAAATTCGCCAAGATCAAGCGTCCCGCACGCATGGGTCGCAACCCTGCAACGGGTGCGACTATCAAGATCGCAGCGAAGACTGTCGCCAAAATCACGGCCCTCAAAGGCTTTAAGGACATCGCCCTTGGCGTATCTCCTGCCCCTAAGTTGAACAAAGCTGGTGCAGTTGCGGCAGCCGCCGCTAAGGCCGCTCCAGCCAAGAAAGCAGTTGCTAAAAAAGCTCCAGCCAAAAAGGCAGTTGCTCGCAAGGCAGCCCCTAAGAAAGCAGCCCCAAAAAAGAAGGCCGCCGCTAAAAAGGTAGTTGCTCGCAAGGCAGCCCCTAAGAAAGCAGCCCCAAAAAAGAAGGCCGCCGCTAAAAGGAAGTAATTACTTCTCAGTCTTAGTCCAAGTACTTGAAGCCCCGTTGCGCAAGCAGCGGGGCTTCTTTATTTCCCACATTCTATATCTCGTGTACTCAGCCAGAATCGATCAAGTCCGTTGTGTAATAAGGTTGCCGATATGAAAGCAGCCGTTTTTTATCAAGTAGGTGGCCCAGAGGTTTTGCGCTACGAAGAGTTCCCTGAACCCGCATTGCGTCCGGGTGGCTTACTGATTGATGTCAAGGCAATCGCCATTCAAGGTGGCGACACGCTCCATCGTCAAGGTGGAGTGCTGGCAACGACCCCACACATCGTGGGCTATCAGGCTGCTGGGATCATCCGACAAGTCGGTGAAGGTGTGACTACATTCGTCGCTGGACAAGCGGTTGTAGCCACGATGGGCTTCGGATCACATGCCGAGGTCATTAGTGTGCCCGCTTCATCGGCATGGGCTATCCCCGAAGGTTTGGATATTGAACTCGCCGCAGGCGTGCCGATTGAATTCGGAACCGCCGATGATTGCTTATTCGAGTTTGGTCATCTCGTCGCTGGTGAAACGGTCTTGATTCAAGCGGGTGCCAGCGGAGTGGGTATTGCCGCTATTCAGTTAGCCAAGGCTGCAGGAGCAATTGTTATTGCCACCTCATCAAGCGATGACCGACTACAACGTTTGAAGGATTACGGACTCGATCACGGCATTAATTACACAAAAAATGACGCCGCAAAAGAGGTCATGGCATATACCAATGGGCGCGGGGCGAACCTAGTGGTTGATTCAGTTGGAGGTAGCACCCTTGAGGGCAGCATCGCTGCTCTTGCTTACCGAGGCCGAATCAGTTGGGTCGGACGAGCCGGACGAGAAGTGACTCCCCCCGAAGTGTGGCCAATTATGCAGAAGAATGCCTCGATTACTGGCGTGTTTCTCGGCATTGAAATGGCTTTCAACCCGCAACGAACTTATCCTCTCATCGGATCACTTCTACAACGAATTGCTGATCAAAAACTTTCCGTCGTCCTCGACAACAAGTTTCCCCTTTCGCAAGCCTCTGAGGCGCACCGCTATATCGAGAGTCGACAGGCCTTCGGACGAGTACTACTCATTCCGTAAACCATCAATACGGCAAGGTATAAGTATTTTCAAATTCGTCTTGCACCACTGTTGCCGGATGGTCGGTGGTGTCTACCACCAACTCAGCGTCCAAGATGCGACCCCGAAATGACCAACCGGTCGGCAGGTCTAGCCGAGCAGCGAGGTCAACCAAGTTATCCAGATTCAAAGTGGGGTCAACGCCAACACAGTAAGCCTGCATGACATATGCCTTCCCCTGGGGATTGATTAACTCGTAGACAACAGAGCCTGCGTCAAAGAAAAAGACTGCCCCACGATTGACATAACGTTCTTCGTACGGGATTGTGGCTGGTTTATCACCCAAATCAACCGTGGCGATCCGACGCATCATTAAACCATTGAAGTCCCGCATCACGGGTTCAACGAAAGCAACTTTTGTACCAAGACCATCAAGCACCCAATAGCGCGGACCATTCAACTTCACCGCCAAAGCACTCATCTCGCTAGCAATCACTGCGGGGTCAAGCGTCTTCCAGAGTTCGTCTGGGCAGTCATTGATCATCTGCGTACCGTAGACCTCGGCTTCAAGTTTATTGTCTCGCGCGAAGACTGCTAGAACTTCGCCATAACGCACATTGCGCATATTGTCGATCAATCGCTGTGGTGCAGATGTAGACATGTACGTTCCTTCTCGGAGATGGTCCTAAGCGAAAAACACTTCATCGCGATTTGGCTGACGGACCATTTTGTAATAGTCGGCAGTTTCCCATGGCGCATTAACTTGCATACGCCCAGACTCGCTGAGGTAATAATTCTTAGCCGAACTGGTATCGGTCAACATTAAAAGGCCTGCCGCTTTCTCATCCAAGGCCGCGTTATATCTTACGAAAGCCTCATGTGTCACTTCCACAGTGCCGACATCTTCTTGGATCATCGTCATCAGACATTGAGCGACAAAACTTGCCCACATCTGATACCAGGCCGGCAGTGCAACTCCGCCAGAAATAGGTTGCGAATTGGGTCCATACAACATGAACAAATTAGGAAAGTCGGGGACCATCATGCCGACATAGGCGCGCGGGTCTTGCGACGCCCAGCGCTCATGCAAATTCACGCCACCCCGACCGATGTATTCAGCGGGCCACAGGTATTTGACAATCTCAAATCCTGTGGCAGTGATGATGATGTCAACTTCACGGAACCCTCCATCGCTAGTTTCAATTCCGTTTTCAGTCACGCGCACAATGTCTTGCGTGATGAGTTCTGCGTTCTCTCGCGTTAAAGCCTTGTACCATCCGTTGTCAACGACTGGGCGACGCACCATCGGTGCATAATCGGGTATCAATTTATCAATCAGGTCTTGACGCCCTCCCACTTGATCCGTGATGTAATTAATCAGAAACTGCCGCACCGTATCGCTTTGTTTGGTGATCTGCCCACCCTGCTTTTGCCACTCTGTATCGACTATCAAATAATCCTTGTGAAAGTTAAATAAGTGCATGATTGATGTGTAGCGACACCAATTCCAATACCCCGGCATATTGCTGGTGAGCCAATGAATCTCTGGCTCAACCTCTTTGCCATATTTATCTCGCGGACTAATCCATTGAGGAGTGCGCTGATACATATAAATTTGATCGGCTATTTCCGCTACTGGCGCCAGTAACTGAACTCCCGTTGAACCATTACCAAGGACGGCAACCTTTTTGCCTCTGAGATCAAGGTCCGTCGGCCATTGTGTGGGATGAATGATCTGACCCTTGAAATCTTCAGCTCCCGGCAGGTCGGGGTTCTTAGGATTAGCGAAAAGACCAGACGCACTCACAATGGCATTGACCTCAGAATGTACGGTGTCACCGTCGGGACCAGTAAAGGACAGTTCCCAACGCGAACGTTCTTCATCAAAGCGAGCTTCTTTGAGATCGTGCTCAAAGCGAATGTTGGGAGTGACGCCGTACTTCTCGGCAATGAATTCAAGATACGAACGTACATCTGCGCCACGCGCAAAATATTCTTTCCACGGATAATTGCGTTCGAAACAAAATTCATATGCGGCACTGAGTGTGTCAACTCGGACATCGGGGTACTTGTTAACACTCCAGGTGCCGCCAATCTCATGACGCCGTTCATAAATCGTGTGGGCGATTCCAAGGTGACTGAGTTGGACGGCAGTAGCGATGCCATTAAATCCACAACCAATAATGGCCACATGAAAATCTTCGGGAATTTGGTGCTCTCCCTCTGGCCAAAAAGCAAAGAAAGGGTACTCCTCAAAGGCGATCACTTCGCGGTGTAACTCAAACTCCGCATCACTCGGATCTGCCCCAAGTGCCATGGCCATCAGCCGCTTGATCTCTTCGTCGGGTGGCTTACGCAATACAAACGAATCAAGCCCGTTATCAAGGAGGGTGACCAAAAGTTCTTTCAACTTCTCTTTCTGCAGGGCATCTAATTGATTAACAGCCCCGAAAGTGGTGAGCTCTTCATCGCCACAAGCCTGATAAACCGCGACGCGCAGAGCCGCCAGATCCGAGGCTTCAACTGCCTGCCGAATGAATTCACGCTCAACTTTTTTCAAGATCGCCCCGCTCTGAGAAAACTCCTCAACTCCTCAAACAATAGGTGACATCGCCATGCTTCTCAGTACTTGGGTGCTCAGCAGCCTTGCTTAAAGGTCCCCACTATCGAGTCTTGCGAGAATGATACGTGCCGTCTCACGTACTTGGTCGCTGTCAGAGAGTTGTTGTCCTGCGCGAACCTGACGAGCCACACGTGGGTTTTTTACAAACACCTCAGCATGGCGCAAGAAAAAATCCCAATACAACACCGTGAAAGGACAGGCATCTTCACCCACTCGCTTCTTACGGTCAAAGACGCATCCTTTGCAGTGGTCGCTCATCCGGTCGATGTAAGCCCCACCACTGGCATAAGGCTTTGTCGCCAACATTCCCCCATCGGCAAATTGTGACATTCCAATGACATTGGGAACCATGACCCATTCCGCAGCATCTACAAAACTATTCCACATCCACCTAGTGAATTGTTGCGGGTTGACACCAGAGATGAGGGCAAAGTTTCCCAGCACCATCAGGCGTTCAATATGGTGCGCATACGCCCGATCATGCACATGCTCAAGAGCAGACTGCATGCAACGCATAGGGGTCGGTTTGCTACGTGTAAACAGTGGCGGTAAGGGTCTGATTGCCTGAAGCGCGTTGAGGTCTTTGTACTCAGGCATCCAGCGCCAATAACAATTCCACATGAACTCGCGCCAGCCAATGACCTGGCGGATGAATCCTTCAGCACTGTTAATGGGGACTTTGCCACTTCGAAATGCTTCTTGCGCCGCACTCACTACCTCACCTGGTAGCAAAAGACCAATATTCAGATACGGCGACAACAATGAATGAGCTAAATGCCAATTTGATTGCAGCATGGCATCCTCGTGTTCACCAAACATCGGCAGTAGTTCTTTGACGAAAAAATCTAATCTTTCAAGCGCACCGAGGCGATTCGTCGCCCAAGTACCATCCGGCGCTGCCCCCCACGTTGTCTCCGATACATCACGCATAACCTCAGCATCAATACCATCCAATGGCGCGTATACAGGCTGTGGCCACCGATCATGACCAGTCTTCGGTGGCGGTTCTCTGTTCTCCTCATCGAAATTCCACTGTCCACCTGCAGGAGTATCACCATCCATCAAGATATCCAGCCGTTTTCGCTGCCAACGGTAGAAATCTTCCATCTTAAATGTTTTTCTACTCCCTGCGAATTGTTCAAAGATTGATGGATGACAGAGAAATTGATCCGACATTTCAACGTGCACATCAAGAGATGCGACAAGTTTTCGAGCAGCAAAACTGTTCGGCTCGGTGACTGAAATCTGTGATGGTGCACACATTTCCTGATGTCGCCTGACACCATCGCGCATTGAATCCGCACGCTGATAGTCAACGCTGAAACCCTCTTCTCGTAATTCTTCAGCAAATCGTCGCCTCGACGTGACGATGAAATGCGCTCTCTGAATGTGCCAGCGACGAGACTCGACTTTGCCTTGCGATTCCACCATCAGAATCTGATGGGTATCCGGGTGAGCAAGGCGAAGGGCTCCGATATTGCGATTCAGTTGGTCCCCAAAGACCCAAATGGTTTGAAGGTTCACGCTGATCATGGTACGCACAACAACCTCGGAGTGCCTGCTCCAGGTCTTAATAACCATCAGCAGAAAATCTCTCGTTAGTATGTGCTCGTGCGTTCAAAACTGATGATGGTCTGCGGACTCTCATTGTTGTCGGCGTGCTCTTCCTCGAACAATGCAGTCAAGGAGACGTCAACCACGATGGCACCAATGAAAGAAACCTCAACTACCCCAGTCCAGATCATCATGGCGGACGATATCCCCGTCGCCCATACCCCGCAAGGTGGCTACGGCACTTCATTTCCTCCCCTCATTCTCGACACATGCACGGAGCCTCTAGTTGCCGGAGCCCCAGATCTGCGCGGAATTTGGAAAACAATTTCCGCCACAAGGGGTGGTGAGACAGTCGCCCCCGATGACCGCTTGATGTCCTACACCGAGCGCATCGAGCAATGTGGAAATCGGATTGTGGATTGTGGCGGTGGAACAATCGCCGATGCGCGCGCCGATGGGACTGCAGAAAATGGCGTCAGTGATGTCTCAGTATTTGACTACAAGACGCCTATTAACGTCAGGGCCAGTTATGAAGATGGGGCCTTCGTCCTTCGCCCCGTCGGTCTTGAAGCCTTTGAAGTCGTTCGCACACTAGACGCCGATGGTCATATGGTCTGGACGCGACCCGACATGGGCGGTATTCGCGTTGTGCTTGAGCGCGTCAGTGAGCCACAGTAGGCAAGACTTCCGGCAGGTGTGTTTCGATCCTAAAAGTGGTGTGCCTCGGCGACCCTTCTTGTGGCAAGATAAAGGAATGGTTCAGCCTGAACAATTTGTACCGAATACCGATGATCTCGTCATCAACAATCGTCTATTTGCCGAGAGTTTCCCTGACAATGGTCTACCTCTAGCCCCCAAACGACATCTGGCCATCGTGGCCTGTATGGACAGTCGTATGGACATCTTTCAAATGCTTGGTCTTTCCCATGGCGATGCGCACATCATCCGTAATGCAGGAGGTGTCGTCACTGATGATGTCATCCGTTCCTTGGTTCTCTCCCAAAGGCGACTGGGCACCCAAGAGGTCATCCTGATCCACCACACAAACTGTGGGCTCCACAATGTTGATGAAGACAGTTTCAAACATGAGATTGAAGATGAGTGTGGCATTCGACCATGGTGGGCCCTTGAGTCATTTCGCGATCCATATAAAAGTGTGACGCAAAATATGAAACGACTAGCAATGAGTCCATTCATCAAACACAAAATGCATATTCGTGGTTTTGTCTACGATGTTACCGATGGACTCTTGCACGAAGCACTGTAGATTTCACTTTTTTCAATCTCGTTCAAGCACAGTTCACACATCGCTAGCGTCCAAAGATCATCGACATCAGTACCGATATCAGTACCAATAATGAGACGTCTATTCATTAATGCTCAAGTATTTCAATGGTTCTTGTCCAAGCATCTTGCGAAAAGTCTGATGGTAATGGTGCAACGCTGGCTCATTGCGCCCAAACAGAATGAAAGGTATTGCTGCAGCGTTTGCTGTTGTCTGCTGTGAAGCCCCCATGACATAGTCCTCATCACGAATCACACCAGCAAATCCTTGAGTTTGAAAATCAAGATATTCCTTAATACCCGGATTAGTTTGGTCAATGTCAGGACTGACGTAAAAATTGATACGACTGAGATGGCGACCTGGATTAGCCCGATCGGGGTAGGTACGAACCAAGTAAACACCTGCTTCAAAAGGCATCAAAATAATATTTGGAAATAACCAGTACACAGGAAGTCCAGCGAATCTGATATCCCATTCCTCTTCGGGCGACAAACGAATTTGGTCAATGGCCCGCTTACACAGAATCATCCGATGCAAGTGACCGTCCTCGTCGTAGCACTGGACATTGCCGTGGAAGCCGTTATTCAGCGTGTTTTTGTGTAACACCGGAAAGTGGTACGTCTCGCCAAAAGTATCCAAAGCGAGTTTCCAATTGGAAGCCACGTCATACGAGTCGTGGGCCAAGGGAATCAGTCGGTCAAACCTCCAGGTCGAGAACTCGTCATTAAACCATTCACCCAACAAGAAGTCCAGATCAATAGTTCCCTTCGGATCCGGATGCACAAATAACAAACCGTGACGTTCTTCGGCTTGCAAAGGTAGTAAGCCCAAACATGATGTATCAACATCACCAAAATGCTCAGGCTTCGGCAAACCCACCAAAGCTCCGCTTGTGTCGTAGGACCAAGCATGAAAAGGACAGGTGAAACGACGCGTGGTACCACGCTCTTGTGTCTCCACGATCACACCGCGATGACGACATGAATTGACAAAAGCTTTGAACGATCCATCTTGATCGCGTGTCGCGAGAATCGGAATACCTAAATCATTATTAGTGATGAAAGAGCCCAGCTCGGGCAGATCTCCCGACAAACCGATGCAGTGCGGCATACCAACAAAGAATTCCTGCCACTCTTGTTCAGCAATCACTAGATCGGTGTAAGCCATGGCGGACATCCTGATGACCCCACCAGCATCAACAGTGGTCCCCGAGTCAAGCTGAGCGCAAAGTTGCTTAATGAGTCGAACTTGTTCATCGTGACGCATTTTTCTATCCTACTTTTTTTCGCGACAAGAGTCAGAACAAAACTTCACATGTTCCCAATCACGGGCCCACTTCTTACGCCACTCAAATTTCAAGCCGCACGATACGCAGATACGAGGCACAAATCCATTCTTGGTTTTAGCCACATAATTCATGCCCATAGAGTACGGTCATCTCATGAAAGAAACGGCTTTACTTCTCAATTTCGTGGCAACTTGGGCCATGGTCGGAGTCATCTGGTTTGTGCAATTAGTTCACTATCCACTTCTTTCCATCGTGCCAGTTGAGAATGCTGCGTCAATCGCCGTCGTGCACCAGCGACGCACTGGTTTCGTCGTCGGTCCGCCCATGGCTATTGAAGGAATCACCACATTAATCCTGTTGTGGTCCCGACCTAACGGCGTGTCATTGTGGATGCCATGGATAGCCGCAGTGTTCCTTGCCATCGCACTCGGATGCACGGTGTTGTTGTCAGTGCCGCGACACGAGCGCATGGTTCGTCAACCTGATGTGAAGACTGGACGTGAGCTGGTACTCACCAATTGGCCGCGCACCCTTGCATGGTCAATGCGCGGCGTGCTGACTGCGATGATGGTGTCCCAAGTGCTGCTGTAATCGTTGCATCCGCCCTTATTCGCCAAATGATCAATGATCGTTTCACCGATCTCGGCACGGGGATGGTGCGAAATTCGCCGCCACACTGCGCGTGATCAATATAGAGGTTACTGGAATGCACCTTAAGGTTGAAGAACGTCACCCAAAGGTCTGAATCTTAAAAAAATATGTTCTCGCCACCGAAGGCGGCGAG
>BJGB01000080.1 GCA_014190215.1 Actinomycetes bacterium | reverse complement strand
AGCCGTGGATGCGGTGATCATGGTGCTTGACACTGCCAAGGGCATTGAAGCACAAACGCTCAAACTCTTCCATGTCTGTCGTTCACGCAATTTGCCAGTTCTCACCTTCTTCAACAAGTTTGATCGACCAGGGCGCGATCCACTTGAACTCCTAGATGAAGTGGAACAACAGATCGGACTCCGCCCAACACCAGCTACGTGGCCAGTCGGCCAACCTGGTGACTTTCGCGGCACGATTGATCGTCGCACGGACTTATTCACGAAGTACACCCGCACTGCGCGTGGTGCAGCCGCAGCCCCAGAAGAAATCGTTGATGCCGAACGTGCCGCCGCCGAAGAAGGTGACGCTTGGAAAGTTGCCCTTGAATCTTGTTCTCTGCTTGATGCCATAGGCGCCGATGTTGATATCCCATCATTTCTCGCTGGTAAAAGTACGCCAGTCTTTGTGGGTTCCGCATTGACCAACTTTGGTGTGCGAGCGTTACTCGATGCCGTCACCGAACTCGCCCCTGCCCCGTTACCTCGCCTCGACTTGGTGGAAAAAGAGCGACCCCTAGAGAGTTCGTTCTCTGGTTTTGTCTTCAAGATTCAAGCCAATATGGATCCCAATCACCGCGACCGTTTGGCGTTCGCACGCGTCTGCTCGGGCCACTTTGAACGTGGCATGGATGTTGACTGCACGCGCTCTGGTCGCTCCGTCGGAACTAAGTACGTCACCACAGCTTTCGGCAACGATCGCGAGACAATTGAAGAAGCCTTCCCCGGTGACATCATCGGACTCGTTAATGCTGGCGATCTGCGTATTGGTGACACAATTTATGCAGGTAAAAAAGTTGAGTTCCCTGGCGTGCCTCGGTTTGCCCCTGAGGTTTTTGCCAGCGCACGACCTCTGGATCGCAGTAAAATTAAACAGTTTCGTAAAGGCATTGAGCAACTTGACCAAGAAGGTGTCGTGCAGGTTTTGCGCGACCTTGACTTTGGTGATACCGAACCAGTTTTAGCCGCCGTGGGCGTTCTTCAGTTTGAGGTTTTCGCGTACCGCTTGTCGAGTGAGTTTGGATCGCCGACAGAAATCATTTCTTCTCCCTACCAAGCAATGCGAATCACCGACAAGGCAAGCGCCGATCGATTGAGGGCAATTGGTGGTATTCGAATTTTGTATCGCAGCGATAATGAGATGGTTGCTCTTTTTGAGAACAAGTATCGGCTGCAGCGATTAGAAAAAGACGAGCCCGAACTCACGCTCAAACTTGTGTTTGACGGCCAACCAGACTCCTGAAACTCACGTTTGCTGGGCTTAGCGTCGGGGGCGACCACCATTGCCACGAGCGGTTCCTTTACGTGCACCGGGACGACCACCCTGACGACCATCAGAGCGCGCACCCGAACGACCTGACGGCCGTGTCGAAACACTCGAGACTTCAATTCCAGTCCAAGTTGCGGTTACTCCCGCTTTGGACAACAACTGTCGCACTTCACTCACCTGTGCCGGCGAAGCCACGGTTACCACGCGACCAGCAGCACCAGCGCGTGCCGTACGACCCGAGCGATGGGTATAAGCCTTGTGCTCAATAGGTGGATCGGCGTGAACCACGAGAGGCACATCATCAACGTGAATTCCGCGAGCAGCAATATCCGTGGCGACAAGAGCCGAGGCTGCTCCACTAGAAAACGCTGCCAAGTTCCGCTCACGAGCCGCCTGAGACAAGTTTCCGTGCATATCAACGGCATTGATTCCGAAGGTCTTGAGTTTGACTGCCAACTGCTTGGCGCGATGTTTTGTGCGCGTGAAAATAACGACACGCTCACTGCGCGCCAACTCGGCAACAGCTTCCAAACGATTAGCGTCATCAACAACCAAAACGCTGTGATCTAAAAGCACGGGCGCTTCAATTTCTGCAGCGTGCGACACGGGGTTATTCAAGTAACGCGAAACGATGGCGTCAACTCCCCCAGCCAATGTGGCGGAGAACAACATCCGTTGTCCGATCTTTGGTGTGGCATCAAGAATCCGCTTGACCATCGGCAAGAAACCTTGATCTGCCATATGGTCCGCTTCGTCAATAATCGTGATCTCAATACGATCAAGCTTTGCGTCACCTTCACCCATGTGATCGACTAAGCGACCTGGGCAAGCCACAACAATTTCTGCACCAGCGCGTAAACCATCTCGCTGAGGTCCATGACCCACACCACCGAAAACGGTGATCACGCGTAGTCCGCAGGCTGTAGCCAAAGGATCAATCACGGCCGCAACCTGACTTGCGAGTTCACGTGTCGGAACAAGAATCAAAGCGCGGGGTCGGTTGGCCTGACGAGCAACCTTGGTAGTTGCCAAACGGGCAATCAAGGGCAAAGCAAACGCCAGAGTTTTTCCTGATCCTGTGCGGCCTTGGCCCAAGACATCGCGACCAGCCAACGAGTCTGGCAAGGTGACGCTTTGAATCGAGAACGGCTCGGTGACTCCACCAGCGGCAATGATGCCAGCCAAATTTGCAGGAACACCAAGTTTGACGAATCCATTATCGGGACCAACTTCGACAGCGATCACCGAAGGCTTCTTGGGAGCAAAGTTTGAAGCAGCAGTTGAGCCACCTTCAGGACGAAAACCGCGACGGTCATCGCGACGCGCTGCAGACTTATTACGGGATTGATTATTGGGCTTGGTGCGCGCTTTGCCTGCGGTGGCACGGCCACTTGAAGTTGCACCAGCCGTCGTAGAGGTACCGTCGGAGCGACGTCGGGGCGTGGTCGGACGACCAGTTGAAGTGGATGGGGACATGAGGGGTGTTTCCTTTGACAGGTGCCGCGAACCTGTCTGGGATGACACGCATCGCTCGGACGAACCTTCGTCCCGGCTGCGTCACCCTACCTGCAGCACCATCACAAACGGGTGGATCTAAGAAATCAGGGTGAGTCCGCGCATGTCGCCTTCGGCACGCCATTGCTCTAAGACCTGCACAAAGGCCACAGGCCCGCCTCCGTAGCTCCCACTTTGCACACTGCGCGCAGCAGGCTTTCCCTCGTTGTTGTAGTAACCGGGAGTACACGATTCCAAAAACTGGATGTTGTTCTGGGACAAAGAAATAATCCGCTCCACCCACCACTCTTCAGATTCTTCAGTGACTTCAATACGCTTGATGTCATTCGTTTGAGCGTGTTCCAGAATGTGCGCAATATGTCGCGCTTGTTCTTCAAGCATGTGTGGGAAGTTGACAGTGAAACCTGACTGCACCCCACTCACAATGAAACAGTTCGGAAAGCCATGACTGTGAAAACCATGGAAAGTACGCGCCCCATCTTGCCAATGCTCAGTGAGTGACTTGCCGCCGATTCCATAAATCTCATAACCAGCGCGACGACTGAAGTTTGTTCCCACTTCAAAACCAGTGGCATAAATCAAACAGTCAACTTCATACTCAACGCCCTTGACTACGACACCTTTTTCAGTGACGCAGTCCACGCCTAGACCATCGGTATCAATTAATTTAACTGTCGGCCGATTGAAAGTCGCCAAATAGTCATCATGGAAACATGGTCGTTTGCAGAACTGTCGATACCAGGGCTTGAGATGTTCGGCCGTGCTGGGATCGCTGACTATATTTTCCACGCGGGACCGAATCTGTTCCATCTTTTCAAAGTCAGCTAGTTCAAGATTGCGTGCCAAACCTTCTGGCGAAAGATCGGGACTCGCATCTTGTCGTAAGCGAATCAACAAATTACCAATGATGTCGGTCCAACCGTCATTGACTAAGTCAACTTCAGCGAAACCTCCACTGACTAGGGCATTGAAATTATTCATCCGCTCTTTTTGCCAACCTGGTTCGAGGCTCGCGGCCCATTGTGGATCTGTTGGGCGATTATTTCGCACATCAATCGACGATGGGGTGCGCTGAAAAACGAACAATTGGTCAGCACTCGCTCCAAGATGGGGCACACATTGAACGGCAGTCGCACCAGTTCCAATAATTCCGATGCGCTTACCTTTGAGTTTTGATAAACCGCCGTTTGAATCACCACCGGTGTACTCATAATCCCAACGACTGGTATGAAAAGTGTGACCCTTGAATGTTTCAATGCCTTTGATGCCTGGCAACTTTGGGCGATGTAGCGGCCCATTGGCCATGACAACATAACGGGCGCGCATTTGATCGCCACGATTAGTATGAATGACCCAGCGCAACTGCGCCTCATCCCATCGCAGTTCAGTGACTTCAGTTTGCAGACACGCGTTGCGATAAAGATCAAAATGTCGAGCGATGGCCCGACTGTGCTCCAAAATCTCCGGTGCCTGAGAATACTTTTGAGTCGGGATGTAGCCGATCTCTTCTAACAATGGCAGGTAGATATACGACTCCACATCACAGGCCGCTCCTGGATAGCGATTCCAATACCACGTGCCACCGAAGTCGCCACCCTTTTCAATCATCCGAATATCTTCAATGCCTGCTTCACGCAAACGCGCGCCTGCCAACAACCCGCCGAAGCCGCCGCCAATAACAGCCACCTCGACTTCGTCAAAGAGTGGCTCACGAGTAACAGAATCCATATATGGGTCGTGAAGATATTCGGCGAAGTCAGAGATATCGGTGTACTGCTCGTTACCTTCGGCACGCAGACGCTTATCGCGCTCAAACCGATATTTCTGACGCAATTCTTGTGGATCAAATTCTGTCGTAGTCATCATTCCCCCAATTACATCAAAAATTACTTCAATAAACTCAGCGAGTCGTGATCGAGACATAGATGTCCGTATTGCGTGGCCATCGTCACGAAAAGGTCATCCCCACGTTCAGTGCGCGCCGCCATTGAGGTAGCCAGGACTGTAATAATCAGGCCCCATAAGGCTCCGAAGCGATAATCCCGCCAACAGGTTGCCTCGTCATAAGTCACGCCAGCGGCATTCAATTTGGAACGATACGAATCCACAAGTTGTTGTTCGATCTCACGTCGCCGTTCGGGCGAAAAACTTCCTGCGATCATGTAGGCAACGTCCACCATGCCGAGGCCCTCGTTGGCAGTTTGCCAGTCGACAACCACCAATGGTGGAGCATCTGGACTGCGGGCGAACAAAAAGTTATCCGGACGAAAATCATAATGAGCCACCGTCAAAGGACTTCCCGAGCCAAGCGCCCATGCACCGACCATCGGGGCAAAGTCTTCAATGACTTGACGAATGGGCAACTCAAGACGCGATCCCAAGCGCTCAATGAAGGCAGGTAATAAGAGACCGTAAATCATCGCTAACTGCATCGAACGTTCTTCGGGAGTGGAAGGGTTGGCCCCCGATTGTGCCAGCGTCGGATCGCCCCAGCGCGGAGCATGCAAGAGAACAGCTTGATCAATCGCCAACTCAGCCTCAGCCATTGTCAGACCGATGAATTGATCACCTTGCTCGGAGCCTGAAAGATCCTCCATGATCAAGCAGAACTCTTGGGCTTCAAGATTGAGTGCCGCGTGATAACACTTCGGCGCACGGATCTTTACCGTGGGCGCAATACGGGTGTAAAAGTTGTGCTCGGTGACATACGCGCTTCCTCCAAAACCAGTCGCCCGCGCCGTTGCATCAAACGAAGGAAACTTTCCCATCACCGTTGATGGACGGCCCCTCGGATCATCCCATGTCAGGCTGAAGCGGGCATTGCAACCTGTTTGCCCAGTACCAACGAAACCCTCAAATGTGCACTGAGTAATGGTTGCCTCACCCCGCACTCCCGAAGCCTCTAACGCCTGGTTCATCCACGCAGCATCGATGGTCGTTGGGTCACTACGAATATCAAGAATTTCCCCCACATGTCAACCGTAGACGCAAAACTCTCTAGTCTCCTAATGGTGAGTCTTGTATCAGGAATTCGAGTCGGTGTTCAATTACCCGAGGTGGAGCGTGAGGTCCGTTGGCCGGAATATGTCGCCATGTCGCAGGCTGCCGAAGAGGTCGGATTTGATTCAATGTGGGCCGGCGATCACCTCATCTATCGAGACGCTGGACAACCGGAGCGCGGTCCATGGGAGGCTTGGACACTGCTATCGGCCTTGGCCAGTGTGACAACCACGATTGAACTCGGACCCCTCGTCGCCTGCCTCGGTTTTCATCCCCCGGCCGTCATTGCCAAGATGGCAGCCAATGTTGATGAGGTCAGTAATGGGCGTTTAATTCTCGGTGTCGGTGCGGGGTGGAACCAACCAGAGTTCACGGCTTTTGATATTCCCTTTGATCGGCGAGGGGCGCGATTCGAAGAAGCCTTCAAGATCGTTCAGACATTGACATCGGGTGAGCGATGTACATTTCTCGGCGACTTTAATCAAGTGCGCGATGCAGTCCTTCTGCCAACGCCATTGCGTTCAATACCGTTGATGATCGGTTCAATCGGCGAGCGAGTCCTACGCGCGGCATTGCCAAAGGTACAGTGGTGGAACACATGGTTTGATTGGTACGCCAATAATGCCGACGGCTTCAATACCCTCAATCAACGCATTTCAAGAATCGCCACCGAAGTTGGACGTGACGACAAGACTTTATTAAGAAGTGCATGCCTACTCGTCGTGACAGAAAGTTCGGCAGGTGAACGACCAATCCCCACCGATTACCACGCCGCCACACTCGGTAATGTGCGCCAACAGATTATTGAGTTGCGGGACGCAGGTGCTCATGAAGTGATCCTGGTTTCTGACCCGATCAACGAATGGTCAATTCGAACCTTGGCTGAAGTTCTCCGCTGAACAACGACTAGGCAGGTCTGTGCAATACCGCATTCGTAACAGTCACGATGATCGCTTCACCATCAACCATGGCCACCCCATCTGCGACGACTGAATATCGAGCATGCTCATGGGTGTATTTCTCATCACATGGCGCCCATGTCAGGGTGACTAATTGATTGCTGACAACGTTAGCTAGAGGTGTACGTCCTGTTTGCTCAAAACGCAGTGTCGCTCCACTGATCGTTGGTCGCAATGCCACGACATGCGAACGCTCACCATTATGAGTAATGAGATACACGAACTCTCTGCCGAGCAACTGTTCCGATAATACGTCGGGAACAATCTTGACGCTCAACGGTGGCTACCCCACGAATCCCAATGGGTCATAGTGTCTGACGGCAAACGATGTGCTGGCTTGAAATCATCACCCGTGTAATAGGCCACGGGGAACAATACGGTTTGAGTCCAATCATCAGGAATCCCCAATAATTCTGAAATCCCTTGTTCTTGGAATAGATGAATCGTTGTCCATGCGGTTCCGAGTCCGCGCGAACGCAACGCCAACATGAAACTCCATGCCGCGGGGAGTATTGACCCATATGTGCTGGCCTGAGCAATCACCATCGGCACTGACTCGACTCGACCGCGCACACAAGCGATCACGAAGACTGGAACTTGCTCAAGAATCTCGCCGAGGTAACCAGCTGACTCCATCACCTTGGGCATCACATGTTCACGCGGATCGCCTGGCTCAAGAGGTGGCGGATATCCCGAGCCCGCCATCATTTCTCCACCACTGCGATATGCGTCGGCGATGAATTTCTTTTTCGCTGGATCAGTAATCACCACGAAGGCCCAGTTCTGTGCATTGGTTCCCGTTGGGGCTTGCATGGCGATATCAATGCAGTCCGCAATCACTTGTGGCTCAACCTCGCGGGTAAGGTCCAACCGCTTGCGCACTGACCGAGTTGTTGTGAGTAGTTTGTCGGTGGCGATGTGATCAATGGTCATATATGGAGATTAGGTCAGCCGATTACAACGGGGCGCAGTGACTGCCTATCTTCGCCAAACCTGATTCCCGAGTGGTTTTGTCGGGATTAGCACCTAGGCTTATTTATTAAGTGTGTTCGGTCCGCCGAACCTTAATCTAGGAGAAACAAAATGACCGTTCGCCTCGGAGACGTAGCCCCCGATTTCACCGCCGACACCACCCAAGGAACAATCAGTTTCCATGAATGGCTCGGCGATTCATGGGGCGTGCTTTTTAGCCACCCCAAAGACTTCACCCCCGTATGCACCACCGAACTCGGTTATGTGGCCAAGATCAAGCCCGAATTCGACAAGCGCAATGTCAAGGTCATCGGCCTATCCGTTGACTCAGTTGAAAGCCACATCAAGTGGGAAGGCGACATTGGCGAAACTCAAGGTACGCCCGTGAACTTCCCAATGATCGGCGACACCGATCGCAAAGTTGCTGATCTCTACGACATGATCCACCCCAACGCCAATGACACGATGACGGTGCGCAGTGTGTTCGTGATTGGCGCTGACAAAAAGATCAAGTTGACCATCACCTACCCTGCCTCAACTGGTCGTAACTTTGATGAGATCCTGCGCGTCATTGACTCATTGCAGTTAACTGCCAAGTACAAAGTCGCAACGCCAGCCAACTGGACTGATGGCGGCGATGTGATCATCGGTGCAGCAGTAACGGACGACGAAGCAAAAACATTATTCCCACAAGGTTGGAAGACCGTCAAGCCATACCTGCGAGTTCTGGCCCAGCCAAAGAACTAGTTACATATTCAGCCAGTTTCGTTCGACCCAGTCGCGTACCTGTGGAGCCAAAAGCTCAAGGTGAGTGGCTGGGTCGTTGCGTATCAGCGTGGCACTAATCGGCACATGCACCCTCTCAGGGTCACAGATCAGAGGTAGTGCGCCAAGACGTCGTGCCAACTCAGCAATATAAAAATCGCTAGAGACCACAACCTCTGGCCCCTTTGAAGACGGCCCGGATGTGATGGGCCATTTCGACTGTAGAAGTTCGATCCACCGCGCCCACAAGTCTTGATCATCCCAATCGTTGTGCAAATTGTGCTCCACCTGCACCACGTGGGCCGCGGGATGTAACTCTTGCAACCATTGTGCCCGAAGATGCCCAGGGACAGCCTCACCTTGTTTGGTATTGACGAAAACGACGACCTCGGTGCATCGTTGCTGGGCCCACTCAATCATGTAGGAGTGCCCAAGATGAGGTGGGTCGAAACGCCCAATGATCAATCCACTGTGATGCACGAAATCACCCTAGGACCAGTGCAGGTTCTGAGTAAAACCACAGGCAGAATATGGATATGACGCAAGTTGCCTCCTACCCCGCTGCCGCAGCCCTCAACGCCTCAAAGATTTACGGCAAAGACGACAGCGAGGTACGGGCCCTCGACGACGTCACTGTGGACTTCCAACTCGGCCACTTCACTGCCATTATGGGTCCTTCGGGTTCCGGGAAG
>BJGB01000079.1 GCA_014190215.1 Actinomycetes bacterium | reverse complement strand
GGACGTATGGTGCAAATGCTCCGCTCATTTGGCGTCAGTGAAGTCAATGACAGCGGAAGAAGCATGGGCTGGATGGGCCACGAGATGGCCATTGAAGATATGGATGGTTTAGCGAGCCAAAGTGAATTAGACGCATTTGCAGCCGCCTCGGGAGATGAAGCATCGCGCATCTTTGCCACCTTGATGATTCAACACCATCAAGGTGGAGTAGCGATGGCGACGTACGCAGTTGACCACGCATCAAACAGCGTCGTGATCAATCTTGCTCGATCAATGATCAAAGGACAATCAGGCGAAATTATTGAATTGCAAAAAATTCTTGCTTCGTTGAGTTGACCGCTACCTATTAAGGAGCAACCGTCATCGTGCTGACAATCATCGTTGTCGCCGTCGGCACGGTGCTGGACGTCGCAGCGATAGTGGTCGTCGTAGCTGGCACGGTGCTTGACGTCGTCGTGTAATTCGGATCCACCCAATTAAATCGCGGACTTTGTTCCCCGTATTCTTCTGGCTCCTTGACACCATCAAAAACAAATACTTGGTCACCTTTTGACACCAGAGTTTGGAAATATTCAGAAATATGCATGGGCAAACGGATGCATCCATGTGAAGCCGGCACGGCAGGAACGTCTTGAGCCCCGTGGACTGCTATCCCCTTATTGAAATAGACAGGGTTATACATCCCGCCTAGTTGACTCTCGCGTCGCCCAACAACCAGGCGGTAGAACTTATAGACACCACCTGGAGTCCATGACACACCACAGACACCTTTCTTGATCGCCTGTGTACCTGTCTCATTGTCTTGCTCTCCGGGTGAGATTGTGACTTCTTCGCACCACTCTTCATCTGTCCCAGAGGACGCGGTCCCGGAGGAAATATGAGTGATGATCGCCGGCACATTGTCGCGGAAAACAATCAGCACCTGCTCGGGCAAGTACACCTCGGTGTGATTGGGCGTTGAATCGGGTCTGCGCGGCAAGATCTCAAGTGGGTCCTGCATCCGACTCCACATTTGCGCATCAACCTTGCCCGTGATGTCGTCGCGCTGTACACCCATCACCAATTTTTCGAAAGCCCACACCGCTTGCCGAGTTCGTTCACCAAAGACCCCATCGGGTTCGCCTGGATCAAAGTTCAGTTCGATCAAGCGATCTTGGACCATTTTGATCTCCGCTCCAGCCGAACCTTTGCCAAGAGTTTGTGAGAGTGGAACTTTGATAATTGGTGACACTGTAGAGTCATTGAGAATTTGATCAATCGTGGTTGTCGTCTGTGCACCATCCGAAGAGTCTTTATTGGATGCCACTACTCCAACCACAATCACGATCAGCAAGACCAGTGCAGCGCCAATTGCGGGAGTCCACTGATTGACTGGGGCGACCTGAGACCGCGACCGACCGACCGCTGGACGGCGAGGGTTTTGCGAGTCAGACATGCTTCACATTCTACAGCGAGGGCCTCAGAGCTAAACTGTCAGCGCTTAATAACTGGCTTGATGGCACGTAATTCACGACGCAGTTGCTGCATCTCTTGAAGGATCTTGAAAATCACCGAAGGCGATGAAAGAGTCGAGACACCGCGGGTTCGTGGGAAATAATCCACTCCGAATTGCACAATGTGATACCCCAATTTATTCGCTCGTAGTACGAGTTCGGCATCGATGAATGAACCCTCACTCTTCAACGAAATGTGTTCAAAGATCCGCCCACGACACAATTTGAAAGCAAAATTGACATCGCGCATTTTGAGGCCGAAGAATATCCGCACTAAAGCGTTATAGAAGAATGAATAGACCGTGCGGACATATCCCTCGCCTGTGCGGTCATGGCGATACGCGCTCACGATGTCGGCGTCATACTGACGCATCAAACGACAAGCTTTTTGCAACTCATCCATATCAAAAGGCAAATCGGCATCGGTGTAGAGAATTAAATCACCACTGCTGTGAGCGAAACCAGTTTTGATTGAGCCACCCAATTTACGATTCTTCGGATGGTGCACAACCTTGACGCGTGAATCATTGGCGGCCGCTTCGTCAGCGAGTTGTGGCGTCGCATCGGTGGAAGCGTCATCAATAATGGTGATTTCGTAGTCTGCTATTTCACCCGCCGCCATCAGCGATTTGCCGGCATCATGGGCAGCCGACAGGGTCTTGGCAATGTAATCCTCTTCATTCCACATCGGGAAAAAGAAAGAAAGTTTTTGGAAGTGTGCGGACGCTGCCTCAGATGCCACATTGTCAAGTTATCGGTCATCTCGCGACTCATCACTTTGGGATAACTTTGCCTAGTGATGGATCTCGGCGACAATGAAATAGGCGTCCTGCCCAATATTGGGTTGGAACAGCGTCTCACTCGAGTTTGGGGGCGAACTGTCGCCTTGGGTTGGACCCTCATCGCCGTGGCACTGATCACTGTCGGTGCTTCATCACAGGTGATTGGTCGCCCCATGATCTGGATTGATGATCAGCGTTTTGGCGCAGTCACCCTCATCATGCTCGTGGTGGCGACCTTTGCCCCTGTGTTTGCTTTGGTCACCTGGTCATTGCTGGCTGGACCGTGGGTTCCCTTTCTGTCACTTCTCGTCACTGGCGAACTCATTCTGTGGGCCGCTCTTGACCGTCATAACTCACCGGGAGGAGCGCTGGTCACAATCTTTTTGGCGATCGCCGCGCTTTTCTTGTCCGTGGCTTCTTTTGGAGGCCGTTATCGCCTCAGCGAAGTCGAGAGTTCAATCATCACATCCAACTGAGACCCAACTTCGGGTCCGGCCCCTGGTCGTGACTGGCGAACATGGCTCATTGCTTGATCCAAGTCCATCCCCGTGAGGAGACATACCGCCACTGCCAATGTGCCTGCGCGGCCAATGCCGGCGGCACAGTGAGCGATCACATTTTCGCCCCAACGTAAGCGTTCCACAACCGATTCATAGAGCGGGAGAACTTTGTGCAGCGGTGGAGACGATAGGTCGGGGATGCGTTGCCACGTGCAACGCCCAGCAGTATTCAACCATGTCACATAAGCGGGATAGCGCGCACTGAGTTCATGCTCTTGCACCAAACACACCACATGATCTGCAGACACATGCGCTAACAAAGCCTCAACATCAGGCGCAATCTTGTGTTTGCCACACAACCACAGTCGCCCTGCAACTGACGAAAGTGGAATCTCGTGTATCCCCCCGTCAAGATTCATAGCTTGCGCCCTGCAATTTCGCACACATCTCGTCTAAGTCTCCCTGACTCGGGCGAGCCAAACCGATAGCGTCAATTCCCATGTCAGCCAAGGTACTCACCTCACTCCCCATTGGCGAACGCGTGGGTATCGCTTTTTCCGGTGGGCTCGACACATCTGCCGCGGTGGCCTGGATGCGAGCCAAGGGTGCTATCCCCTATTGCTACACCGCCGACCTCGGCCAACCCGATGAACCAGATCTTGATGACATTGCCGATCGCGCCAAGCAATACGGTGCTCAAGAAGCCAGATTGATTGATTGTCGGGCTGAACTTGTGCGTGAGGGTCTGATGGCCTTGCAATGCGGAGCCTTTCATATCACCACCGCTGGCAAAACATATTTCAACACCACGCCTTTGGGTCGCGCCGTGACCGGCACGCTTCTCGTACGCGCGATGCACCAAGACGGCGTGGATATCTGGGGCGATGGATCCACATATAAAGGCAATGACATCGAGCGCTTCTATCGCTACGGCCTGATGGTCAACCCCAAGTTGCGGGTCTACAAACCTTGGCTGGATGAAACCTTCGTCGCCGAACTCGGCGGTCGAACAGAAATGAGCGAATTTTTATTAGCCAACAAACTGCCCTATCGCGCCAGTACGGAGAAGGCGTATAGCACGGACTCCAATATTTGGGGCGCCACGCACGAAGCGAAACTCCTTGAAGAACTTTCGACCTCGATGGAGATTGTTGATCCCATCATGGGGGTCGCTCATTATCGCGAAGATGTCATGATCGCTGCAGAGACGGTGAGTATTCGCTTCCATGAAGGTTGGCCAGTAGCGATTAATGGAAAAGAATTTGCCGATCAGGTTGAACTTGTGCACGAAGCCAATGCCATTGGCGGTCGCCATGGTCTCGGTATGAGCGATCAAATCGAGAACCGCATCATTGAAGCGAAAAGTCGCGGTATTTACGAGGCGCCGGGATTGGCTCTTCTGCACATTGCCTACGAACGCCTTGTCACCGCTATCCATAACGAAGGCACGATCGAGAATTACCGCACCATGGGTCGCCGTTTGGGTCGTTTGTTGTACGAAGGTCGCTGGTTTGACCCCCAAAGTCTGATGCTCCGTGAACCCATCATGCGTTGGGTGGGTTCTGCCATCACAGGTGAAGTGACGTTGCGTTTGCGGCGCGGTGATGACTACACCGTGTTGGATACGACGGGTCCACATCTCACCTATTCACCCGAACGTCTGAGCATGGAGCGCGTGGAGGATCAACCCTTTGGTCCTCTTGACCGCATCGGCCAACTGACAATGCGCAACCTTGACATTGAAGACAGTCGTAGCAAACTCGAGATTTATCGCGCTGCTGGAACCTTGGCAGCGGGAACCCACCTACTCGAACTGGAGTAGTCAGAACCTAGTGTTCGCTGCGGTTTTGTAAGCGCTGCACGAGACCTGCGATCAATAGTGCACGTTGGGGCATCTGCGCGACATCAACCCATTCGTGATCGGCGTGCGCTCCGCCACCAACTGCTCCAAGCCCATCCAATGTCGCCACACCAGCTGCAGCAGTAAAGTTTCCATCGGAGCCGCCGCCAACTGCCACGCCATGAACAGCAGGCAAGCCCAACTCGTGGGCCACTTCAACTGCCAAAGGAAATAACCATGTTGAAGCAGTGGGTGCCATTGGCGGACGATTGAATCCACCTTTCATTTCAAGACGCGCTTGCGGATTGTTGACGATCAAAGAATTCATCGCCGTCTCAACGCGTTGGCGTTCTTGTGCTTCAACGACGCGCACATCAATGGAAATCTTGGCATGTGCTGGCACCACATTGTCGACCGAACCAATCACAGCCACCGTGGGCGTCACGGTAGTACCAAGTTCACCATCGCCGAACTGAGCGATCTCAAGAATCTGTTGAGCCGCTTCAATCAACGCATTCACGCCTTTTTCAGGCTCCAGCCCGGCATGCGAGGCCCGACCATGTACATGGAGTTCGAAAGTTCCCGTTCCCTTACGCGCCGTTTTCAACGCTCCACCATCAGCGCTCGGCTCCAAAACTAAGACTGCTCCGCACGCATGAGCGCGTTCAACAATGAAGTCACGTGAATGATGCGAACCAACTTCTTCATCAGAGGTGATCAAAATCTCTACACCGGATTTATCCGCTAGTGCAGCAACGCCGTATATGGCTTGGATGATCCCCGCTTTCATATCAAAGATGCCAGGACCCGTTGCACGATCAGCGACGACGGTGAAGGGGCGCTCTGCCAGAGCACCTTTAGCAAATACGGTGTCGTGGTGTCCGACGATCAAAACTTTCGGAGTCCCGCCTCCCGACCAATGCACATGTGGCCCCACTGCCGAATCCACAATCATCGGGGGTGTACCCAAACGTTGCTGCATCATCGCTGCCAATTCACGCGCACTTGCAGTCAGGGCAGCAATATCCAATGACGGAGATTCAATGTTGACGAGCCGGCCGAGATCCTCAATCATCGCTGTCACATCCGGGGCTACAAAAGTTTTATTCGGCACGACCCCATTGTGCCTCATGGACCCCATCTAGAGTTGAATTAATAAACAACGGGGGAAATATGAGATCCACGACACATCGCTTCACGGCATTCATTATCGGATTTGTCTTCATCGGCGGACTTGTGGCTTGTTCTGGTGGCAGCGATTCCAGTGGCGTCACCGAGCCACCGGCCACGACACAACCTTTGCCGCTCGCCACCTACACCGTGCGCCCTGGCGCCCACCAAGTCGGAGTTCTCGACGCCGATCCTGGTACCGCACTGCAGATCCAACATGCCGATGGCTCAATTGCCGCCGAGGGCGTCGTTGATGAGCAGGGTTCATTCTTGGCTCGCAATCTTGAGGTTGGCACGTACAGAGTGGTCAATGCCGATCTTTCAGCCGCCAGTGCCGAGGTTGAGGTCTATGACGCTTCGTTTATTCCCCCGCAATCGTTCTATGCCGATCAGGAACTGCCTTCACCGGGATTCGGCTATCTTGAGACGCGCGATGGCACCACGCTGTCAATCAATGTGATGTTGCCAGGCAAACTAGAAAACGGACCATATCCAACAGTGGTTGAATACTCTGGTTACGCACCGAGTAATCCCAATGACACAACCTTCGGTCAACTTTTCACGACCCTCGGTTATGCCTATGTAGCAGTGAATATGCGTGGCACCGGTTGCTCGGGTGGATCTTTCCGTTATTTCGAAGAGTCCCAACAATTGGATGGCTATGACGCCATTGAGACCATCGCCGCACAGTCCTGGGTGCAGGACAACAAGGTTGGAATGGTGGGAATCAGTTACCCAGGTATCAGCCAACTATTTGTGGCCTCTACGCAGCCACCAAGTTTGGCCGCCATCACTCCGCTATCAGTACTTGATGACAGTGCGCGTGCGACCCTCGCTCCAGGCGGGATTCTGAATACCGGCTTCGCCGTGAAGTGGACCAAAGAACGTATGGACAGTGCTGCTATTTACGGTCAGGGCTGGTCAAAGGACATGGCTGATTCGGGCGACTCTGAATGTGCCAACAATCAGCGGATGCGTCTGCAAAATCCCGATCTCATTTCTGAAATCAACGACAACGAGTACTATGTTCCCGAACTTTTGGACAGCATTAACCCGTCCATGTTTGTCGACAAAATCAATGTTCCAGTCTTTCTCGCTGGGGCTTGGCAGGACGAACAAACAGGTGGACATTTCCCCGGATTCCTAGACAAGTTCACGGGTTCACCACATTTATACGCGACCCTCGTCAATGGTTTGCACACTGAGTCGTTATCTCCTTCAGTTTTCCCTCGTTATGCAGAGTTCTTGAGTTTGTATGTGGCAAAAAAAGTTCCCGACCTCGGTCCAGCGATGTTGATTGCAACCGTGCTGACTCCCAGCATCTGGGGTGCGATGACTCCGATCGTTCAAGGAAATCGTTTCGCTGGTATGACCTACGACGAGGCTCTTGCAATTTTTGAGAGCGAACCATCTGTGCGCGTCTTGTTCGAACAAGGTGCAGCTGACGGTCAGGCATTTGCTTCGCCACTTAATCGTTGGCAGGCAGAATTCAGTGCGTGGCCGATTCCAGAAGCACAGGCCACACGCTTCAACTTCGGCGATAACGGGACTCTCGCTCAAGGGGCGAACGGAACTGGAAGCACCTCCTATACCGCTGACCCAAGCGCCACACCAGAGCGATTCTTCGAAGGTTCTGGCAGCGATATTTGGAAATCTGATGTGAAATGGAATTGGGTCCGCAATCCGCAAGGTACTGCTGCCGTGTTTACGACCGAACTTCTGACCGAGGACACCGTCGTCGTTGGACCCGGTTCTGCGGATCTATGGATTTCGTCGGATGCCGTTGACACCGATCTTGAAGTCACAATCAGTGAAGTCCGTCCAGATGAATCAGGAACAGAAACGGAAACATATGTGCAAAGCGGTTGGCTGCGCGCTAGCCATCGTGCACTCGACGAATCATCGGCCACCGAACTACGTCCGACCCATACCAATTTCGAGTCCGATGCCCAACCGTTGGTTCCAGGTGAGGTCACACTGGTGCGCCTTGAGATGTTCCCCGTTGCTCATCCGTTCCGCGCTGGTTCCAAGATTCGCATCAGCATTGACGCTCCCGGCGGCAACCGAGCTGAGTGGATTTTCCGCACTATTAGCAAGGGCGAAAAAGTGACCATCTGGCACGATGCCGATCATCCGTCATCGATTGTCTTATCAGTTGTTCCTGGTCTCGATGTTCCACCAGGCATAGCTGCATGTGGTTCATTACGTGGGCAACCCTGCAGAATCAATTAAATCTCGGGACTAAACCCGTTTTTAATCTTCGACAACAGACAGAGTCAGCAAAATTTCGCCTGACTCATGCGACTCCAGTTCAAAATCGCCCAACTTGTCGGCGATGAAATCAAAAGTGACATCGTCACCCATGAGATCAATGTCAAAGCCATGAAGATGGAAATCTTGTTCTGTTTCACTGAACACCTGAATCACAACTGGACTACCTAAGGCCACTGACGCAACTTCAGCGACGCCCGCATCAGCGTCAATCTCGATCGCCACTGATTCAGTGGATGGTGTTCCCGATTCGGGGATATCTTTGCTCGCCGAGCTTGTCGGGGCACTGGTGCTCGCTGGGTCGGTGGGCGTTTGCGTCATTACCTCGGTGATGGGTGGGTTGCTCGCAGGTGACGTTGAACCCTCGCTGGAACAGCCAGTAACGCCAACAAGGGAGGCAATAAAACCAACGAACAATCCAGGACGAGAATAAATCTTCATCAGGTTTTAGAATCGGCGGTCGTTCGTCTTCTTTTTTTCTGGGGCCCGGAAAGGTGCCTCAATGAGCATTTCAAAGCGAGAATCATCAGGCTGATTCGGTTCGTTCAAGCGCTGCAAGAAGGTTTTTAGAGCCGCACGTGCTGCAATGACGTGGTCTCCCTTCATGCCGACGGAACGACTGAGAGCATCTTTTGCCTTAGCCACTCGCTCTTTACGAACATTCTTTTCTTCCTCGGTTCGAGCCTGAGGAACTTTGCCTGTCTTGGCAGCCTTAGCAGCCAGTCTGCGGGCCTCAGATTGTTGAAGCGGGGTGAGTTTCGGTGCGTTAGCCATGGGTTGATCCTACGAGACAGATGGATGAATGGTGAATGGAAAATGAAAGTAGTGCCCGGGATGGGACTCGAACCCATACTCCCTTGTAAGAGAAGGGGGGTTTAAGCCCCCCGCGTCTGCCATTCCGCCACCCGGGCACGCCCGCAATCCTACGGGTTAGGCGACCTGTGGCGGTCGAGTTATTGGCAAAGCCTCGCAAGTAAATCCGAGGGCCAGCCACATTTCCCCGCGAAAACGGTCGGCCAATGGCGGGGTGAGTCGATTGGCAGCGATCACGCCTTCAATCATGTCGGCCAATATGGCGACCCATGGCCGATCCTTGACCCGTACTGCCACCGTGACCCCGTTGTTCGATCGTTTCAAGGTGCGATCGAGACCTATCACTCGTGGCGGACA
>BJGB01000078.1 GCA_014190215.1 Actinomycetes bacterium | reverse complement strand
TTACGCGATCGCATTGTCGTTCAGGCTGATGGTCAACTCAAAACTGGTCGCGATGTCATCGTGGCAGCATTGCTAGGGGCTGAAGAGTTTGGTTTTGCAACCGCTCCGTTAGTCGTGAGCGGTTGCATCATGATGCGCGTTTGCCATCTCGACACCTGTCCGGTCGGTGTCGCGACGCAGAATCCTGTGCTCCGTGAGCGTTTCAGTGGCAAGCCCGAATTCGTCGTGAACTTTTTTGAGTTCATTGCTCAGGAGGTTCGCGAATTGATGGCGGAGTTCGGTTTTCGAACTCTGCAAGAAATGGTCGGACACAGTGAACTGCTAAATACCCGTAGCGCCGTTGATCATTGGAAAGCCAAGGGATTGGACATTTCACCGATTTTGGCGACTTCTCAGAATCCTTATAACCAGTCGATGCATCAAGATATTGATCAAGACCATGGTCTTGAAGGAGCGCTAGATAACGTTTTGATCTCGCGTGCCGAAAAGGCCATCGAGACTGGTGAGAAGATTCGCTTCGCATCAACGATTACTAACGTCAATCGCACAGTCGGCACAATGCTTGGCAACGCAGTCACGCGTCGTTGGGCAGGCGCGGGACTACCTGATGACACGATCAGTATTGATTTCACTGGCTCTGCTGGACAAAGTTTTGGGGCATTTATTCCCAAGGGAATCACCTTGCGATTGTCTGGTGACGCCAACGACTATGTAGGTAAGGGACTCTCGGGTGGGCGGATTGTTATTCGTCCCGATCAAGCAGCCACTTTTGTAGCTCAAGACAACGTGATTGCAGGCAATGTCATCGGCTATGGCGCCACGAGTGGCGAGATCTATTTGCGGGGCATCGTGGGTGAGCGATTCTGTGTTCGTAACTCGGGCGCTACTGCCGTCGTCGAAGGTCTTGGTGATCATGGTTGCGAATACATGACCGGTGGGCGAGTGGTAGTGCTTGGTGCAACCGGGCGCAACTTTGCTGCTGGAATGTCTGGAGGCGTGGCCTACGTCTATGACCCAGATTCAGTCTTCGCAACCAAGGTGAACTATGAGATGGTCGAACTTGAGACCCTAGATGACATAGATCGCACTGAATTGGAGGGCATTCTGTCGACACATGTCGCCGAAACGCAAAGTGCTGTTGGAGTCAGAATTCTCGGCGAGTGGAAAATTGAATCTGCGAAATTTGTCAAGGTCATGCCGCGTGATTACAAGAGAGTTTTGGCTGTCATGGCAGAGTCGCAAGTATCGGGTTTAAGTGAACAAGAGACATTGGATCGTGTGATGGAGGTGGCTCGTGGGTGAGACAACTGGATTCTTGAAATGGGATCGACAGGGACCTGGCCATCGTCCAGTTCCGGTGCGCTTACGGGACTGGAAAGAGGTCTACGAGCCATTCGATCATGAAGAGTTGAATAAGCAAGCGGGACGTTGCATGGACTGTGGTATCCCGTTCTGCAATAACGGATGCCCACTGGGGAACTTGATTCCCGATTGGAACGATCTGGTGTATCGCGGTCATTGGCAAGATGCCATTGATCGTTTGCATGCCACGAACAACTTTCCTGAGTTCACTGGTCGCTTGTGCCCCGCACCATGCGAATCGGCTTGCGTCGTGGGAATTAATTCCAGCCCTGTGGCGATTAAGCAAGTCGAAGTGGAAATCATTGATCGTGCGTGGGAAGAAGGTTGGGTCATTCCGCAATTGCCGAGTGTGAAAACTGGCAAGCGCGTGGCTGTGATTGGGTCGGGTCCAGCAGGTTTGGCAGTTGCCCAGCAACTGACGCGTGCGGGTCACGAAGTCGTTGTTCTCGAAAGGGCTGATCGCGTTGGCGGATTAATGCGCTACGGCATTCCTGAATTCAAAATGGAAAAGCGTCACCTTGATCGTCGTATTGAACAGATGGAAGCCGAAGGTACTGAGTTTCGAACTAACGCAATCGTCGGTCAAAATGTGGATGTTGATGTTTTACTGGCGACTTTTGACTCGGTCGTTTTAGCCTGCGGGGCAACTGCATGGCGCGAACTCGCAGTTCCTGGCCGTGACCTAGGCGGGATCCATCAGGCCATGGAATACCTGCCATGGGCGAACAAAGTGCAGCAAGGTGATATCGATACCTCACCGATCAATGTTGCTGGTCGCCATGTAGTGATTATTGGTGGTGGAGATACTGGTGCTGATTGTTTAGGCACTGCTCATCGTCAGGGAGCCGCATCAGTCACCCAACTGGAAATTATGCCTCAGCCTCCGATGGAACGTGGCGGGACTAACCCATGGCCACAATTTGCCATGGTCTACAAAGTGACGTCGGCTCACGAAGAGGGCGGACAGCGTTTGTATAGCGTGAACACCGAGAAATTTCTTGACAATGGTGAGGGTCGGGTACGCGCCTTGTTGCTTCATGAGGTTGAAATGAAAGACGGAAAGTTCACCAAGGTGGAAGGTAGCGAACGAGAGATCGCCGCCGACTTCGTATTCCTTGCGATGGGATTCATTGGTCCAGAAAAGGACTCATGGCTTGACAAACTGGGCGTTGAACTTGACGAGAGAGGCAATCTCAAGCGCAATGATGCATACATGTCAAATGTCCCTGGGGTGTTCGTAGCGGGAGACATGGGTCGTGGACAAAGCCTGATTGTTTGGGCAATAGCCGAGGGTCGGGCTTGTGCCGCCGGTGTCGATACATATCTGATGGGTGAGACGACACTGCCTGCGCCGATTCCGCCGAGTGCCCGACCATTGGTGTAAGTGGAGGTGAAATACTCACTTGTGGCATTGTCCACAGGTGTTGCCGTGTTCGCGACCGCAAAACGATCTAGATTGGCGCACGTGCTCAGACTTCGTATTTCATTGATTGGTGTTGGCCTCGCAGGCATTGCTTTGCTGGCTTCCTGCGGCGCTGACCCTGGTTCCTCGGCGACCACCTTGCGCCCGCTGACGTCCACTAATTACGCCACGACTCCGCCCTCGGTTGTCACGACCGTTGACCCTGCCAACACTCAGCCGCCGGCCATCAGTTACACGATTGTCAGCGGCGACTCTGTGTACGCCATCGCTGGTCGTTTCGGGGTAGCCCCAGTCGAGTTAGCGAGTTACAACAATTGGCCCGAAGGTATCTTGCATAATCTTGTCGTCGGGCAAAATATTTTGATTCCGCCATCGGCAATGCAAACGACCACCTTGCCTGGACTTCCGATTCCAACAGAGACGACGATGCCTGGCCCCGACCCGGGTCAAGGTAAGTACACCGTCGTTGCCGGTGACTCATTCTCTGCCATTGCCAATCAATGGGGCGTCACGGTTTCGGCGCTGATGGCCGCCAATGGTTGGGTTGATGCATCTGTGGTGATTTTGCCGGGAGATGAAATCAATATTCCAGCGAAAACGGAACCCTAGAAGACTTCGTTAGTTTCCAAGATCTGGCCAGCGTCGTTTTTGGCGGCGCCGTAGTCCCGCAGTGCCCATTTCGCGTCGCTCAGAGAGAGCCCACTGACGTCGCCATCCGGTGTATTCGGGTCCCGTCAACTTTGTATTTTCTTTGCGCGCCGAACGTTGTCGGGCAGTCCAGAAATCGGTTAATGACTCGTCGCCAAGTTCAGATACCGCTGCTTCAATACGCGCTGAAAATCTACGTGTGTTCTCTTCGTCGAGAGCGCGTAATGGATGACCAAAAACGACCTTTGTAGTTCCTAATTTGGGTCGCTTCATTCCCTTGCCGAAAAGCGCACCCGTGCCATCGATGAAAACTGGGACCACGGCGGCACCGGTTCTTGCCGAGAGATAGGCGGCGCCACCTTTGAAATCTTGACCCCAGCCATCAGGTGACCGGCCGCCTTCTGGGTAGATCATCAAACTCCAGCCATCGTCAATGAGTTCCTTGATCATCTCTGAGGATTTGCGGCCAGTGACCTCGCGATCAATAGGGATCGCATTGAGAGACAATGAGGCCATCATGGCTTTCCAGCGTTTGTCAAAAAAGTAATCAGCCGCCGCAGCCACAACAAGTTTTGAGCGCCATGGTTCGGGAACTGTGATCGCCATCACCGCGGTGTCGAGGTGACTGTGGTGGTTGGGTGTGAAAATTAATGGTGGGGGATCATCGAGTCGCTGTAAGTCGCTGAGTCGATCAGTGCCATATACCTTGGGGCTAGTGATGCCTTTGATGACGAGTCGCATCGGTCCGTTGACGATGCCTCGGCGGACAAACTTGGCTGGAGCCTTGCGAGCCCATGAGGTGTCGTAATCCGCTCCGAGTTTTGCTGGCTTGTGGGGAACATCCATTCCCCAAGGCACAGTCGGGGGAAGATATGGAAAACCCTGACGATACGTGCGTTTGGCGATCGGGTGAGTGATCCGTTCAGCCCATTCGCCAAGGCGCGCTGCTTTAGCTAAATTGCTCGGTTTCCAAGGTGCATCGTCGCGTCGGGCCATCACAGTTCTCTATTCACGAGACATCGGCCACCATCAGCGGTGGCGAGTGAAGGTGGGTAATCGTCGGTGCGCGACCAACAACGTCGCTGGCGATTTCCAAAGCATCATCCATTGTTGATGCGGGGACGAAACCGAGACGGCGAACAGTCTTAGGGTCTCCACCCACGATGATAATTCTGCTGCAGTGCTGTAGAGCATGGCTGCCCCAATACCACATGTAGAAAGGATGCACTCCGTGATAGGCGTAGGTGGTGCGATATAGATGCTTGTACCACTCGTCTTCGGCGTACTGCTTCTCCCATTTTTGTGACATCACATGTGGGTCAGTGGTATCAGCCAGAACTTGCTCAAAGAAGTCGATATATGACGGATGATGCACGGGGTGGAAATCGGGTTGGGTTGGGTGAGTCATGATGATCACTCCGCCTTCACGCACCAACGGCATGCCTTTGTACATGTTGAAGTAGTAACCAAGACCCATGCACATCACCAAGATCGGGTTGAGGATCGAGTTCACGTTGTAAGGACTGATGTAGGGGATTCCCATAGTCAAAATGTCGGTCTGGCCTTTCACCTCAACGAGTTGTTGCTTATAGACGTGTTCCGTCGTGATGCGGTGTACCGCTTCAACATCACCGGCTTGCACACTTGTCATCTGGTGAGGGGCTTCAATTGAATGAAATATCTTGCGCGCCAGACGTGTTGGCGTGCGCTTCAGCGCCTTGGTTGAAGCAAGATAGGTCATACGGTCAGAGGGTGACCATTCCCATTCGCGTTTGGCTAGGAAACCAAATGGAGATGGAAATGTGTCGGTGTTCAAAGTGGTTTCAATTTGGAAAACTTTGACACCACTATCGATCAAAACCTTGCCCATTCGCCAGTTGCTTTTGTGCAGTTCACTGCGGTGCTGATCCATGAAACTGCGCGAATGAATCATCGTCTCGGGATTGTGATGATGACGTAGCGACTTGTAAGAGGAAAGGCCTGTTGCGGTGCTCTTCCAGCCACC
Organism: Actinomycetes bacterium; assembly: GCA_014190215.1. Classification (GTDB taxonomy): domain Bacteria; phylum Actinomycetota; class Acidimicrobiia; order Acidimicrobiales; family Ilumatobacteraceae; genus Casp-actino8. The sequence goes on along the minus strand of BJGB01000078.1, from coordinate 3,934 downwards.
GTCCATGGCCACGAGGTTGATGTTGACATAGACAAGTAGATCGCTCTCAGCGGCACGCTTATTGATTTCAACATCTTCGCCGTGTGGGGTTTGACCGAGGTAGGTCAAATTGTCGGGGTCTTCTGCATCGTGTTGGTACAACGTCCCACGCGGAGCGAAAGCATCGTAGATGCGATCGCCCAGGCAGTGGCGAAGTTCTTCTTCGGTCATACGGCGATGCAGTGCCAAGGCTGAAATGATGTGCACATCGTCAACACCCGCTTCGGCCGCCATGTCGAGTACTGCCTCAATGACGCGCTGACGAATATCGGGGCGTTCCATCTTGGGTAAGGGCAAACTCACATCGTCAAAAGCGATCGTCAGTTTCATTCCAGAAAACAGTTGCTCAGGCAAGGGGTTTTGTTCAATGGGATTGAGAAGGGCATGACGAATTGCACCGTCGACATCCTCAATGGCTGGGAGTGGTTCTGGCGCGTAGATCACGCGACTACGACCAGCGGGCAGTTTTTCTAAGGAAAAGTTTTCGCCTCGCCAAAATAAAATAGGTGGCGTCGACTTATCAACTTCTAAAACAAAACCAGGACGAGGCATTAGTTGGTCTCCTTCTTTGTGCGTTCCGAAGTTGAACGCAAGTCAAATACAATTTTCACGGCACCACGACGTCCAGATGCCGCTGCATGAGCGATGGCATCTTTGTAATCATCAAGGCGATAGGAAGCAGAAACGAGGCGCTCAAGTTGGCACTCAGCAGCAGTTTCAATAGCAAGATCAAAGGTGTGCTTGCGGGTCCCATCGGGCATTGATTCAGTTCCGTAGGTGTAGGCACCAACTAGTGCAGTTTCGCGATGCCACAAACCGGTGAGGTCTAAAGAAACAATGGCTGGCATGCCGAGAAGTACAACGCGACCGCGAGGACGAGTGAACTTCAAACAATCCATGATGCTGTCAGCGCTTCCGACAGCGTCAATGGTTGCATGACATCCACCCGAGAGATAATCGCCGACAACATGACAGCCAGATTCTCGGCGTACTGCACGTGCTAATTCTGCGGAAGGAACGACAACGTCCGCGCCGAGGGATCGCGCTAAGGCTTGCTGATGCGGATAACGAGCACCAACGATGATCCGCACGCCTGGCACGTAGCGCCGCAAGCCAGCGATAGCGCATAATCCCATCGTGCCCGCTCCGAGAACCGCCACGATGGGTGTTTCTCCTCGCTGAAGTGCGATCTGGACGGCGGGCCATGTCGCCAAAGCGGCGTGAATCCCTCCGGCTGCAGGCTCAACAAGAACGGCTTGTTCATCGCTCATGGCATCAGGGACACTGTGTAACTGACTTTCGTGGGCAATGAGTTCGCTGGCCCAACCGCCACCTGTGGAATGACAAAATCCAGTTTGAATACCGGGCTCGAGATGACCACCGACTAGGTGCGCATAATCATCACCATCTCCAGGGGCGGCACCTTCAAAGGGGAGTGGAAGACCACGACATGCGTGACCAAGTACAGGTTCAAGAACGACACGGCGACCATCATCGCAATCGGCCACAACTTCGTGACCAGGAACAAATGGGAAAGAAACCCAATCGTCAAAGTATGTCGATGCGTGGCCTTCAACGAGCGACAGATCGCTACCACAGATACCCGTGAGACGGGGTGTGATGCGATGCCAACCATCTGCATCTGGCAGTTCCGGAGCAGATTCATTGACTAATGAGAGTGGCCCAAATTTGGCAGCCCCAAGAGCACTGATCGGACTGACCAAGCGGGCTACAGCAAACTTGGCGTTGCTTCGAGTGATCTTCAGTGCTTTCATAATCCCGACCGATACGACGAGCGCTTATTTCTTTCAGAAAAACGTTTCTGTTCGCGTTCAGACATCATGGGACCGAGAGGAAGGCGTGGTCTTGGACCTCCAGATGCTTTCTCCCAATTTTCAACGAGCCAGCCGCGTTTTCGGGCAATCGTTGCCAGTCGCGTTTCGGGGTTCACGGCCACTGGAAAGCCAACGGCTTCAAGCATCGGTAAATCACTACTGGAGTCGGCGTAGGCAATTGACTCTTCAAGGCGTAGACCTTCGCGAGCGCAGTAATCAGCCAAAACTTGGGCACGTGTTTCTCCGGTTGGTGGAACCTGTGCGAGTTCACCCGAATATGTGCCATCGGGTCGCACTGTCATTTCAGCTGCCACAATTTCATCAAATAATGGTCGTAATCCTTCAACAGCAAAACTCATGGCTCCCGTAATCAGAATCGTGCGATGCCCAAGAGCGCGGTGTTCGCGAACTCGACGAAGTCCAGCAGGAAAACTTTTTGTCATGATCAGTTGCGCCAAAAGTTCTTGGGAATCTTCTTCGATCTGTTGCACGGGGGCATCTTCGTAGCGCCGGTAAAAATAGCGCAAGAAGTCGGAACGGTCCTTGCGATCCATGGACAATAAGTTCGGTGCTTCGCGCAGGGTGCGCAATACATAACGTACGCGCTCGGGGGAGTTCAATCTGCGTGTTGCGAGCCACGAGAAACTCTCCACGACATTGCTGGAGATCAAAGTATTCTCGAGATCAAAAGCCGCCACATGACGACTTGGATCAAGGACTTGCTTGCGCAGTCTGTCACTACGGTCAAGAGTGCTTTTGCCAGGTGTGGTCTTCACTCGACTGTGCAAGACAATGGATGGAAGGTGAATGGTTGAGATATAGGTCGGCCAATGTACGACTCGCGGATCAAGACAGAATGCCTTTCGATCTTCTTCACTCATACGCTCGTTGATGGCTAATAAATTGTTGACTGAATAGATTGCTTCACATTCGGTATAAAGACCGTATAACTCAACATATTCAAGGGCTCGTTCAATATCCCCACGGCGATCTTCAAGTTTTGTGGACCATGCCGCCTGTGTGCCGCGCAGGGGCAATGCTCCAAGAAGCTTCTCACTTCGGGCGATAACCGTTTTCGCACGTGTGAGTTGTTTTTCAACTTTCCCGCGACCGGGGAACTTCCAATCAGGCACGACAATGGGTTGACCTTCTGCATCATAAATTGGATGCTGGGTAAACCAGTCGCGCACATTGTCCACCAAGGTGCGGTATTTGAGAGGGTTCGTTGAACCAGAAGCAACTTGTGTGATGTGTGGTGCTTCATCTGGACCTAAGGCGGCAACTGCCACAATCGCAGCCACGACTAGGTCAACCGGGATGACGTCTACTGTGCCTTCTGGAACACCGGGAAACTGATCAAGTAATCCTCGAGCGTAGGAAATGATGACGGGCTCGGCCATACGAAATCCGCGAATCCAGCCAGGGGAGGGTTCGGATAGTGCCGACTCAATGATTGACGGCCGAACAATGCTGACTGGCACATTTCCTTTTGTCTCATGAAGAGCTTGCTCGCCGAGAGCTTTGGTGAAGGCATATGCATCTGGCCAACCCACGCTGGCTGCGCGCGTGCGACCGGCTTCAACAAGTTGATCTTTGACCCAACGTTGGCGATTCTGCTCAGTCTTGGCAGCTAATGCGGGGGCACCTGCTGCTCCTAATTCTGAACGCGCTTGTGAGCGAAAGTTCGCAAGTTGTGCGGGGGCACGACTTGCTGCTTCGGCATCGCCGCGCAAACGTCGCGCTGCGCTGACTTCAGTTTTCCAATTCAGTCCAATATCGAATGGTCCAGCACTGACAAGTTCTTCAGGTGCTGTACCACGTCGGTTACCAGCCACATAACAAGTACTGACAGCCACTAAATGAGGCATCGTCCCATCGGCTTTTGGCCCAATGGCATTAAGTAATTCAGCAATGCGCATCGGCCCCAGCAAGTTGACTTCCACCGCACTATCAAGCGGCGAATCAAAAGAGACGCTCGCCGCGGAGTGGATGACGATGTCACATGATGCGAATATTTGCGCATCACTTGGAGATAGTCCGAGTCCATCGGTACTGACATC
>BJGB01000077.1 GCA_014190215.1 Actinomycetes bacterium | reverse complement strand
CATGCACGTCTCAAACTCTTCGGGGTTATAGGCCAATGCTGCGGTCACAGAAATCTCTTTCATCAGCCACTGCACAGGAGAGATTGAGGCTTCTTGATCTGCCAACCCAATGAGGCACATCGAACCTCCACGACGCGCCAAATCAACTGCGCTTTGCACCGCAAACGGGCGACCGACACATTCATAGACAATGTCAGCGCCGAGACCATGCGACAGTTCTTTCACCAGTTCGTCCGCTGCTGCTCCGGGGGCGACTGCATAATGGGCACCTAGTTCAAGAGCAATGGAGCGTCGTTGCTCATTGGGTTCAATCACGATGACCACTCCAGCACCGGCGGCCTTGACCCACTGCATAGCGCCCAGCCCAATCGGTCCAGCGCCCTGTACGACGGCTATATCTCCCAAGCGAATCCCACTGCGACGCACTGCATGAAAAGCCACAGTCGTCGGCTCAACTTGAGCAGCCTGAATATCGCTCAAAGCAGGATTGGTTTTGACAATACGCGATGCGCTCACAGCAATTCGCGGAGCGAAGCCACCATGCTTAGGGGCCATGGCATCACGACCGAGGGCGGACATAAACGAAACGAAACAACGATCAGCCTGACCAGCGCGACAAGGCGCACATTGCCCACACGCTGGAGCCACAGCAACAACAACGCGATCACCCTCGCTAAAAGATTTGACATCGACGCCCACCGCACTGAGAGTTCCAGACCATTCGTGTCCACAAATCGCTGGGTTATACGGTGCTCCGGATTGGTAGGCGTGGATATCAGTCCCGCAGATACCGCAATACGCAATATCGACCACAACTCCGGTTGATGCTGGGGATGGGTCGGGAAACTCAATCATCTCCACTTTGTTCTTGCCAGTGATCAATGCTGCAAACATCTGCGTTCCTCTGTTCATCTGATTTTCTCAGCCTGTCTTCAGATTACGGCTTAGGACTGCTCGACACAGGATTGAAGGCACGCACGCAATAATGTGGCAAGTATGAGCCTTATCGCAATTGAAGCATCCATCTACCTCAACGATCCTGCTGTCCGTGACGCTGCCGTCGCCGAATCAGTGAAATATCAACAAGCCACGCGCGATGATGAGCCTGGTTGTTTGGTGTATTGCTTCGCTGCTGATCCGTGCATCGCTGACCACATTCAGGTGTATGAACTTTGGGAGAATGCGGAAACCTTAGCCGCCCATTTTGATCACCCGAATTATCACAACATGCGTGAACTACTGGGCAAATACGGCCTGAAGTCGGCTGTCAGTCGTAAGCATCTGATCACCAAGTCGGCCCCTGTGTACGGAAGCGATTTCAAAGCCAGTTCTTCGTTTGACTAGGCGCTCGCTATTTCTTTAGCCCAGCGATAATCCGCTTTACCGGACGGACTGCGGTACACCTGATCAACGAAGATAACTCGACGTGGTGCTTTATAGGTTGCTAAAAGTTTCTTGACGTGCTCAATCACTTCAGTCTCAGAAATCTCGCTCGAACGCTCTGCCACCAAGGTGATGATTTCCCCAAAACGAGTGTCTGGCAATCCAACGACAACGCAATCAACAACGTTCGGATGTGAACGAGCTGCGACCTCAACTTCTTCGGGGTAGACCTTTTCTCCACCCGTATTAATGCACACCGAACCGCGTCCGAGAAGATGTACCGTTCCATCTTCATCAATTTCCGCGAAGTCACCTGGAATCGTGTACCGCACACCTTCAATCACCCGAAATGTCTGTGCTGTTTTTTCTGCATCCCCAAAATATCCGTCGGGCATTGCTCCCGCTGCCGCGAGAACACCGTTGCGACCACTTCCAAAGGGAATCTTCTCCCAAGTTTGCGGGTCAAATAACGACGTATTAGGAGTCGCCATAAATGCGGCAGTTGCCACTGGGTCTTGACCCGGCATCGTCATTGCCACTGCAAATGGCCCACCCTCAGATGCCCCAATCATGTCCATTACAACTGCTTGAGTTGCACGTTCCATAAGGGCGCTTTTCATCTCTGATGACAAGGTCGCACCCGTCGAAACAATGCGACCAAGACTGGAAAGATCGTAGGGCTCTCCCGATGACTCTGCGCGTTTCAGTTCTTCAACAATTGGGCGAGCGAATGCGTCACCGACTATTGAGAGTTGAGAAACTCTTTCACGCTGAACTAGACGCAACAGTTCAGCGGCATCAAAGCGCCTCCCACCAAGAAGTACGACCGTGCCGCCAAGTACAAAAGTTGAGAAAGCTAAAAACATTGCTGTCCCGTGCATCAGCGGTGGAGCAGTCATGTTTACTGGGCTTTTCCCTGCGCCATTTAATTCACTGGCAACTCGTGCTACATCGACCACAGTTTCGGGTAATGCCAAACCCATCGATGCATACCCAGTAAATGCCAACGCCCCAAATAGTCCAGTGTGGCTCCAAACAACACCCTTAGGTAGGCCTGTTGTTCCACCGGTGTACAGCAATAAGGAATCATTTCCTGATCGCGCTATCGGCGCCATTGGTGAAAATGACTCAATCGCTTGCGCGTAGTCAACGCTTCCGTCAAGAAGTTCGCCCTCATCACCACCGTCTATCTGCAAAAACAGCCGCACCTTTGGCAGTGATGGGCGCGCCTCGCGAACTACATCACGAAATGCGGCGTGATACACCAACACCGACGCACCCGAATCGGCCAAAACATGAATGATCTCTGGTGCTTTGTAACGAAAGTTTACATTGACCGTGCTGGAGCGAACCTTAAATGAGGCATAGGCAGTCTCTAAATATTCTGGACAGTTGTACAACAGTTGTCCAACTTTGGCGTCATGACCAACCCCATACGAGTCAAAGAGTGAAGCAATACGCGAGGCGCGCTCGTCAAGATCTCGCCAGCGGATATGTGTATCGCCAATCACGACCGCAACATGATCCGGCTGCGATGCGGCCAACGCTTCCCACAATGTGGCCCAATTTTCTGTCAACATTTTTACGCCAGCCCCATCAACCTGGCGGCGTGATAAACGGAGTCAATTCACTGACATCACGGTGATCAGCATTCAAACCGTCGATGATGCACTGATCAATGTGACGGTGGATGAGACGCATTCGCGCCTCTTGATATAGACCAAAACTGACGCCCTTCTTGGCATTCTTGGCGGTGATTTTGAGTCCGAGTTGAACCTTCGGCAAGTTAGCCATGTCCTGTTCAAAGACATCGGCTAATCCTGTCATCCCTTCGGCTTCTTTCCATGACTGCTCGAGTTTGAGGCGTTGAATCGGAGCAGGGGCAGGTCTCTCTTGACCGTCGGGAACTGGCATCATGCGCAACACATCCATATAGCAAGTGTCAGGCGTGGGGCCGGGCCGCCAGCGATACGTCAGTGATTGTCCCACGCCGGCCCATGGAGCGAAGGCTGGGAACAAGTGATACAGATGCGCGTCAAGCATTTCTGAATCAGAAACGTTGGAAAGATCTTTACCGTAAATCGGACCCATCACCGATCGGAAAATCTCGGCGACCACTTCGCGTGCCGACGAACCATCGGGCACTTCAACTGAGCCACGCGCCGAACGAGCCGAAAAAGCTAAATAGGCGTCGGCAACCTGTTGCTCGCTGAGATCACCAAGATGTGGACTTTGGATGCCGAAGCCGTTGATGAAGCGCGTCACAAATGGAGAATCTGCCCAAATGGAATATTCACTGTTGGTGTCACCTGCGAATTCAAGAATCTGTGGATGCGTTGCGATCACGTGATACCCCTCGGCGAAAGCCTCCATGCATACCTTCCAGTTAGCGGGGACCTCCTTCACCGCGTGAAAAGCCTTATAACGATTTTCCATATCGAAGTCACGACCGAAATGCTCAATCAGTTTGTCGGCAACTTTCTCAAATGGCATCGCCTCAGGATCAAGGTTGACGAAAACAAATCCACACCAAACGGCCACTAAGGCTTGGGGTAAATCAGTGTCACTCTCATGCAACACTTGTGGGAAATCCCATTGCGCTGGGATCTCTGCTAATTCGCCGTTAAGGTCCCAACGCCAACCATGAAACGGACAGCGAAAAGAAGCCACTCGTCCATCCTCAACTCGCAACTTTGTACCACGGTGCAGACACGAGTTGTGGAAAGCCTTGATTGATCCGTCTTTTGTGCGCGTCACAATCAGCGATTGATCAGCCACGTCGTACACGACATGATCACCTGGTTGTGCCAACTCGTCCAGAGTGCATGCCATTTGCCATGTCCGAGTCCACATGTACTCATTTTCTAAAGCGGCGAACTCGTGCGAGGTGTAGCGGAGTTTGGGGACATCGGCCTTGCCTTGAGAGACATAAGAATGATCAGTTAAAGACAACGGCACCTGACGCGAATCAGCGACCAAAAGGTCCTGAACAGACGGACCCGTGCTGCGATTCTTTCCTATTTCAGATTCAATAGCAGTCATGATTGCGACGATCCTTGAGCTTCTTCGAACAGAGTACGCGCCGTCCCATAATCGGCTTTTCCGTTAGGAGCGCGCGGTACCGTCGTGACGAATACGAGTTGCTTGGGAACCTTATAACTTGAGAGCTTCGTCTTTGTGTAAGCAATGACTTCTTCACCAGTAGGAATTCGCTCCCCTGGGTTCACCGAGGCCACACCAACCACGCGTTGTCCAAAGCGCTCATCGGGGATTCCGAACACTAAACAGTCCGCCACCACATCATGGGTTTTCACGGCTTCTTCCACTTCTTCGGGGAAAACCTTTTCGCCTGCAGTATTGATGCAGTTGGAACCGCGACCCAACAGAGTGATCGTCCCGTCGGCTTCGACAACTGCCATGTCTCCAGGGAAACTGTAACGAACGCCGTCAAAACTTCTAAAAGTCCGATCTGATTTTTCTGGATCTTTGTAGTAACCAATCGGCACGCCAGAGCCGCTCACGCCAACCATGCCTTGTTCACCAGAACCCGCAACAACTTCTTTACCAGTTTCAAAGTTGATGACCTTGGTATTGGGCATCGCGCCAAACTTGGCAGTCGTATTGATATTCGCCTTGGTGGCCATTGTCTGACCCATTCCACCTTCACTGGAACCGAGGATGTCCATCACAACTGTGGTCGGCATATATTCGAAAATTTCGGCCTTGATATCTGATGAGAACATTGCGCCTGTTGACATAATCATTTTCACTGCCGAGGTATCAAAGGGTGTCCCCGTGTCTGACTGTTGTTTGAGAGCCTGCACCATAGGTCGAGCGAAAGCATCACCAACGATGATCAAGGTACCGACTCCATGACGTTCAACAACACGGAACATTTCCGCGGCGTCAAAGGACTGCCCCTCAAGAAGAACGACTTTGCCGGCCATCAAATGAGGGACCAATGCACCCAGCCAAACTCCTGTGCCATGCATCAACGGGCAACAAGGCATACCGACTGGTTGACCCGAACCTGTATGAATCATTTTGGCTAACGCCGTCACTCCTTCAATGCTCGTGATAGCGGGAAGCCCAGCAGAATTTGTATAAAAGCCTAAGAAACCCTCGGTGAAGGAACCCATTGGGTACATCACGCCTTTAGGCATCCCCGTTGTGCCTCCGGTGTACAACATGTACAAGTCGTCAACTCCGCGAACAATGCGTTCTGCCGGATCGTGATCATCCAGAACCGATTCCCACGGAATTGCCCCGATGACCCCAGCCGAGGAGGAATCAAGAACCTCTATCAAGAGTCGCAATTTAGGCAAACGATGAGCAATTCGTTGAATACGATCGCCAAGACTTGAATGGAAAACAAGAGCTTCACAATCGGCGTTATCTAAGAGATAGAGCAACTCATCGTCAAGATAGCGATAGTTGACATTGACTGGCGTGACCCGATTTTTGAAGGCCGCGTATTGGGTAATCAAATACTCTGGGCAGTTGTACATGAACATGCCAACTTTTGAGTGTTCACCAATGCCGTTTAACTCAAAGGCCGCAGCGAGACGCGCTGCGTGTTCGTCATATTGCGACCACGTCACTTCCACGTCACCGTAAGCAATTGCTACGGCATCAGGAAACTCGTCGGCATGCGCCTCAAAAATATTTGCGTAAGTCAGCACTGTATTCTCCCCCACTGGATTCAAAACTGTTTGATCGCCCTGATGAGGAGCAAACGGAATAACAATTATAGGGTAGGCGAAATGTCTGATGCCACTGAACGGGGAACGAACATTCGGGCAATAGTTTTTGATTTTGGTGGCGTCCTGATTACTTCGATCACTCACCAAATCCATAAAATTGCTGTGCACCACGGGGTGGACGTGGCAACCATGTTGAGCATTCTTTTGGGCCCCCACGAAAGTGGTTCTCACCCTTGGCATCAAGCTGAGCGCGGCGAGATTGCCGTTTCCGCCATCCAACACTCACTCCAGCCGTGGGCAGCGCCGCATGGCGTGCATTTAGTGGGTGACGAAATTGAAGCCTTGATGGCCCCTGGGCAGTACACGGTGATCACCCCGATGTTGGATAAGGTCAGCGACTTACGCAAACGGGGTTACGCAACTGGACTGCTGACTAACTCCTTTGCTGAATTTCGTCCAACGATGCAAAGAGATCTCCGTTTTGAGGACTTCTCAGCAGTGGTTGAGTCCTTCGCCATCGGCGCCCGCAAGCCAGAACCAGCGATCTATGAGGCCACGGCCCGGATGTTGCAAGTTGAGCACTCAGAGATCTTGTATCTCGATGATTTCCCGCAAAACATTGCCATGGCGCAAACCTTTTCCTGGACCACGATTGAGGTTCGCGACCCCCTTCTAGCCCTGGCTGAGATTGACAGTTTCTTGCCTGATTGACATTCGGACACCTCAGTACCACTCAAAAGTAATCGGATGGTCAATAATGGGGGTATGACGACTCTTGAACCTCGACCTGCCCGCTCTCCTGGGGTCAGTTATCAGGAATTACTTGACGCCGACACCCATCCAGTGCCTGCGGTGCTGCGCCTTGAATCTCCCCTTTATCTTGGTGACACGGATATCCCCGTAGAGCGTTACATCTCTCGAGAATGGCACGAGATCGAGAAAGAACGGCTGTGGAGTCGGGTCTGGCAGTTCGCATGTCGCGAAGAGCAAATCCCAGATGCCGGCGATTACGTCGTCTACGACATCACCAATCAGTCCTACATCGTGGTCCGTCAAGACGATGGGTCCATCAAGGCGTATCCAAATGCGTGTCTACACCGCGGTCGTCGACTCAAAGATTACGACGGGCATTGCTCGGAGATTCGTTGCCCATTCCACGGCTTTTCTTGGGCCCTTGAAGGTCACCTCACCGATGTTCCTGCTCAATGGGATTTCCCTCATGTTGAAGAACGAAGAGAAGAAGATTTTCATCTCCCCGAGTGCCAGGTAGGTACCTGGGCGGGATTTGTGTTCATCAACCCAGATCCACAATGTGAACCATTGAGCGATTTCCTCGGCGGGATTCAGGAGCAATTTGAAATTTGGAAGTTAGAAGATCGATTTATCGAAGCCCATGTCACAAAAATCATTGGCGCTAACTGGAAAATCGCTCAGGAGGCTTTCAGCGAGGCCTACCACGTCAATGCAACTCATCCGCAAATCCTCCCCTACCTGGCTGATACGAACTCCCAAGTTGATGTGTGGGAAAACTATTCACGCGTCATCACTGCAGGCCTGTCAACTAGCCCACTGTTGTGGTACGACGTGAGCGAAGATGACATGATGCGCGGAATGCTTGACGTCCGCGTTGATCAAGACAGTCCGATCAAAATTCCCGCTGGTCAAACGGCGCGCGCCGTGGCTTCAGCCTCAGCGAGAGATCGTTGGCGATCTGCTGTTGGTGATCGCGTCGACTCAATGAGCGATTCCGAGATGATGGACAGTATTGACTACACGATTTTTCCGAATATGCATCCGTGGGGAGCCTTTAATCGCATTGTCTATCGTTTCCGACCAAACGGCGATGATCACCGCTCATCGATCATGGAAGTCTTCTTTCTCTCGCCCTTTTCAGGCAAGAGGCCGCCTAACGCCAAGCGTCGTGATCTCACCATTGATGAACCTTTTACCAATGCCACAGAGTTGGGGATGTTGGCAAAGGTTTTCCAACAAGATGTTTTCAATATGAGCAAAGTTCAGGCCGGCCTAGAAACAACATGGAAGCCAGGCGTCACCTTGGCCAACTACCAAGAGGTCAAAGTTCGCTGGTTGCATAAGCTCCTCGGCGAATTTGTCAACAAAGACTTCACGGGACGGCGCTGAGATGCGTGGCATTATCCACCCTTTTAGCAAGGCCTTATATGAACAAGATGGTGAAGGCCACATACGAGTCTCCTTTGAAGGTAAATGGGGCTTATTCAACGACAACGGCAGTTACATCGAAGGCGAGATTCGCGAGTGTGACCCACAGTTGTGTGGCTGGGTAGGCGGACCTCAAGTGGCGAACCATCGTGTCGTCATTGATCCACTTGAACGACACTGACCAATTGATTGTGCTGACCCATACGGACATTCGGTTCTTGTGATGGGCATGACAGATAGTTCGCTGCGGGTTCAAGTCGTGACTGGTGGTCACCCATTCGTTGCCGAACCCTTCTTCGCGATATTTGATTCCATGACAGAAATTGATTGGACCCCAGTCACCACACCGACGCTGGGTTACGACGTCGTTGTTTTTTATGACATGCCGGGTTTGCAATTCACAGGCTCCATTCCGCCAGTGAACTTTCCTGAACCAACACCCGAGCATCTAGGTGTACTGCAGGGATTGCAAGACGCTGGTGTTGGTTTAGTGTTTATGCACCATGCTTTGGCAAGTTGGCCGGCGTGGGAGGGCTTTGCTGAACTCATCGGCGGGCGATTTCATTATCAGCCGGCGACTTTGCGCGGCACGCAGTATCCGGATTCGGGTTATGTTTTTGATGTTCAACACACCATAGAAGTGTTGGATCAAGAGCACCCGATTTGTGCGGGATTGAGCGATTCCTTCACCCTGACTGATGAGTTGTACTGCTGTCCCATCTTTGAAGATGACGTGACACCTCTGATGCGCACCAACTTCCCCACTCACGATCCGACTCTCTTTAGTTCTTCAGACCTAGCGATTCGCGGACAACGCAATAGCAACGCCGGTTGGACCCATCCTGCAGGAAGCAATGTGGTGGCATGGGTGAAAAAGGCTGGCAACTCCCCTTTGGCATATCTCCAATTTGGGGATGGTCCAGTGACCTATGGTGATCCGAACTTTCGCAGAGCACTGAGCAACGCCATCACCTGGGCGGCCTCGGCTGACGCTCGACTATGGGCATCAACTGAGGCTTGAGGGAACGAGCCCTGAAGATTAACTCCAACTATTCCAACGCACAAACTTTTCTGCCGCAACGCGTTTGGCCACTTTAAAGTCAGTGCCGATTGTGTACGCCACAGGGAATAACCCAGCCTGGGTGTATTGATCAAATGGAATACCGAGCAATTCGGCGGCCTCTTTTTCGTTGG
>BJGB01000076.1 GCA_014190215.1 Actinomycetes bacterium | reverse complement strand
GTTGGTGGCGACGGGATTTGGAATTGCCATGTACACACCAATGACATTGGGGCGGCCATTGAGGCAGCCATTGACCTTGGAGGACGGCCAAAACAAATTCGTGTCACCGACTTATTCGAAGAAGTAGCAGAGCGACATGCCATTCATGACGCTCAACGCGCAGCAGCTGGTCTTCCCGCGGTAACCACTGCAGTCGTCGCTGTGTGCAGTGGAAGTGGACTCGAAGAATTGTTTGCTCAGTTAGGTGTGCAAGGTGTGGTGACGGGTGGCCAGACGCTCAACCCTTCAACTGCTGAATTACTTGATGCGGTGGAACACGTCAACGCTCGACAAGTCATTGTTTTGCCGAATAACAAAAACATCATTCCCGTGGCAGAACAATTGAACGCCCTGACTACCAAAGAAGTGCGCGTGGTGTTGACGAAGTCGATGCCAGAGGCTCTGGCTGCTCTTGTGGTCTACGACCCAGAGGCCAGTGTTGATGAAAACATGGCAGAAATGATTGAGGCTGCGCAGGCCATGGTCACAGGCGAAGTCACTCAATCAATTAGAGACACGAATAGTGATGCTGGTGCAATCACGGTGGGGGATTGGATTGGTTTAGTTCGCGGCGATGGCATCGTTGCGGTGAGTGGGACTCTTGAGGGCGCCTCACGAGCGCTGCTTGGTCATCTCATCACAGCCGAGCGCGAAATCGTGACCATTATTGAAGGTATCGACGCGCCTCCTCCGACCACGCTTGCTTTACGTGCTTGGCTCGAGGCTGAATATCCGGATCTGCAGATCGAATGTCACCGAGGTGGTCAGCCCTTGTACCCGTATTTGTTCGGTGTTGAATAGCACGGTGAGACGTGTCTGATACCGCCCCGACGGGACCCATCACGTTCCCAGAACTCTCGGGTATGTCGCTGACTCGACTGAAGTCGGTTGGAGATGGAAAGAGAGCCGAGAGTTTTGGCAAGTTTGAGGTGCAGAACTTACTTGATCTTTTAACTCACTATCCGCGCCGTTGGATTGACCGCACCAAAGAAGCCACCATTGCTAGCGCAATTGAAGGGGCCGACTCATTGGTTATTGGTGAGGTGAAGTCGGTGACGGCGCCACCGAGGGGAGGGCGCGGCGGTCCATCGCGTGTCACTGCCACCATCGCCGACGAAAGTGGGCGACTGTCAATTGTGTTTTTTAATCAACCGTGGCGCGAACGACAACTGAAAATAGGTTCCTTTGTGGCGGTCTTTGGGCGGCTGGGAAGTTTTAACGGCACTAAGCAGATGGCTAACCCGACCGTGGATATTTTAGGTGACCCCGACGAGCGACCTCGTCCGATCATTGCCGTGTATCCGCAGAGCGAAAAAATTGATTTACCCTCTTGGCTCGTTTTGAGAGCGGTTGATGAGACTCTCACTCGCTGTCGCGCGCGCGGTATCCATGACCCTGTCTCTGCCGCGATGCGCAAGAAATATAAATTGATGGATCGCCAGTCGGCTCTGACGGGCATTCACGTTCCAGAAACATTTGCTGAAAAAGAAATGGCGCGCCGGCGTTTGGCTTTTGATGAACTGCTGCGCGTGCAGTTGGTTTTGGTGATGCGTAAACGTGCAATTGAACGTGACTCGGTTGGCATTCAACACAAAACCAATGGACAATTGGTTTCGCGCTTTTATCAACACTTGCCTTATCAACTCACTGGCGCTCAGCATCGGGTGATCGCAGAAATTGAATCCGATTTAGCTGGTCCTCATCCGATGCATCGGTTACTGCAAGGCGACGTGGGTGCAGGTAAAACGATAGTTGCCGTGGCGGCGATGTTGACTGCAGTGCAAGGCGGTCATCAAGGGGCCATCATGGCGCCGACGGAGGTGCTGGCCGAACAGCATGCGGTGGGTATTCGTCAATTGTTGCAGGGTCTGGTCATCCCCGATAGTGACAGTCTCTTTGGCGAGAGAGAAGTGCGTGTTGAGTTATTGACGAGCAGTGTGACCGCCGAACGTCGACGTGATGTGTTAGCCGGCTTGGCCGATGGACGGGTAGATATCGCCATCGGTACGCACGCCTTGATCCAAGAGACCGTTGTCTTTCATAGTTTGGGTGTCGTCGTCATTGATGAACAACATCGCTTCGGTGTTGAACAACGAGCCGCGTTGCGCGCTAAGGGTGAAGGTGCTGGCGCCGTGCCCGATGTGCTCGTCATGACAGCCACGCCGATACCAAGGACAGCGGCAATGACTGTGTATGGGGATCTTGATGTGAGCGTGCTCGATGAAAAGCCACCCGGGCGGACGCCAATCGTGACGCGCTCCGCCCAGGGCGAGGATCAACTTGAAGAACTGTGGGCTGATGTGCGGGCAGAGGTCGCTGCTGGTCGTCAGGTGTATGTGGTCTGCCCTCTCATTGAAGAAAGTGAAAAACTTGAGGTGGCTTCAGCCGAGGAAACCATTGAGCGATTAGCTCATGGCGAACTGCGAGGTCTCAAACTCGAATTGTTGCATGGTCGTATGTCCTCTGCCGAAAAAGAACAAGTCATGAGTCGGTTCCGCTCTGGTGAGACCCATGTTCTTGTGGCGACGACTGTGATTGAGGTAGGCGTTGATGTTCCCAATGCCACGATCATGGTGATTTTGGATGCCGATCGATTTGGTATTGCC
This sequence comes from Actinomycetes bacterium, assembly GCA_014190215.1. GTDB lineage: Bacteria > Actinomycetota > Acidimicrobiia > Acidimicrobiales > Ilumatobacteraceae > Casp-actino8. Next base: position 6,932 of record BJGB01000076.1, on the reverse strand, counting down.
CAACTACATCAGTTACGGGGACGCGTGGGACGTGGTGTGCACGCCTCTCGTTGCTGGCTGGCGACCACTGCGAAAGAAGCGGACGATCAACTGATTGCTGAGTCCAACCCGCGTATTGATGCATTGGTGGAATCAGACGATGGTTTTTATCTCGCCGAGGTTGACCTTGAGTTGCGTGGCGAGGGCACATTAATGAATAAGGAGCAAAAGGGTCGCAGCGATCTGAAGTTGGCATCTTTGCGGCGAGATCGAGAGTTAGTTGAATTAGCGCGTGATGCCGCCTACGAGATAGTTGATGCAGATATCACTTTGTCCAAGCAGCCCGAACTTCGTTCTGAACTGGCACTTTTTTTGAAGCCTGAGGACGAAGAATTCTTATTCAAGAACTAATACGGATATGTTGTCCGCGTGAACCAAGAGATCTCGAAAAGCGCTCCATCGGTCAGGATCGCACGAGTTTTCCTGAAATTGCGCGGCACCTCAGTTTGGACATTTGCGGTTTTCGCACTTGTGATATGGCAGGCGACCGTAGTCACCCGTCTGCAGTGGGACATTCACCGCGGTCTGGGGACATCTGCTTTTGACGTAGGTCTCTATGACCAAGGCATATGGCTAATGTCGCGCTTCAAGGCGCCCTTCGTGACTTTAATGGGTCGCAATCTGCTGGGGGATCACTCTTCTTTAATTCTGCTTTTCGTTGTGCCCATTTACTGGCTCGCTCCCGGAACAGAAACTTTGCTGGCTCTTCAGGCATTCGTCATAGCAGCGGGAGCGATCCCGATTTACTTTTTCGCTCGTCGTACTTTGCAAAGTGGTTGCCTTGGATTTTTGATGGCTGTTGTGTGGTTGGTGAATCCAGCGGTGAACGGAACCAACCTTGAGAACTTTCATCCGGATTCTTTCTTGGGTCTGTTGGTGCCGATTGCTCTTGTCTGTGCCTTATCCAAGAAATGGTTGGGCTACTGGATCGCTCTCGGACTGTGCCTCCTAGTGAAAGAGGACGTGGTACTGATCGTTTTGCCACTTGGTGTTTTGCTTTCGGTGCGTGGAGAGAAGCGCCGCGGGCTGATCACGGCAGTGGCGGGAGTCGTGGCAGCTTTGGCTGGCACTTTTCTTCTGATGCGTTCGCTGATTGGTGTCCCGACTCGCAATGGCTGGCGAATTCCTTTTGGGGGAGTGGGTGGATTCATCAGGGAATGCTTCACCAGTCCGACAAATGTCGTCAAGTATCTGAGTTCCGATGAGCGCCCTGCCTACTTATGGAAGATGTTTGCTCCATTGGCATTCATGAGTTTTTTGGCCCCCGAAGTGGTCATGGTCAGCGCTCTAGTGCTTTTTTCAAATATGGCCAGCACATTCTGGTACCAGTTCCATATTGAATACCACTACTCGATTGTTGCGGTCCCAGCGCTGGTCTTGGCCGTCGTCGTTGGAGCAGGACGCTTGCGTGGCAGGGCGCGTTATGTAGTGGTGGGAGTCGTTGTGACGACATCGCTATTGGCAGCAAATGCATGGAGTTACATACCGTTTCGCACCGATGAATATCCGCATTGGGCTTCGGATTACCCAGTTGCACAGACCAGCAGGGATATCTTGAAATTAATTCCAGAGGATGCCAGTATTTCGGTGTACCACTCATTGGCCCCACATGTCACTCACCGTGTTGAGGTCTACATGTTTCCGAATCCATTTAGCGTGTTGATGTACGGAACAGATGTTTCAACTGAGGGCCAGCGAAACTCGCGAGCCGATGGCGTTGAGTATGTCATTGTGCCGAAGCAACTTGATGCAAAGATGGCGCTTGATGTCGCATCAATTTCTGACGAGTTCGTTGAATTTGCGAGTAATGAAGACTGGCAAGTATTTATTCGTAAGTAATCGTCTTGATTTCGACGTGATGTGTCTATCTACGAGTCGAGGTCATCCTCATCGTCGGGCATGACCAAATCCCATCGGTCAAGACAGTCGCGACATTTGTAGGTCACAATGTCTCCGGGGAACCACAATCCGTCTTCTGGGGGATATGACGTGAGGTAACAGCGACCCCCACAATCAACACACACAATCTCTGGTTCTGGGGTCACCCGTACAGTCTGCCAATATCATGGTTCTCATGCGTGTTGTTGCCGGATCCCTGCGAGGAAGACATGTCATTGCCCCCGAGGGCGAATCAACTCGTCCGACAACGGACCGCGCCCGACAGGCCACGTTTAATTCTTTGGACAGTTTTGGTTTTGTTGATGAGGCCAAAGTCGTTGATCTTTTCGCTGGCAGTGGAGCCATGGGCATTGAGGCACTTTCTCGTGGCGCCGCATCATGTGCCTTCGTTGAGCGTGACCGCAAAGCCCTCGATGCCATCCGTCAGAACATAGCGACACTTGAATTAGGGGAACGGACCTCGGTGATTTCCGGCGACGTGATGACTGCCGTGGTGGCTATGCGCAATGTTGATCTGGTTCTTGCCGACCCACCCTACGATTTTGAGAATTGGTCACGCCTGCTGGAGATTTTGCTGTCTGTTTTGGCTCCAGGCGGGGTTGTCGTGGCCGAAAGTGGGCGGGAAATCAAGGCTCTGGAGGGCTGGGAAATCCTCCGTTCAAAGCGTTACGGGCGGGCCTGGGTGGCATTTCTGCAACGCGCTGAGGTCTGAGCCGATACCGTAGATAGGACATGGCTGGATCCACCGCTCTCACCGCCCTGTATCCGGGCAGTTTTGATCCCTTTCATAATGGGCATCTTGACGTTGTCGAACAGGCAGTTGAACTCTTTGGAAATGTCGTTGTGGCAGTGATCCACAATCCCGCAAAGCCCAGCGGACTGATTGAACTAGCCGATCGAGTTGCCTTGATTAAAGCCTGCGTGTCACATTTGCCGACCGTACGAGTTCAGGCTCATCCGGGACTAGCGGTTGAAGCGGCATACGCCGAGTACGCCTCCTTCATTGTCAAGGGCTTGCGAACCTCAGCCGATTTCGAGGTCGAACAGCAAATGGCGCATATGAACTATTCGGTTGCAGGCGTTCGTACTGTCTATGTGCCCTGTCGTGCCGATCAAGGTTTTATCAGCAGTCGGTTCATCCGTGAGATCGCTCAAGGTCGCGAGCAGATCGCCCATCTTGTTCCTGCTCCAGTCGCACGCGCTCTGGCGGGTATCTTTGGAGAACCGACGGTGGATCACCGACCACATTCCGAAAGACGCTCATGAAACCTAATTTCGAAGATTTTGATGAAGACACTGGATCATATGATCGGACTGAAGACGATCAGATAGGCGGCTCGGGACAACTATTGCGCAATGCCATTGACATCATTGCTACCGCCCCGAATATGCCCTTGTCTGCTACTCCAAAAATCAATCGCGATGAAATCATCGACATTCTTGAAGGAGCCTTGCAAAGTTTGCCTGACGAACTGCGCCAGGCTCGTTGGATGATGAAGGAGCGTGACGAGTTCATCGCCCGGACGCGTCGTGAGGCGGATGAAATCATTGACGCCGCCAAAGTGCAGGCTGAGCGTTTTGTACAGCGCGCTGAAGTCGTGCGAGCAGCTGAATTGCGGGCTCGCCAAATCGCCGAAGCAACAGACGAGGATGCTCGTCGAGTGAAGAACGAAATGGAAGATTTTCTCGATCAGCGCCTAGCCAGCTTTGAGATTCTGTTGGACAAATTGTCCAAGACGGTTGCCACTGGTCGTCGTCGGCTGTCAATTGGTGAAAATCGTAGTGAGGGTTCCCTAGCACTCGACGGAAGCGCGCAGACGGAGTCTTATTCCGATGACTCAGGGGCCGTTTTCTTCGATCAAGACAACACTTCCGGCGGGTGAGGAACCCACTTTTGGTCAATGCCCTCGAGATGCTGCGGCGTCCCGGTACGGCCAAGGATGTAGAGATTTTTGTGTTGCCCGACGTCGTGGAAATTGACGATCCCCGATTGGTACCAGGGACCGAAATAGCAGTCGTTTTGAACTGTGAAAGTTTGTCTGACGGGATCGTTGTCAATGGGCATATCGGAGTTGCTTTCCAAGGGGAATGTCGACGTTGTTTGACGCCGGTTGGGGCGAGCATGGATATCGCGGTGCACGAGTTGTATCAACTAGTGCTCACCGATCCCGATGCCTTTGAGATCACCAATGACCAGATCAATCTGGCCCCAATGGTGCGCGAGACCGTGCTTTTGGAGTTGCCTGATGCCCCGCTCTGCCAAGCGGACTGTCTGGGTCTTTGCCCCACCTGTGGCGTTGATCTGAATCATCGGCAATGCGCCTGTGGGGGCGAGGCCACAGACCCACGCTGGGCGGCTCTTGACGGTTTGCGAGACCAATTTCCCGAATAATCCCGTAATGTCTGTTTCCCAGAGAGTTGGCATATCGGAGTGGGGAAGTGCCTCACCTAACGCTAACCTCAAAGGGCTGTAACGAAGAGAAGGTCGCCATGGCTGTTCCGAAGAGGAAAAAATCAAAAATGAAGGGCCACAGCCACCAGGCTGGAGCATGGAAGTTGGAAGCTCCCTCGCGGAGTCTCTGCCCACGCTGTGGATCGGCCAAGTTGCCACACACGGTTTGCAAGGCCTGCGGCTGGTACAAAAACCGCGTTGCTATCGAAGTCTGATTTAATCTTAGGTCGCCTTGATGTTGCCCATCGCTGTAGACGCTATGGGCGGAGACAACGCCCCCAATGAAATCGTCGCTGGTGCTTTGCAGGCTGCGCATTTAGGTATCCCTGTCATTCTTGTGGGTCCAGAAAATCTTGGAGGTCGCCAAGGTCTTGACCTCATCGTGGCTTCCGAAGTCATTGAGATGGATGAGGACGCAGCGCAGGGTGCTCGTCGAAAAAAAGACTCAACCCTGATTCGTGCCGCTGAAGCAGTTCGTGATGGTCGCGCCTCGGCAATGATTTCGGCCGGCAATACCGGCGCCACAATGGCCGCTGCGCTGTTGCGTATGGGACGCATCAAGAATGTCAATCGCCCAGCGATCGCCACGCCGATTCCGGTTCCTGGTGGCACGCCAACTGTTTTGCTTGATGCTGGCGCTAACGCTGAAGTGAAGGCGGAATGGTTAGTGCAGTTCGCGATTATGGGCTCAGTATTTGCTCATCATCGCTATGGCATTGAGAGTCCCCGAGTTGGTCTGCTGTCAATTGGTGAAGAGCCAGGCAAAGGTGACACTCTGCGTAAAGAGGCGTACGAACTTCTTGCCAATGCGACTGGCATCAACTTCATTGGCAATGTTGAGGGTCGCGATGTGATGTCGGACAATGTCGATGTGGTAGTCACAGATGGATTCACCGGAAATGTAGTTTTGAAAACTCTTGAAGGTGGCATGAAGACGCTCGTTAAAGCGTTGATGGCCGCCTTTTCAGCATTGCCCGAATATAAACCGCACGCCGATGCGCTGTTGCCTGCTTTGTTGCCTCTCTACGAGATTGTGGATCCCGAGAGCACCGGTGGGGCAATACTGCTCGGAGTAGATGGGGTATGCATTATTTCCCACGGCTCATCTTCATCGCGAGCCGTCGTCAACGGCATCAAAGTCGCCAATGACATGGTGCAGTGTGGCATCGTTGAGGCAATACATCGTGCTATCAACCAATAGTTAGCTGCTGTACGGGTTATCATTCGTTGACCAGTTATCAACCCGGAGGACATTGTGCCCACTGAGACGCCTAAAAATTTTGCACCACTTGATCGCGACGGAGTCTTTGCGATCGTGCGTGATCAACTCGTGGACATCCTTGAAACCGATCCTGAGAACATTTCGGAAGGACAGTCCTTCAAAGATGACCTCAATGCTGATTCCCTAGCTTTGGTTGAATTGGTTGATGCTCTTGAAGAGGCTTTGAGCGAGCGAACGATTGGCTTTCGGATTGAAGATGATGACTTAGCTGATCTTAAGACCGTGCGCGATGCAGTTGACTTCGTCTATGCCCATGTCGTGGCTCACGGTCAAAAGGGCTGATCGTCCATGGCGGTTTTCTCCGCTCTTCGCAAGTTACCGCGCAAGTTAAGTCGTCGAGATCGGCGGTTGCGCCGTCAAGAAGTTCCAGCGGGAGATATCAACGCTTGGACTCGAGACACCGCTAACCATGTGTTCACCAGTGAACCCTTATTGCGCCAGGCGATGGCACATCGTTCATGGTGCGCAGAACATGGTGGAAGGCCGAGTAATGAACGCCTCGAATTTTTGGGCGATGCGATCTTGCAGTGGATTATCACTGATCTGATTTTCGAAGCACATCCATCCTTGAATGAAGGTGCTTTGACTGATCTGCGAAAGTCTTTGGTGAACGCCGAGACTCTGGCCAACATCGCTGTGGAAATCAAACTCGGTCAGTGGCTGCAACTCGGTGCTGGTGAAGATGCTGCGGGAGGGCGTTTCAAGGGTTCAATTTTAGCGGATGCTTTGGAGGCCCTGATTGGTGCTCTGTACCTCGATGGCGGGGCCGACAAAGTGCGTGCTTTCGTGACACATTTGATGGGTGATCGAATTATTGATCAGGCTGAGCGGCTTGATGAGTTTGATGCTCGTAGCCATTTGATCCGTATTTGTGTGCGCGAGTTCACGCGTCCGCCAGTGCTTGAAATCTCTTCTTCGGGGGCTCCTCATCAACCGACGTTCACTGCCCGAGTAGTGATTAATGGCGAAGAGATGGGCGCGGAAATCGGAAGGACTAAGAAGGCTGCGGCGCAAGCGGCATCAACGATCGCCTTGTCAAAGTTGCAGTCACGCGGCATCGATATTGGCCGTGCCTGAATTACCAGAAGTTGAAACTGTACGTCGGGGGCTTGAAGAAAAATTCATAGGTCGCCGTATCGAAAAGGTTGAAGTCGGACGGCAGCGCTCAGTGCGTCGTACCTCACGAGAAGAGGTCATCGCCCGGCTGACAGGGGTGACGGCAATCGCTGCTCATCGACGAGGTAAGTATCTGCTCTGTCC
>BJGB01000075.1 GCA_014190215.1 Actinomycetes bacterium | reverse complement strand
AACTGCGTACGTCGCCATCGCTACTCCACCTTGATGGTGTTGAATCATCAAGGTGGCAAAGATGCGCGATGCTTCATCTCCCGAGGCGGCTGCAAATGCGTCTAGTTCACTTTGGCTCGCTAAACCATCCATATCTTCAATGGCCATCTCGTGGCCCATCCAGCCCATGCTTCTTCCGCTGTCATTGACTTCACTGACGCCAAATGAGCGGAGCATTTGCACCATACGTCCACTCTCCAATTGCTGGCTGAGAAGTATTTCTTCGGCTAAAACCGTCAGTAGCGGAACTGGATCATCAACCGAGGTGCGGTAGTAGTAGGCCATGGCCACCGCTTGGTCATGGTGGTAACGCATATCTTGAAGAAAACCTTCGTCCACAGCATTGTGGGCTGGGGTAGCGGCCTTGTGCCCAGCGTAGTAGCCAATTCCGACTCCGAAAATGAGCATTGCTACCCCGAGAGCGATGAAGTTCAGTGGGTTCTGCCACCATGGTAAAACTGTGGGTTGATCCTCGGTCAGGGTCTCGGGTTGGTCAGCCACCACTCAAGCGTGGCATAAAACTGCAACGCTGGTTGAGTCGACAAGCGATTACTTGATGAGGCGGGTGCGATTGGTAAGGTTCAAACACAACTTTCAGGAGGACCCCCCATGTCGTTAGCAATCTCAACATCACCCAAGACTTTGGTTGACACTTTTGGTGTCGTGACCGAACGTACGAATCGCATCGTGCGTGATGTCGTTTTAGTTATTGGTTTTGCCGTACTCACGGCGATTTTGGCTCAGGTCCATTTCAGCCTGGGATTCACCCCAGTGCCGATTACTGGTCAAACATTGGGTGTGCTTTTGTCAGGTGCGGCACTTGGTTGGCGTCGTGGCGCGCTGAGCATGGGCGCCTATTGGTTGGTAGGTATTTTTATGCCCATCGCTTGGTATGCCGGTGATGATTCCGGAAGCAACATCAGCGCTGGATGGCACATGGCTACTGGGACCACTGCTGGCTATCTGTTTGGCTTTGTCGTCGCTGCGGCATTCGTGGGCTACCTGGCCGAGCGCGGTCAAGATCGCTCATTTTCCACTTCACTCCCAGCGATGTTGGCCGGCTCAGTCATCATTTATGTCTTCGGCGTTTTGTGGCTAGCTCACAACCTGAGTGTTCCCGTGTTCAACGGTGAACAGAATGCCGTGGGTTACGGCTTGACTCCGTTCTTGGCTGGCGACCTCGTGAAATTGTGCATCGCTGGTGTCTTGACACCTGCTGCTTGGAAGTTTGTCGGGCGCAAATCCAACTGATTGCTAGCGAACAACGTCTCCCTTGATGACGGTCAGTTCCCGATCCCCAGTGATCTCAATAATGAATTCCCAACTATCGCCATCATTGTCGGTAGCTGAGCAAGCGTATTGAGTCCCCACTTTGATGGACTGTGGGGTGTCGCAGAGTGCGTTGCTGAATTTGTATCCAGCGATCCGCGCCTGATCGCTACTTTCGAGGAATTTCTCCCCCTCGGATTTGTAGTTCTCGCTGGTCGTTGAGCAGCCAGTGATGAAGCAAAAAAGCGCTGCACCAAACAGGATTAGGCGCTTGTGGGAGAGAAGAAGTGGTCTCATATGAGTTCTTTGAAATATAACCGAGGAAGGTCTTACTGAGTGGTTGCATTCTGTCGTTGTTGACGGATCGAGTCCACGGTGACAACGACAAGAGCGAGCCAAATCAACGAAAATCCAACGATACGGCTGGGGGAGAGTTTTTCGTGATAGGCCAACCACCCCAAGAGAAAGTTGATGATCGGAACCGAATATTGCATTGGCCCAAGAACTGTGAGCGGCAGTTTGAGAGCAGCGGTCGCGAAAAGTAGCAGCGGTATGGCCGTGATGAGTCCAGATAAAAGCACGAGCACCACATGTTGGGCATCTGCTGAACGCAGAACCGAATCGGCATGTCGAGAGAACCACATGATGAGCCCGACGGCTGGGACAATTAACACGAGGGTTTCTGACATCAGACTTTCCAGAGGTGGTAGAGGTACTTGGCGTTTCAGCAATCCGTACACGGCCCAAGAAGCAGCCATAGTCAAAGCAAGATACGGGACTCGGCCGTAACCAAAGGTGAGCACGACTACTGCGCACAACGCGAGACCAGAACTCACTTTTTGAGGAGTCCGAAGTTTTTCCTTGAGCACTTTGACTCCGATGAGCATCGTCCCAAGTGGGGCAATGAAGTATCCGAGAGCAGCCTCAATGACTTTGCCTTGGTTGACAACCAGGACATAGGTCGTCCAGTTGATGGCCAGCAATACTGCCGCCAAAGTCACTCTGCCCCAGAGTCTTTCTTGTCGCAATAGGTGCAATAACTTGATGAATCGCTGACGTACCACGAGAACCGAAATCAGCAATATCGCCGACATGACGATGCGAAAGCCAATGAGCTCGAGAGGCGTAAATGCTTTAAGGGCTTTCCAATAAACGGTGATGAATCCCCACAAAATGTAGGCCGACATGCCAGCAGCAACTCCGCTACTGGCAGTGGTGCTCCGTATTTTTTCCGGGGACACCTGAGAACTCACACTTCTTTCCTATCATCTCAGAGCCTTTCCACTAGCGTTCCCTCTGTGGATGCACTGGAGACAACTCAACAATGGCGTGATGTTGTGGCGCTCAAGCCTCCAGTGTCGTTGGAAGAGTTGTTCGCCGCCTCTCCAGATCGTGTGCAGTCCATGACTCTGAGGGTCGGTAGTTTGCTGATTGATTATTCAAAGCAACTTCTTGACCCCAAGATCATTGAGGCGTTATTGAGTGTGTCCCTTGAGCGCGATGTGGCGTCTGCCTTTCAAGACATGGTCGCTGGTCAGGTGATCAACGTGACTGAGCGTCGTGCAGTTGGTCATATGGCCCTGCGTTCGCCCAAAGGTCAGCAAAGTCTGATGAATGGAATTGATGTGGCACCAGAGGTTCACGCCACTTTGGATCGAATGGCGACTTTGGCGACGGCAGTGCGCTCGGGCGATTATGTGGGTGCAACTGGATCGCGAATTCGCACCATTGTGAATATCGGAATCGGTGGAAGTGATCTTGGTCCATCAATGATGTACGAGGCATTGCGATCTTTGCGCTCCGCAGAGATCAGTTGTCGATTTGTCGCCAATGTCGATCCGGCAGATCTGGCAGCCAATCTTCAGGGTCTTGAGCCAGCAGAAACACTTTTCATCGTCACCTCAAAAACATTTAAAACGCAAGAGACTTTGAGTAACGCCACAGCAGCGCGCGAGTGGTTGGTCGCAGCATTAGGGCAGACAGCAGTCAATAAACATTTTGTGGCTGTCAGTTCAGATGCTCGGGCAGTCAAGGAATTCGGCATTGATCCGCGCAACATGTTGGCGATTTGGGATTGGGTGGGGGGCCGCTTCTCATTGCCATCGGCTGTTGGTTTGGCAGTCATGATTGCGATCGGCCCAGAGGCGTTTCAGGAGTTTCTCATCGGCATGCACAGCATGGATGCACACGCCCGCGACAGTGTCGGTGCCGACAATGCTCCGTTGATGTTGGCGTTGATCAATATCTGGAACTCATCTGTGTTGCAGTCTCGCTCTCGTGTGGTGATGCCGTATTGCTTTGATCTGCGACGTTTTCCGGCCTATTTGCAACAACTGGTGATGGAATCAAATGGGAAAACTGTCCGCAAGGATGGATCGCTGGTTCCGTATGCCACCTCGCCGGTGGTGTGGGGTGAATCAGGTACCAATGCGCAACACGCTTTCATGCAGTTGCTTCATCAAGGAACTGATGTTGTGCCCGTTGATTTCATCGGATTCGCTCGCTCTGATTCGCCGGACACGCAACGTCAAGGTTTGCTATTCGCCAATATGTTGGCGCAATCGCAAGCTCTTGCCTTCGGTCAACCGCAAGATGCCCAGCAGGAGAAACATCGCCACTTCTCCGGAAATCGACCGAGCACGACGATCGTCGCTGCGGAGTTAACGCCCCGAGTGCTCGGTGAATTGATTGCCCTCTACGAGCATGTTGTGTTCTTTGAGGGAGCAATGTGGGGAATTAATAGTTTTGATCAATGGGGCGTTGAACTTGGCAAAGAGTTAGCCACGCAGATCTCTCAAAACATGGCGGATGTGGACGACACGACTCGCCCCAATATGGATGCTTCGACCCACACTCTGTTGCAATGGTTCTCCGAACAGCAGACCAACACCTCTCAATCACCCCTCCATTAAGGTTTCTCGCACTGTGCATCAACTTGAACGTGTCACCAATCTCTTAGCGCTCTTGCTGTCGGCACGACGACATCTCACCTTTGAAGAAATTCGTACTCAGCTCAAAGGCCAGTATCCAGAAAATCTCGTTGCAGCACGTGCCGCTTTTGAGCGTGATAAAGCCATCTTGCGTGATGAAGGGGTGCCCATTGACTCCGAGGTGCAGGGTGGAGATAAAGCTGGCATGACTGGCTATCTGATTAAACGCAGCGCATACGAGTTAGGGGATCTAGACCTCTCAACTCAAGAGGCGGCAGCCCTGCGAGTAGCCGTGTCCACTCTGCGTATGGGGCAATCGTGGGGCGAAGAGGCACTCTGGAAAGTTGATATGGAAGAACATGGGTCGCAACTGGTGACCACCTCGGCTCATGCCACCTTGCTCGTACATCCAAACCTGCCGCTTTTACACGAGGCATTAATCAAAAAAGTCGCTGTTGGTTTTACCTATAGCGACCGCAAACGAGTAGTTGAACCTTATGGTTTGTTGGCCCGCAGTGGCTGGTGGTACCTAGTTGGTCACGATCAATCGGTGAATGCAGAACGCACATTCAGAGTTGACCGAATTGAAGGCGAAGTTTCCATCCTGCGCGATATCGCCTGCACGCGCCCATCTGGTTTCGATATCAGAAAAGCCTTCCCGGTTGATCTCAAAGAGTTGCCTGGGGCTATTGACGTCGGGGGCGAAGTTGCTCAGGTTCTAGTAAATGCCAGTGATGTCGGAGTTGTTCTCGGTCAATACACCCAGTCCGCAGTTGTAGAAAATCGACCTGATGGCTCAGTGGTGTTTCAGGTGCCTTGCTCAAACGTTCAAGCCTTTGAACAATGGCTTTTCGGATTTCTTGATCGCGCCGAAGTTCTCGCCCCACCTGCTTTGCGCCAACATGTCATTGACTGGTTGCTCGAGATGACTGGCTCGGTAACGAGGGGCGAGCGATGACACGACGCGGACCCCGACCCATCAATATCCGTCTTCGTCGTCTACTGGTGATGTTGCCGTGGCTGATGGAGCGCGAAAATGTTTCAACCCAAGAGATGGCTGATCATTTTTTGATGTCTGTCGATGATCTGGTGGCTGATCTCACACTGGCGTCTTTATGCGGCGTGTCACAAGATCCTCGCGACCTGATTGACCTCTGGGTCGATGAAGACGAAGTGCACTTTGGCATTCCAAAATATTTTGATCGTCCTTTGCGCCTGACTGTGACTGAAGCCTTTTCGCTTGTTGCTTCTGCAGCCGCTGCCGAGCAAATTCCTGGTGCCGATGTTGATGGGGCATTATCGCGAGCAATCACCAAGGTGCAAGCGGTTTTAGCTATCGACAATGATGATTCTTTCGCGATTGATCTCGGCACTCCTGACACTGTCGCACCGCTAGTTGATGCTGCTCTCGGGCAGCAAATCGTGGAGTTTGACTATTGGTCAGTGGCAACGGGCCAATCGGTACGTCGTCGTGTCGTGCCTATTGAGGTATTCGCTGAACGTGACCACTGGTATGTCCGGTCATTTGATACTGAGGCTCAGGCAGAGAGAACCTTTCGACTTGATCGACTTGACGACTTGCAAACCATCAAGCAGTCCATGGCTGTGACTCCATCAGCGAGAGGTGAGTGGTTTAGTTCACTTCAAGAACGCCAAGTCGTCACACTTGAGGTGGATCCATCGTGGTTGTGGGTCCTTGAGCAGTACTCCGGAGTGGCCGTCTCTGCTTCGTCGGCGACATCTAGTTCATCAAGTCATTCATGGGTGACAGTTGAAGTTGTTGTTTCCAGTGAACGTTGGCTGCAACGTGTATTACTGCGTTTTGGCTGCCACGCGCGCCTCGTCACTCCATCGGAGTGGGCAGATTTGGCGGGTGCCACGGCCGAACTCGTTTTGACGCGTTATGGGACGACGAAGGGAACGAGTTCAGCGGGATCCTCGATCCCGTGAGCCTTCAATAGACATATCAGGACTTCCGCCGTGGCGCGGGTGTCGTGGAGGGCGTCGTGGGCATGAGTGAGAGCGACTCCGTAGCGTTCGCAGACGGTGACTAAATTGTGATTTTGCTGGCGACCTGGATCAAGGCGTCGGGACATTTTTAAGGTGCACAACACACCCGCCCAATTCAACTCAATATTTTGCGAGCGGGCTGCGGCGTATAAAAATCCGGTGTCGAATGGTGCATTATGGGCGACAACGATGCACCCACTCGTCAATTCAGCCAAAGTCGTCATCGACTTTTTCAGGGAGGGGGCAAAAATTAATTGGCGTCGGCGGATTCCATGAATTTCCTGCGGACCGAGATTGCTGCTGAGTAGAGGTGAAGGTCGAACATAGGTCGCCCATTCGGAGACCCTATGTCCCTGAGGTGGCGACTGTTGGCCGACCTTAGGCCAGTCCATGAGCACCACCGCAACTTGCAAGATTTGATTTTCACTGGCGCTGAGACCCGTGGTCTCGATATCCAAAACAGCGAAACGGGGGGATTTCTTGAACGATGACTTTTCTTGATTCACAAATAGCACCCTAGAGCAGGGGTCTGCGAACCGATGACCTAACCACTCACGACGAGATCAATTGGCGGTGCGTAGACCTCTGGTGCGGATTCCGATTGGGGCGGCGACGGTGAAGCCGGCAAGGTGACGCTCTTCTTCTGACTCTCCTCCCCAATATCCGTACTCACGGTTTTGGCGCGCAAAGTCTTGGCAAGTTGTTGCGACTGGGCAAGTACGACATAGCAATCGTGCTTGAGCCTCTCTGCGGACCCGAGCCTGGGGGCGCTCAGCTTTTGGCGGGAAAAACAAATTTGTTCGGCCCCGACAGACAGCGTGATCCATCCAGTTCTCCGACGAAGGGATGGTCAATGGTGTGGACTCTAAAGCGGACATAATGATGACTCACTCTCTTTTTCGCTAAGTCATTGGGAGAAGACTTTTACTTTTCATCTTTGACCTAATTAACACTAAATCTGAAAAAGAGCCAAGTCAACCAAAATCTGTGCTTTGCGCCGAATGTCACATATCAAACATGATTAGGAAAAAACGCCGAAGGTCTGACGGCAGACGGTGACTTACAGCAGTTCGGCGGCCAAAGAGGCGACTTCGCTGCGCTCACACGATGTCAAAGTGATATGCCCAAAGCACTTTTGGCCCCTGAAGGCACCGATCAGAACCGCTAGGGCGTTATTTGATTCCCCTAAATAAGGAGCGTCAATTTGACTGGTATCGCCCGTGAATATCACTTTTGTACCTTCGCCGATTCGGGTCAGGATCGTCTTCAATGTCGTCGGCTCAAGGTTTTGCGCCTCGTCGACAACGACTATTTGGCGATGTAACGAGCGACCTCGCAGAAAAGTCACTGACTCCAACGACAACTGATTCCTTGACATCAGTTCATCAATCATGGTTCGCGCCTCACGGTTTGAACGCTGATCGGTGAGAGCGACAATGGCGTCGTGGATTGCTGACATCCAGGGATCTAGTTTTTCCTCCAACCCTCCCGGAAGAAAGCCAACATCTGCCCGTCCCACTGCGACCAATGGGCGGTACACCGCCAACTTCTCGTAACGGCGTTGTTCAACGACCTGATCCAATCCAGCGGCGATTGCGAGGACCGTTTTGCCCGTGCCGGCCCGCCCGTCGAGAGCGATGACGCTCACTTCAGGGTCTAGCAGTAGCTCCAAAGCGAAGCGCTGTTCCTTGGATCGAGCGCGTAATCCCCAAGCTTCAGGTGAGGCCTGGGGGATCAGATGTAGCGACTCATTGACGCATCGCACTAACGCTGATTGTGATCCAGAACGAAGTACAGCAAAAGAATTTTCTGCAAGTGAACCGCTGGGAGCGACTTCAACAGGATCCACCGTGCTTCCGCCGTAGAGGTGGTCCACAAGATCTGCGGGGCAGTCAAGTGTGACCCAACCCATTGGTCGCGTCGACGACTGCCGACCCGCAAGATGATGCTCATGGGCCGTGAGACCAAGATGTGCGGCCTTCAATCTCAAAGCAGCGTCATTGGACACCATATGGGTCGGACCATGGTTGGCCTGACCAAGAGCGGCCCCAATAATACGGTTATCCGCCTTCGTCGCGTCGAGGCCATGCTCAATCAGGAGATGCTTTTGGATGCCATTGATTTCAATGTGGACGGTTGCGGTGTTGTCGTCATCTTGTACCAATAGAACTGGATGAGCGAGCGAACCGCCGGCTCGCATTCGGATGTCCTCAAGACCCCGTAACGCTGCACGTGCTGCTCGACCTACATCATCAGGTCTGCTCTTTAAACCATCCAATTCCTCAATGACTGTAAGGGGAATGACGATGTCACAGTTGGGATAGGCCAACAAACAATTGGGATCTGCAATTAACACGGATGTGTCAAGAACAACTCGTGTCGCGCGTTGCGCAGGTGCCAGTTGCGACTCACTTTCAAGCTGGGGTTCGCGTCCTCGAGCCTCAAGCTCGTACTCTTCGTCACTGTGTCCTGTGTCCCGCAGCAGTTTCGTCACCAAATCTCCTTCACGCTCTCAAGTAGTTCTAGTTTGGCAAAGGTTGCCATTGTGATGTGGGCATTTTGAGGGAAACTTTTTATGAACATTGGTAGCGTTTGACACGCTTCGATCCTGGACCTAGGCATCCACCACCGGTGGGCTTGGTCGTGACAAACTCTTGTTGCTGGCTGTGTCGTCGGCTGGTGAAACGGCCGAACTGGTCCATGAATTTGGATGTCCGCGACGTCAACTAGCATCCCCATGGCGAGTTTGTTGCATTTGCAATAACTTGAATACTTGTAAATGACCTCAAAAGCGAATCAACTGTGGGTAGTTCCACCCGAGAACTGAGAAGGAAACAATCCGAATGACTAAGTCAGAGTTGATAGATGCGGTGGCAAAGAGTGCTGATGTGAGCAAGGCTGATGCCGAGCGAACCTTGGGTGCTTTTTTTGATCACCTAGTAGAAGCGACCAAAACGGGCGACAAAGTGGCGTGGCCGGGCTTCGGCTCATTCACGACCAAGATTCGTGCTGCCCGCACGGTTCGTAATCCGCAGACGGGTGTCTCGATGGAGTCCCCCGCATCACGTCAAATGAAATTCGCTGCGAGCTCGACGCTCAAGGCGACTCTTAATCCAAATAAATAGCAAACCAAACAGAAAGGGTTCATCCCATGGCAGCAAAAAAAGCTCCAGCAAAGAAGGCCGCTCCTAAAAAAGCAGCTAAGAAGGCAGCTCCTAAGAAGAAGGCAGCAGCTAAGAAGGCAGCTCCTAAGAAGAAGGCAGCAGCTAAGAAGGCAGCTCCTAAGAAGAAGGCAGCAGCTAAGAAGGCAGCTCCTAAGAAGAAGGCAGCAGCTAAGAAGGCAGCTCCTAAGAAG
>BJGB01000074.1 GCA_014190215.1 Actinomycetes bacterium | reverse complement strand
TGGTGGCAGTGAAGGATCGCACCAATGCTTGCAAAAACCCATATGCCCATTTACATGAACCTGATTGGACGCTTGAAAAGGCGCTTGAGACCCCGATGTTGTGGGATCCCATTCGTTTCATTGAAACCTGCCCGTCCAGTGACGGAGCAATGGCTCTAGTGATCATGAGTGAAGAGCGCGCTGATAAGCATGCGGGTCCGAAAGCTTGGGTACATGCAACAGCAATGCGTAGTGAACCCACAGCCTTCGCTGGGCGCGAACAAATCAGTCCGCGCGCTGGTGAAATGTGTGCTGAAGATTTATGGCGTAAGGCCGGTATTACAAATCCAGCCAAAGAAGTTGATGTGCTGGAGATGTATGTGCCTTTCGCTTGGTTTGAGCCGATGTGGTTGGAAAACCTAGGCTTTGCTCCGCGCAATGAGGGTTGGCGATGGGTTGAAGATGGCGTCACGGAGATGACTGGATCGTTGCCGGTCAATCCATCTGGCGGAGTGCTGTCGAGCAATCCGATTGGGGCTTCCGGCATGTTGCGATTCGGCGAGGCTGCGTTGCAGGTGATGGGCAAGGCTGGTGAACATCAGATTGCTGGTGCTAAGAAAGCTGTCGGTCACGCTTACGGTGGTGGAAGCCAGTTCTTCGCAATGTGGCTTGTCTCATCCGACAAGCCTTGACGAATCATTGACTTAAGTTCGAGTCCAGTTTGGTGCTCGCTTTTCGGCGAAGGCACGGGGACCCTCTTTAGAGTCGTTGGTGGCAAAAATCGGCCAGCCGATTTCGAATTCCAATTTCAGACCTTCTGCCTCTGACATGCCTGCCGTTTCTTGAACTGATTTGAGAATTGCTTCAACAGCGAGGGGGCCATTGGCACAAATCATCTCGGCTAATTCCATTGCTTTGCGGAGTGCTTGACCATCGGCAACGACGTGCCCAATAAGACCAATCTCTTTGGCTTCGCTAGCGGTATAGCCGCGAGCGGTGAGCAACATTTCTAAGGCATTGGTGTAGCCGATCTGTCGTTGCAAGCGCACCGTGCTACCGCCAACGGGGAATAAGCCCCGCTTGGCTTCAAAGACTCCGAAGGTGGCACTCTCACCAGCAACGCGAATATGAGTTGCTTGCAGAATTTCCGTTCCACCAGCGACGGCGTAACCCTCAACGGCAGCAATCAAAGGTTTGCGTAAGCGATAGTGGCGCAAAAGTCCTTTCCAATGCAGATCTGGGTCGGCGGCCCAGCGTTCCTGATAGGGATTGGGTGCAGAATCATCGTTGGCCCGAGCCTTGAGGTCCATGCCAGTACAAAATGATCCACCGGAGCCAGTGAGCACTGCGCAACGCAGATCTTCATCCTCGTTGAGACGAACCCAAGCATCGGCTAGCCCAACAAGCATTGCCGAACTGAGGGCATTTTTTGCTTCAGGACGATTCATGGTAATGACCAATGTGTGTCCCACTTGCTCAACCAATAAGTGCTCGGTACCAGACATCTTGACTCCTCATCTTGTGGTGCGATGACCAAATTCGTATCTATTTTCTACTACGACCGATGGGGTTGGGTCATATTCGCTGTGATGTGATAACAAACAGATATGCCAGCAACGACTTTTAACCTTGCCGATCTCTTTGAAGCTGCCGTGGATGAGTGGCCTGATCGGGACTACATCGTTGATGATCGCACTCGTCGCACCTTCGCCGAGTTGGATGAGCGAGCAAATCGGTTAGCTCATTATCTGCAGGCGCAGGGTGTTAAGGCGGGGGACCACGTGGGTATCTACGCCTTAAATCGCGTCGAATGGGTTGAGTCACTGTGGGCGATATTCAAGATTCGTGCGGTCTGGGTCAACATCAACTATCGCTATGTTGAGGACGAGTTGTCGTATCTTTTTGCTAATGCCGATTTGAGTTATCTCATTGTCGAAGAAGAGTTTGTCGAGCGCGCTCGTACCGTGGCACCTGATTTGCCAAGGCTGATCATTGGTGAGGATTACGAATCTGCGTTAGCTGATCAGAGTCCTGAGCGCGATTTCGCACCGCGGTCCGATGACGACATCTACATTTTGTTCACTGGTGGCACAACTGGGATGCCTAAGGGCGTGGTGTGGCGTCACGCTGACGTAGTGATGGCATTAGGTGGAGGAATTGACATCATGACGGGTGTCAAATTAACGAGCCCTGACGGTTTTGTTGAAAAAGGTCGGGTGGGATTTCCTATCATTTCTTACCCCTTGCCTCCGTTGATGCATGGGGCCTCGCAGTGGAGCGTGATGGGTCAAAGTTTTGTTGGGAACAAAGTCATTCTGCGAGGAAAGTTTGATCCAGCTGATGTGTGGAAAACAGTGGAGAGCGAGAAAGCGAACCTCGTGATGATCACCGGGGATGCAATGGCGCGGCCGTTACTTGATTACATCTCTGAACATGCAGCAGAACATGATGTAACGTCCCTCTTTGCCGTCGTCTCTAGCGCTGTGTTGTTCTCCCAATCTTGCAAAGAACAATTCATGGAATTGTTCCCAAATATTATGATCAGCGACTCGATCGGTTCCAGCGAAGGCGGGGCTAATGGAATTGTCCGAGTTGATAAAGATTCTCAGATGAAGGGCGGTCCAACCGTCACTGCGGCACGTGACACTTTCGTTTTGGGTGAGGATTTAATGCCAGTAAAACCAGGCGAAATAGGTCGGTTGGCGCGCGCGGGCAATATTCCATTGCGGTATCACAAGGATCCTGAGAAAAGTGCGGCCACATTTATGACATCTCCCGATGGCACGCGTTATGCAGTTCCTGGGGACTTTGCTCGCCTTGAACTAGATGGCACGATCACTTTGATTGGTCGTGGTTCTGTGTGCATTAACAGTGGTGGAGAAAAGATTTTTCCTGAAGAAGTGGAGAATTCTTTGAAAAGCCATCCCGAAGTTTTTGATGCCGTTGTTGTCGGCGTACCTGATGACCGTTGGGGTGAGCGGGTGACTGCTGTTGTGCAGGCGCGCGCAGGGACAACGCCAACGTTAGAAAGTATTCAGGAGCATTGTCGCTTACATGTTGCGGGTTACAAAGTGCCCCGTCAATTGACCTTGGTCGCACTCATGGTGCGCTCGCCAGCGGGCAAGAGTGACTATCGCTGGGCGAAGCAACAGGCCATGGTTGACGCTGGCCTCGAAGGTTGACGGCGATGACTGGACCATTGCACGGTGTGCGGGTCATTGAATTGGTCGGGCAAGGACCTGGACCTTATGGAGCCATGATCTTGGCCGATCTTGGGGCCGATGTGATCGCAGTGGAGCGTCCCGAGGTAGCGGCGCGGGTACAACGAACTCGTTTGGCAACGAACCCCATGATGCGCGGGAAGCGCAGTATTGCTTTGGATTTAAAAAGTGCAGTTGACATTGCCACGCTGCTTGAACTCACTGACCGTGCTGATGTATTCGTTGACCCATTTCGGCCAGGAGTGTGCGAACGACTTGGCATCGGCCCAGACGAAGTTTGTCGTCGTAATGAACGCATGATCTATGGACGAATGACTGGTTGGGGTCAAGAGGGCCCGTTGGCCCACACCGCTGGGCACGACATTGATTACATCTCTTTGTCGGGGGCCTTGCATCTCATTGGTTCTGCTGGCCAACCCCCGACGCCACCCATCAACCTCCTAGGTGACTTTGCTGGCGGCGGTTTGGTTTTAGCGATGGGTGTGGCGAGTGCTCTTGTTGAGCGTTTTTCTAGCGGTAAGGGACAAGTTATCGACGCCGCCATGGTGGACGGGGCGGCGATGATTCTCGGACCATTTTTCTCGGCCTCCACGAGTGGTTTCTGGGGCGAGCGGGGGACGAACCACATTGACGGTGGAGCGCACTTTTACAATGTGTACGAGACCGCCGATCACAAATGGATTTCAGTCGGAGCCATTGAGCCGCAGTTCTACGCTGAACTCATTGATCGTCTCGGTGTTGCTCAAGATGCGTTGTTGTCTGCCGACAAACAAAATGATCGCACTCTTTGGGTGGCCGCGAAAGTTCGTATGGCACAAGTGTTTGCCGAACGAACGCGTCAGCAATGGGAAGAAATATTTGAGGGTTCCGATGCTTGTTTCGCTCCGGTACTGTCACCGAGCGAAGTCGCCAGTCATCCTCACACTGCAGCACGAGGCACTGTTGTGACGATCAATGGTGTGGTTCAAGCACAAGCGGCACCGCGTTTTTCGCGCACTGCAGCTAACGCAGGCGTGCCCTGTCATTCAGGTGAACATAGTGTTGATGACATTATGTCGTCGTGGACTTAATGTTTGAATGACAAGAAAAAGTCAGCGACAGACGGTGGCGCCGTCAACTAATAAGGATTCACCACAGACGAAACTGGCTCGGTCACTGCATAACCAAACTGCTGATTCTGCTATTTCTGAAGGTTCACCCATATGGCCACGACCGATACCGCGACTAACCATTTTTTCCATGGCTGGGTCGCCGTTGATAAATCCATTAATCATTGGTGTTCGAGTGGTGCCGGGGAGAATCGCATTGACGCGTACTCCCTTGGCGGCAAACTCTGTAGCGGCACATTTTGTCAGACCGAGTACACCATGCTTGGCGGCTGTGTAATGCGGAAGACCAGGAGCGGCCACGACGCCTGCTCCCGAAGAGACATTGACGATTGAGCCAAAGCCCTGTGCGGCCATGACGCCGAGTTCATACTTCAAGCAGAGGAAAACACTGGTTAAGTTGACGTTGATCATGTGTTGCCATTCGTGCAGCGGCAAATCAATAAACGATCCAAAGCGACCGCTGACTCCAGCATTGTTGACCGCACAATCAAGGCGACCATAGCGGTCAATAGCAGTCGTGATGACGGCGGCGACTTCATCTTCCTTGGTGAGATCGGCAACGACTGCAACGGCCTCTCCGCCACGTTCCTGAATGGATTGCACGACAGATTGGGCAGCGTCCCCATCAATATCGCAGACAACAACAGCGGCACCTTCAACGGCGAATAAACGCGCAGTTGCTTCACCGATTCCTCGACCGGCGCCGGTCACTAGGGCAACTTTTCCTTCGACAAGCCCGAGACGCAGTGGGAATGCGGCACGTACAAGTTCATCGGTTTGTTCGCCGGGTATCGGCCATGAGCCAGAGGGTTGAGGGGGGTTGTTTTCATTATCAGCCATGCTTTGACCGTAGTTGATCTAGGGTGTTCCCGTGCTTACTTACGGAGATGAAAGAGCAGTTCTCAATTTGTTGTACGTCTATGCCGAACTTGTGGATAGTGGCAACTTTGACGGCCTCTCGGTACTTTTTGCCGGTGTGCCTGTTTTTATGGCGGGGCCAGACCAGCCTGCAGTGCCAGGCGAGATGGTCGGTGAGGTCATGCATCAATTTGTAAAGACCTATGAGGGGATTCCGCGGACAAAACATCTCGTGACAAATACGATCCTCGAATCTGATGCACCCGGTCAGGCGCGAACTCGTTCACAGTTCACCGTTTTACAAAATGTGCCCGGTGTCTTGCCGCTTCAAGTTGTGGCATCTGGTCGCTATCACGATGAGTTCACTCAAAATGACTCTGGTATTTGGGCGTTTTCTCAACGAATCATGCTGGTTGACGCATACGGTGACGCGTCGGCCCATCTTGAAACTGGGGATGCGGTGTTGTGAGTGTGACAGTCTTGGGCGATGGCGCCCTAGCTGAACTTTTGCGGTCTGGTGTGCAGTGCGATACTCCGAGCACGGTGATTGTTGTTGGCGTTGATGGTGCCGTGGTCGTGGATTCGCTTCTTGATCTCACCGACGAAATGATTGACGTTATGTATGAACAGCCGATGCAACAGGTCATCGTCAATCTGCAAGAAGCACATGCGCGGGGCTCTCATCGCATTGTGGTTGTGGTTCCCACGACGGGTATGTCAGGTGGGGCGGGGTTAGTTGCCCAATCGGCACTCGCAGAATCGGCGCGTGTTTTGGTGAAATCGGCAGCTCGTCAATGGGGACAAGCCGGAATAACAGTGAATGCAGTGGCGGTTGAGCCACATTGGTTTGACATTGATCCAGACGTGTCTGGTCCAGTGTCAATCGCTCCGCGTTCGTTAGTCGGCCAAGTCAGTCCTGTTGGCGTGGTGTCGTGGCTGTGTAGTCAGACCTCAGGCGATATCACGGGTCAAACGATTGTTTGCGACGGTGGATTATGGATGTGAGCGATCTCCGATTGAAAAATCGGGTGGCCATCGTGACGGGAGCAGGTCAGGGAGTCGGCGAAGGTATCGCACGTCGCTTGGCACAAGCGGGTGCAGTAGTTGTGATCGCCGCGCGAAGAGCAGAAACCGGTGAGCCCGTTGTTGAGTCGATTCGTTCGGCAGGTGGATTGGCTGTCTGCATTGTCACTGATGTTTCAGTTTCGCGTTCGGTTGACGAGTGTGTGGAGCAGACGGTGCAACAGTTCGGACGTCTGGACATCATGGTGCATAACGCCTTCATGGGCGGCATCCCCCATAAGTTAGAGCAAGCACAGATCGATAAACACTGGACCTCTATGTCACGGACTGGGGTGTGGGCCAGTTTGTTTTGTGCTCGTGCAGCGATGCCGTACCTGATTTCATCTTCGGCACGACCAGCGGGTCAAGGTGGCGGACGATTGATCCTGATCACATCACCGTCGGGCATTGAAGGCAGCGCAAATATTCCTTTGTATTCGCCAGCTAAGGCCGCTCAACGCGCGATCGCTAAAAGTTTGGCTCGTGAATGGGGTCAACACGGCGTGACCGTCAATTGCATTGGTCCAGTCGCTGGTAGCCCAGCACTTTTGAGCGCCTTTAATCGTAACCCTGCCTTACAGAGTGCCATTGAAGCCCGAACTCCCCTTGGTCGGGTTGGCGATATCACCCAAGACATTGGCTCTGTTGCATTATTTTTGTCAAGTGATGATTCATCTTTTGTGACTGGTCAAACAATCATCTGCGATGGTGGATCTTTCTTAGGTTTGTAATAGAAATTTAGTGAACTGAAAGGCATCACCATGATTCGACTCGTCTCAATGCTTAAGCGCAAGCCAGGCACAACTCATCAGGAATTTCTTGATTACTGGTTTGATATTCACGGACCGCTGATTCGTAATTGTTCAGCAGCAAAGTATGTCCGTCGTTATGAGCAGCATGCGGCTGTGTGGCCTCCTGCGGGTAGTCGCCATGAACCCGATTTTGACGGCGTAACGATCCAGATCTTTGACTCTGCTGAACAATTCAACGCTCATATGTCTGAGCCAGATTTTCCTTTGGTGATGGCTGATACGGAAAAGTTTTTAGATACTTCAAAGATTCACTGGGTGCTCACCGAGGAGCCTGTGGTTGTGATTGGGGAGTAGCCCCATTCTCACGGCTTGGGTTTCTGACTCTCCGTCAGAAACATCTAGAGTTGGGATCACATCGTAATCAGTTGCGCCGAAGGGGGAGTTATGAAGAAATACCCGATTGAACTTGGAACATTGTTATTCACCATGGTGGAGCCCACCAAAGGTCATGAAGTCGAATACAACCGTTGGTACGAGCGGGATCATTTTTATGGCGGCGTTTTGGTGGGGGCGTACTCATTTGCTGGTGATCGATTTGTCTCAACGAAAGATCTCAAGGCTTTGCGGTATCCCATTGATTCGCCGATGACTCCAGATCCAATGTCCGGTTCCTATCTGGCGATCTATTGGGTTCTCAAGGGACACCACGACGATTGGAATCGTTGGAGCGTCGACACGGTCAAGAATCTCCACGCCACGGGGCGAATGTTCGGCGAGCGAACACATATTCACACGCAGTTGTATAACAACGCATGGTCGATGACACGTACTGATACAACGACGAATATTGAACTCGCCCTTGATCGCGGTTATCCCGGCATCGTGGTCAATGTTGGTGAACTGAAAGATGGCGTGACCCACGAGCAAATGGGTGAGTGGATGAAAAATCGTTGGGCGCCTAAAGCCTTTGAGTCTTCATGGGGTCCAGATGTTTTCAACTACTCCACCTTGTTGCCGTTGTTAGATGATGCCCCACCAGATGTACCCCGAGTACCTAAGGCCGAGCAGCGTTTTATGCAGATTCATTTTCTTGATCACGATCCCGCAGCGCAGTGGAGCGAAGGTTATGCACGCTTTGGTGCTGACTTAAATGCCAGTGGGTTAGCTACTCATTTGTGGACAAGTCCATTTAAGAACACCGTGTTTGGCACGGATACCTATACCGATCAGTTGTGGTAGCACAATGAGTATCGAAGCAATTACAGGGCGCAAGATTTTGGTCACTGGCGTGACAGGTTGGGTCGCTGGACCATTGGCTGAATCACTCGCTAGTGCCGGTAACACGGTGTACGGGGCGGCACGCTTTAATGAACCTGCGCAGCGTCAGCCATGGCATGACAAAGGTGTCCAAACGGTGAGTATTGATCTCGAGAATGGTCGGCTTGACGAAGTCCCGGCAGATCTGGATTTGGTATTGCATTTTGCGGTGGCCAAGAGCAATAACTTTGCTGAAGCTTTCGCGGCAAATGCTCATGGCAGCGCGGACTTAATGGAAATGGCTGCGCAACGTAGCGACAACTTAACTTTTTTCCATTGTTCGTCGACTGCGGTGTATGAGCCCAAGCACGGGGTACCTCGTCGAGAGACTGACCTGTTGGGTGATAGTCATCGCCCAATGCCAGGTATGCCGACATACAGCATCTCCAAGATCGCTGGTGAGGTTTTGGTGCAGCACACCGCAAAACGTTTGGGCGTTCCGACAGTGATTGCGCGTTTGAATGTGCCCTACGGCGATACCTACGGCTGGATGTCATTTCATTTGATGATGATGGAGCGCAACATTGCGATTCCAGTGCATGTGGATCAACCCACTGATTACACGCCGATTCACGCTGTTGATATTGCTCGAAGCATTCCGTATCTGTTGTCACTATCTGCCACGCCAGCAGAGATCGTCAACTGGGGCGGTGATCAGATTGTGTCAATTGAAGATTGGTGCGAGGAGATGGGGCGACTCACTGGTTTGACCCCAACATTTGCACCGACTACGGCGACCATTGCTTCCATCGTTCCCGATGTCAGCAAACTCCGTGATCTGGGCTTCAGCACAACCATTGATTGGCGTGAGGGTATACGTCGTCAGATCGCCACAATGCGCCCAGAGTTACTCAAGTCCTAACAGACGTAGTTAACTGACATAGTTAACTGATCTGGGCGTAGAGCATGGCCTTGTGCATGATGAGATCTTCGGGATCATCTGGCATTTCGCGCTCGGCGTAGGCGACACCGCGAAGCGAAGTTCGAATGGCGACTGCCGCAAAGCGTAAACTTGCGTAGACGATGTACCACTGAAGGTCCTCGATATGTTGCCCGCCTGCACTCTCATAAGCCTCAATGATGTCGTCAGGCTGGCAGAACTCGGGGAATCCCGGCATTTCGAAAACGTCGGCTAATGACTGAAAGAATTGGTGCATGAAAATCATCCAACCAACATCAACTCCTGCTGGGCCAGCGTTGACCATTTCCCAATCCAGGACCGCCGTCGGTGTGAGCCCATCAAACAAAATGTTTCCGGGACGAGCGTCTCCCCAGTTGATGACCGTGGGTCCAGGGTTCTGTGGCTTGTGATCGGCCAACCAGACTAAGGCCCGTTCAATCACAGGTAAACGCA
>BJGB01000073.1 GCA_014190215.1 Actinomycetes bacterium | reverse complement strand
TGATGAGGGATCAAGCAAACTGTTGGGGATGACTCTGGTGGCACCGTTCTCTGCGGTGAAATCATCTAAGGCCCAGATTGTTGAGACCTCAACGTCCATCTCAGGAGGGAAGGGGAACATATTAAAGCACCACTGATCACGGTGCAGTCCTTGGGCTTGACCGCCAGGATCTATGGCGATGATTTGCGTGAGATGTAACTGGAATGTGCTGGCATAGGGATGGAGAATCTGTTGGGTAATGTCAAGAACAAGAGGGTGTGCGACAAGATCAATACTGGAACGAGAACGTGCCAATAGCGCGCCAGTCCGTTTTGTCTGCAAGCCAGTGAAGTCTTCGCTGCCGTAGGGCGTGGCGTCAATATACGGTTGCATTTCTTGGAGCACATGGTCTACGACGTCGGTGTCCACGAGACGTTCAATGATGGCGCAACCAACGGTGGAGAGGGCTTGGATAACTTCGCTGCTGGCCACCGAACGATCAAAACGAGGGAGATCAGTCATACGCACAGAATACCTCAGGTTTATTGCCGATTAGGAGGGCAATGTGGCTTTCAACTTGGGTAGAACATGGGGCCACGATGTTCGCAGCCCAGGATGTAGGTCAAAATTTTCCACTGTTGACAATGCAACCCAGCGCACTTCATCGGATTCATAGTTCGCTTCATGTGCACCGACATCACCCGTGACATGTGCAATGACTGTGTCATAGCGCCAGTTTCCATGATTGTCCGAATACGTATCCTTGACATCAAGAAATTGGGCGTCAATCCCTGCCTCTTCAAATGCTTCGCGAATGGCCGCTTCAATGGAGTTCTCGTGAGAGTCCAATGCGCCGCCAGGAATTGCCCATGTGCCACCGCCGTGAGTCCATCCTGCGCGCAGTTGCAACAACACATGGGGTTCACCCATGTCGAAACGAACCATCAATAGACCAGCTGCTCCGTGGAGTCCCCAATGGCGAAAGCCGCATTGGCAAAATACCCAACCGTCGCCATCTCGCAAACCCATACTTACGATGTTGGCACAATTGCTAGGACAGTGACGGGTGCGGAGCGATGTTTAGGGCCTGCGAGTAACAGTCCGAGCATCACCAACACGATCATGGTGATGGCGGTGATTGAAAAAGTAGTTCCGCGACCGAAATGGTCGTAACTCCAACCTGCAAACGAAGCACCTATGCCACCCGTTAAAGTTTGCAATCCGCCCAGCAATCCTTGCGCTCCAGCTTGGCGTTCAGCGGGAGCCGCCAAACCGATTGCCACACCGGTGCTCGTGACAGTGAGTCCGTCGTTGATGATGTGGATGAGAAACACGCCCATCATCAGATACGGGTTGGGGAGAACACCATACAAAACCATGCAGGATGCGCCGACGACCATGCCAAGTGCTCCTAAGCGGTAAGCGCCTTTACGTTGGGCTAAACGTCCACCGATGGGGCCCAGCACAATCATCGGAAGCGCGAACAGACTGACCCCAGCGTTGGCCATCCATTCAGGACCGCTGAGATCATCCATCATGATGGACCACACCGAGTCAAAGGTGCCGATCATTAAGAACAGAGCCAGTCCAATGAGGACTGCCCCCGACACCGCAGGGATGCGTAGCAAATCAAAAGCCAAGTGCTCGCGAGGACGATCAGCGAGAGCAGTTTCAGGAACATCAACACGAATGAGAATCATGGTGACCACAAAAACGGCGGTACCGATGATGATGAATGGAGCAGCAATCCCAAAAGTGTCAACCGTTAAAACGGAAATCACTGGACCGAGGGCAAAGCCAGCAATGTCAACACTGAGCAACCTTCCTAAATTGCCTCCAAGATTTTCTGGGTCTGCGACAATGACGATTTTGCGCAATGCTGGCAATGCCATTCCACCTCCGATACCCATCAGTGAGCGGCCAAGAACAAGGATTGGGAAGGTATCGCCAAATCCCATAATGATGGAACCAACAATGACGAGTGCGAATCCAGTGACCATGAGGGTCTTGGCCCGCCCGCGATCAGCCAGAGGGGCAATAGATATTTGGCTGAGAAAGGCTGAGAAAAAACCGATTGCCAAGACAAATCCCAAACCTGACTCACTGATTCCGTATTCATCACGGTAATCATCAAGCATGGTGAACATCACGCCATAAGTCGTGGACATCAATAATGTCGCCACTTGCAACGTTCGAAAAAGTCGTTGAACTGGCACGCAGAAATCTTAGTTGATGACTAGTGGGTGGGGGCGTGCGTTGCGATCAATGCATCAAGTGCATCGGCGCTGAGTTCTTCAAGTGCCGAACATGAGTGCAAGACCGCAACCACATTTGGATCACCATGATTGGCGGCGATACCTCGCCAGGCATTGGCGCCCTGACGCTCAGCGTTCGCTTGAATGCGTAACTGATCCCAAATGTCGTATGGGGCAAAGGCGTCGTAATACGTTTGCGTGGCTTCAGGAAGTGGCGCGAGCAACTCGTCGCGCAACGACTCGTCAAGGGCAAAGGCTTGCTCAATGCGATGAGCGATCTCATCTTCACTATCGGCACAGGTCATCAGTACTGCGTGATGTTCCGGAAGTTCAGCAGCCCACATGCGGTAGCGATTGGCGGCGCCTCTTTCAAGGAGGGCGAGGAATCGAGGCATGGCCACCGCTGGTACTCGTGAGATGAAGGGACTGAGCAACTCGCCGAAACGAGGGACCACAACTGTTGACATACCTTAACCTTAGAGCAGTTAGGGTTCAGATATGCCAATCAAGGTTCAACCAATGACGGGAGTGTTAGCGGCCGAGGTCGCTGGAATCGATCTGGGTGATCTCAGCGATGTCGAACTTGGCGAATTGCGGGCGTTAATTTGCCAACACGAGGTTCTCATCGTTCGCAATCAAAGCCTCGACCCAGCACAACAGAGTCGGTTTTCGGCTCGGCTTGGACCTTTCGGTGAGGTGCCATTTATTGCCACGATGGCCGAATATCCGGAGGTCATTCGGGTCGTCAAAGAGGCTGACGAAGGGGCATCTTTCAACTTTGGCGGAGTTTGGCATTCTGATTTTTCATTTCAGGCTGAACCCCCGTCATTTACGATCTTGTCGGCCGTGGATGTTCCGCCTTGGGGTGGAGACACCTGCTTCACTTCGATGAGCGCCGCATGGACTGCGTTGAATCGGGCGATGCAAGAGAAACTCCAAGTCCTAGATGCAGTGCATTCAGCGCGCGATGCCTATTCACCCAAGATGCAGGGTGTGCATTCGGGAATGCGTGGGATGGAAATCGTTTGTGATGATTCGGCGAACGAACAACAATTGCACCCGTTGGTCACGAGGCATCCCGAAACTGACCGCACCATTTTATTTTTTAATCGGGCTTATGTTCGCGATATTGATGGCATGACAACCGATGAGGCACAATCTTTGATGGCCTTTTTGCATCTCCACAGCACTGATGCCAAATTCGGTTATCGGCATAGATGGCAAGCGGGAGATGTTGTGATTTGGGATAATCGTTCAACTCAACACTTTGCGATGAATGACTATGGCGGCTTTCGTCGAGAATTACGTCGGACAACGATTGCCGGCTCAGTTCCGCGCAGGTGAATGTGCCTCTTGAGCAAAGATGTGCTTGGGGTTCAACGCCTGGGTTGATGTCGCAATACCATGACAACGAATGGGGTTTCCCGACCGCTGATGACACCCAGCTCTTTGAAAAAATATGCCTTGAAGGCTTCCAGAGTGGATTGTCGTGGAGCACAATTTTAAATAAGCGCGAAGATTTTAGGCGGGTATTTTGTGGCTTTGAGATTGATCAAGTCGCAGGCTTTGATGAGAGAGATATTGAGCGTCTAGTGGGGGACGCAACAATCGTTCGCCATCGCGGCAAGATTCGGTCAACGATTAACAATGCGCAGCGATGTCTCGAACTCATTGAAGAGGCGGGATCACTGGCGACCTACATCTGGGGTTTTGAGCCCAAGAGCATTTCATTGGATTTGCGGGCGACTTCTCCAGAGTCAGTGGCATTGTCCAAGGACCTCAAGAAACGAGGCTGGAGTTTTGTTGGACCCACAACGATGTATGCCTTCATGCAGTCCCTCGGGTTAGTCAATGACCACTCCGCCGAGTGTTTTGTTTGGGAACAGGTTGAGGCTGCCCGCCAGAAATTCCTCCGCCCTGTCTGAACCATTCAAGATTTCTTCAGCGTCACAGGCCAATAGCGCACACACGGTCACGGAATCTGAGAAACTAAGAGTTGTGAGTGACCAGATTGATACCCGAACAGCATGGCTCAGCCCCGATCTCTTGGCGGCAGTGCGTGCCAATGTGCCATTGGTGTATGTCGATGTCATTCCCGTGCGAGTCGACTCTCATGGTCGCGTCACCGAGGTTGGCTTATTACTGAAGGTGGCCTCGGATGGTTCAATCAGCCGAATGTTGGTCTCTGGTCGAGTTTTGTACGGCGAACGAATTCGCGATGCCTTAGTCCGGCATCTAGAAAAAGACTTGGGACCGCTGGCCCTGCCACACATTCCTCCCAACCCATCGCCTTTCACGATCGCTGAGTACTTTCCCGACCCAGAGATCAGCGGATTCGTTGACCCGCGCCATCACGCCGTGAGCTTGGCTTATGTGGTCCCTGTGTCGGGGGACTGTACGCCCACGCAGGAAGCCCTGAACCTGGCTTGGTTTACGCCCGCCGAAGCCGCCAGCAGCAAAATCGCCGCCGATATGACTGGTGGACAGGATCGTCTATTGCGTCTCGGATTGGCGCATGTTGGCAAGTTGCCGTAGAGGTTGCTAGTCGGTTGTCGTCCCTGAGCGGCGTTTACGAATCCGTCGTGGCTCTCTTTGAGAATTCGGGTGCGAGACCACTTGAGTCTCGTCGTCAAGGGCGATAGAGATTCCGTCGGCGTCAATGTCCTCGGGTTCACCTGAGGCTTCCCAGATGACGGCACCTTCGTCTTTTGGCTTGCGACCGAGGATTTTTTCTAATCCAAGCATGCCACTGAAAACCATTGCACCAAGCGAACCGTGCCGGGCCTTTGCCCGTTCCATCATCGCTCGTTCAGCTTCTGTTATTGGGTCCAGCATAACGAGTTTTACGGTAGCGGTTTTTTAGGCTGATGTCCTCAAAATGACCTCGTAGTTCGTTTACTCTTGTCTTATCGTCACGAAACGTAGCATCCTTCACTCAGCCGCCAAACTGCGAACGGCTCTCGTGGGTATGTCAACCCTTCGTTTTGATGCGATGTCCACGATTGGACCCGCACCTCTTGATCATAGCGTGATTGAAAAAGTCATCTGCCGCGGTCGTCATATTGATATTCAATGGGATGACGGAATCATCTTGTCAACATCTTTGCGCTTCACTGGTCAATGGCATCTATATCGTGTTGGCGAACAATGGCGTAAAGAAACTCATCGGGCACGAGTCGTCATTGAAGTCTCTGATTGGGTCGCCGTTTGTTTTGATGCTGCTGTGGTTGAAACATTTCGCGTGCCAGATCGCGGGCGACATCCGCAGTCGGGCGGAGTAGGACCAAATATTTCTCATGTGCGCTGCGACATAGATGTGTGCACTCGGAATCTCTTACAACATCATGATCAATCGGCGATGGTCGTTGATATCCTCGCAGACGAATCGGTGATCAGTGGCTTGGGTAACGTCGCTCGAAGTGAAACTTTGTGGGCCGTCGGCCTCAGCCCGTTTGCCAAAATCGGTGACCTGTCTTATGAGGATTGCGAAACCTTAGTGGAGACCGCGGCACGCATTTCTCGCTTGCCTCACGACTCTTCATCATCGGTATACGGACGAAATGGACATCGGTGTGCTCGATGCCATGGAACAATTGAATGCAAAGTTCAGGGCGTGCAACGACGGGCCATCTTTTGGTGTCCTGATTGCCAGCAACGGTTAGACCGCCGACTTCTTCCAACTGACTTGATTCAGGGAGATAACACGCCGACACATCCCGCTGAATTGTTGTTTATTTCCGATGCCATTGCTGCTCGCAAAAAATCACAGATCGTCAATGATGTCAGGGATTTAGGCTGATCATCAAGGGGCTTCAGGCGTTTCCCATGATCTTGTCAACGATGATTTCAATCGCTACCCGGTCAGCGCGTTCTTTAGGTTGGCGATATCGACGGGCGTAACCCTCAACAGCGAGTGCTACAGAATCAGAGTCGGTCGCTAAACGCACTACGCCCTCAAGAGTGAGCCAACGTCCATGATCTACCTGGCTGACGACGGCCCGCCCACCGCGAGCGGCATTGCGAGTCTTGACAGATCCCGAAAAGGTGATGATCCGTACGATCCCCGTTGGTATGTCGAAAGAGAAACCTACGGGCACTACATGAGGTGAGCCATCGACACGCATCGTTGTCAAAGTGGCGAGATGGTTCTCTTGCAAGAACTGCGCCATGTCATCGGAGAACAAAGTTGGGTCGTACATTATCCGTATCTCCTATTGCGTTGCGATGGCGGCAAGTACATCAAGTTTGGCTGCTCTGCGAGCCGGAAAGATTGCCGCCACGATGCCGACAAAGATTGAGGCGAGCAAAATAGCCACGATGGTATTGACGGGAATCTGAGTTGTTGTAACGAATGAATCGGGTAACGCCATGGCGACAGAAACTCCGAGTGGAATACCGACAACGACTCCGAGCGTGGCACCGAAGACAGACACGATAATCGCTTCCCAACGTACGGATCGTTTGAGGTGTCGCTTGCTCATCCCGACCGCTCTGAGTAAACCAAATTCACGCGTGCGTTCATAGACCGACAGCGCCATGGTGTTGGCGATCCCCAGTACAGCAATCAAAATTGCAAATATTAAAAGCCCATAAACGATCGCTAATAACTGGTTCAATTGGTCTTCTTGTGATTTTTGAAACTCCGACTGATCTTGCACCTCAGCACTAGGAAACTCCTCGGCAACTTTCTCCACAGCGGTCCGTGCATCCTCAATACTCACTCCATCGGCAATCTTGGCGCCGATGAAGAAATCTACAGGTGGGGCCTTGGAGGCTTGGCTGAGAGTTTCAAGGCTGATCAACCAGTTTCCTGCGACGGCGGCCTCGGTGTAAATGCCACCGATGATGAGCGTTGCAGTCGTGCCATTTTGCCAGGTGATGTCAAGAGAATCGCCAAGTCCGAGACCGAGGTCGCGCGCTGGGTCTCGGTGCAGTAGGAGTTTTCCCTCGGCCAGCGACTCAATGCTTCCCTCGATGACACCCACATCAACGATGTCACCCATTTCAGGCTTGACGGCACCGATTTGTTTTTCCTCGCCGTTCACGAGAGCACGCGTTGCTCGAAAAGGACTGACCGAACCCAATTCATCCAGCGCATCGAGGCGTTCGGCAAAGGCCACGGGCAATCCTTGAAAACTCAGGTTAGTAATGAAAAAATCTGCCGTGACTGAAGATTGCAGTTGCTCGGTGAAGGATTTCTTCACCGAGGCAGCAACCACCGAAACAGTGCTGACAAGTGCCAGCCCGACCATCAGCGCAGAGGCCGTGGAAGCAGTGCGGCGAGGTGTGCGCTGTGCATTTCTACTTGCAAGACGACCAGGAACCGAACGTGTCATGGGTCTAAAAGGCGCAGGCAGAATTCGACTGATGAGGCGACTCGCGGGAGCGGCGATCGTCGTTGACAGGCTGGCGACCCCGAGGAATAACATGACGGCACCGATTGCAGAACTTCCGAGGGTGATGATGGTGCCCCCTGGTTGCACAAATAATCCGATACTGAAGAGGGTGATGCCGAAAAGCAGAGTGGTGAGGCCCACGACAAGTCGCTTGTTACGTTGCAGGGCAGAGAAGCCAAGTTCGGGTCGCATCGCAGCCACAGGTGGAATACGACTTGCGCGAATAGCGGGCACGATGGCCGCCGTCACTGTCACGCCGATACCAATAAACACGGAAACCAAAATCGTGCGCAGCGACAATGTCGAACCGGCAGTGGGGAAGGCTGCGCCAGCGGCGTTGAAGAGCGCCGTGATGCCTTGGGCGACTCCTAGCCCACCGAGAATTCCCAGTCCAGTGGCAATGATGCCGATGATCAGACCTTCGCCGATGATCATGGCGCGAATTTGTTGGGTACTGGCGCCGACAGCACGCATCAGTGCAAGTTCACGGAGCCTTTGACTGACGATGATGGCAAATGTGTTGAAGATCAAAAAGGCACTGACGAAAAGTGATATCGCTGCGAAGCCAAGCAAAACCTTGCCGAAAATGTCAATCACATCGTTGATTGAGCCAGAAATTTCTTTCGCTGCTTGCACTCCAGTGATGACTTCAATCGACTCTGGCAACATTTCCGCGATAGATGCCTGAACCTCACTGAGTGAAAAGCCGGGGAGGACACCGATCAACAAACTGTCCGCTTGATCTTGGGCACCAAGGAAGTCATTGGCAGTTTTGGGATTGAAGGCGCTGATACTTGCGCCCCCACCGCCCTTGGTATTACCAGTACCTGTGAGCCCGACAAGAGTGAACTGATCTTTTCCTGTTGGACCGACAATCGTGACGGTGTCACCGATCTCGTAGCCAGCGCGTTTGGCGGAACTCTTGTCAATAGCGACTTCTTTGGGTCCCTTTGGTGCCGTACCAGCGATCAAAGTTCGTCCGTCGAGACCGTCGGGTCCACTCCATGCGATACCAAAAGCTGGACCAGAAACTTTCAGTGGTTCGCCATCGGTTTTGATGATTGTTGCAGACCTTCTGAGGTTTGCTTCAACAAGTCGCACCCCTTCAATCTTGGAGATTTCTGACAGAAGGGAAAGTGGAACCGGATCACGTTCTCCTCGGGCCTCGTTACCAAAAGCGATTGTGGTTCGCACTTCAAGATCAATATCGCCACGTAACTCTTCGAACAAATTATCAATCGCGGATTTCACACTGTCGGTGAGGACAAAAGCGCCCGACACAAAAGCCACACCACTCACGACAGCCAAAGTTGTCAACAGAATGCGAAACTTTCGCGCCACAACCCCGCGTGCGGTCAGTCGAACGACAGGTGAAACCATTTTAGTTTCCGAGACGCTTCATGCGGTCTAAGACTTGTGCCGAAGTAGGTTGTGAAAGTTCATCCACAACCCGTCCATCAGCGAGAAAGACAACGCGATCAGCGTACGCGGCCGCTAATGGATCATGAGTCACCATGACAATTGTCTGGTGTAAATCGGTGACTGCATGTTTCATAAACGTGAGAATCTCGGCTCCTGTCTTGCTATCCAAGTTGCCAGTTGGTTCGTCAGCGAAAATGATCTGTGGTCGGCTTGCAAGTGCGCGGGCCACGGCGACACGTTGCTGTTGTCCACCTGAAAGTTCGCTCGGGCGATGGCTCAGACGATTCCGTAGATTCATGGCGTCAATGACTGTGTCAAGCCATTCCTGTTCGGGTTTGAGACCACCGAGATCCAT
The DNA here is from genome assembly GCA_014190215.1 of Actinomycetes bacterium. Lineage (GTDB taxonomy): Bacteria > Actinomycetota > Acidimicrobiia > Acidimicrobiales > Ilumatobacteraceae > Casp-actino8. The sequence goes on along the minus strand of BJGB01000073.1, from coordinate 337 downwards.
CGGCAGGGTGATGTTTTCCAGAGCTGTCAGTGTCGGAATCAAGTTGTAGGCCTGAAAAATGAAGCCAACCTTTTCGCGCCTCAGAGTCGTCAGTTGCTTATCATCGAGTTGGGCGAGGTCTGTATCACCAATGCAAACGCGCCCACTGGTGAGCGAATCAAGACCGGCTAGACAATGCATCAGGGTGCTCTTCCCGGAACCCGAAGGACCCATAATGGCAGTGAAGTGGCCGAGTTGGAAGTCCACAGTGACGTCGTCGAGGGCCCGTACCTCGCTGTCGTCTTTGCCGTAAATCTTTGAGGCGTTGAGGGCTGCAGCAGCGGGGTAGGAGGCAACT
>BJGB01000072.1 GCA_014190215.1 Actinomycetes bacterium | reverse complement strand
TAGGGCAAGGGATTCCTGATGTCGAAGCAGATAGGCACTATTCGTCAGTAAAAATGGAGGATGTGCTGACTGGAATTGGAATTGCTCTGTGCTTCTTGCGAGAATAGATGTGATTAGTAGTGAGAAAAGGCGAAGTCACCATGGCCCATGATGAGATCTACACAGAGAATCTTTCAATTGATCAATTGAGAGAGAAATATCAAGCCGAGCGTCAGAAACGACTTCGCTCTGATGGGGTAGCGCAATACAAAGAACTAGTTGGTGACTACGAGGAATTTGACCGTGACCCATATGTTGAACCAGGTTTTACCCGTGACGCTGTCATTGAAGAGGTTGATGTCGTCATCGTTGGCGGTGGTTTTGGAGGAATGATCGCTGCAGCCAATTTGACTAAGGCGGGGATCACTAATTTCCGTATTGTCGAGAAGGGCGGCGACTTCGGTGGCACATGGTATTGGAATCGCTATCCCAATGCGGCCTGCGACGTTGAGTCCTATGTGTACTTACCTCTACTGGAGGAGACCGGCTATATGCCGACAGAAAAGTACGCCAAGGCTCCAGAGATTTTTGCCTATTGTCAACTTCTCGGTCGGACTTTTGATCTGTATCGCGCTGCTCTTTTTCAGACAGAGATCGCTGACATGCGATGGGATGAAAATCTCAAACGTTGGCAAGTCGCAACATCGCGTGCCGATGACATTTCCGCCAAGTTCATTGTGATCGCTGGTGGCGTATTGCATAAGGCCAAACTTCCAGGCATCCCTGGTATTGAGACTTTTGCTGGTCGGGCATTTCACACCAGTCGCTGGGATTACAGCTATACCGGTGGTAGTTCGCAGGGGTTGATGGACAAGTTGGCCGATAAGCGGGTCGGCATCATCGGAACTGGAGCCACTGCAGTTCAGGTCGTGCCGAAATTGGCTGAGTCAGCGAAAGAACTCTTTGTCTTTCAGCGCACTCCGGCGGCAGTTGGTATTCGCGGCAACAAGCCGACTGATCCTCAATGGTTCGGTTCGCTCAAGCCAGGCTGGCAGGCTGAGCGGATTACAAACTTCACCCAGGCAGTAACGGGCGCGCAACCCGAGATCGATCTCATCCAAGATGAGTGGACGCGAATGATGCGCGTGGACACTCGCAAATTACCTGAGAACGAGGAAGAAGCTCAAGAACTTGAGCGCATTGACTTTGAGAATATGCAAGGTATTCGTCAACGGATCGCCCAGATTATTGAGGATCCCAAGACAGCCGAGTTGATGATGCCTTGGTACGGTCAGGGTTGTAAGCGGCCATGTTTCCACGATGAATATTTGCCTGCCTTTAATCGTCCGAATGTGCACTTAGTTGACACTGATGGAAAGGGCGTTGATCAAGTGACGCCGACTGGATTGGTCGTCAATGGTGTTGAATATCCAGTCGACTTGCTGATTTTCGCATCTGGTTTCGAAGTGACAACGGATTACACCCATCGTTTGGGTTTCGACCCCGTGGGACGTGATGGCATCTCGCTGAGTCAGGGGTGGAGTGAAGGTCCTGCCACACTGCACGGTGTTTTATCGCGTGGTTTTCCAAACATGTTTATGATCAGCACAGTACAAGGCGCTCAAGCTACGAACTTTGTTCACTCCATCAGTGAAGTGGCCAAGCATGTCGTATTTTTGTTGACTCATTGCGTGACCCAAAACATCGCTGTCATCGAGCCAAGCGCTGATGCTCAAGAAGAGTGGTTCCAGACACTTTTCGCTCAGTTGTGGGGTGTGGCGCGCTATAACGCCACGTGCACTCCTGGATATCTCAATAGTGAAGGCGGCGGAGATATGCGCTCAGCCCGCGCCATCGCATGGATGACAAGCGTTTTGGGATTCGCCGACTATGTCGAAACTTGGCGTGCGCAAGGCGATTTCGTTGGCTTTGATTTTACGCCTGCTTCCTAAACGATGCCAGGTGTTCTGTCGCTCGTTCCGATCATGATCGCTGCGGTGCCGATAGAAATAAATAAGGCAATGATGATCACCAATGGTCGAACCGTTCCATCAAATTGACTAGTCGCCAGACTTCCAAGCAGCGCCGCTCCCGTGGTGGAAATTGTGGAGATGATTGCTGAGGCGGTGCCAGCGATATGCGGCATGGGAATCATCGCTGCTGTATTGCAGTTGGAAACAAGCCCTTGAGCTATCGGGACAACTAAAGCAAGGGCGAGGAAGAATAGCCAAAAATTAGGTCGTCCATGTTGAGTGAAACCAATGACGACGAGCATGGCCGATGTGCCCATCCCCACCCCTGCGCTGCGGCGAACGAGGGTATTAATTCCTAAGCGCTGGACGATTCTTGCGTTGTTCAGTGAGTTGATCGCCAGCAAGACCGCTAATGATCCAAAAATTACTGGAAACCACGGACCGTATCCATAGACATCTTCAACAATGACTTCGGAGCCCGCAAGATAGGTGGTCATCACGGCAAATAGAAAAGTCATCGCAATTGTGAAACTAATTGTTTGGCGATGAGTGAGAACTTCCTTAGTTGCATTTCCCACGGCGACCCATGTGAAAGGACGACGCATGTCGAGTGACAATGTTTCGGGCAATCGTTTTGACCAGAAAAATAAAATCATGCCGATTGCTGCCGGTAGCCAAAAAACAACGCGCCAGGGCGCGATAGAGATCAGTCCGGCACCGAGACTCGGAGCGAGAATCGGCACTACAAGAAACACGGCTACCATGCGCGACATCAATTGTGCCATCAGTGTTCCTTCGTAGCGATCGCGAATCATCGCCACGCTCAATGAACGTGCTGCTGCTGCTCCGAGACCCCAGCAAAAGCGGGCGGCGATGACCCAGCCCCATGACGGTGCGATGCTGGCAGCGAGGGCAGCGACTACCGAAAGAAGCAGACCGATAAATAATGGAGCGCGGCGCCCGTGACGATCTGAGGCTGGACCGTATAGCCATGGTCCAATAGCGAGGCCGAGAAAATAAGCGGTGACGATCCAACTCACTTGAGTGGAGTCTGGCGACATGCCGAATTCGCGTCGCATCTCTGGGAAAGCGGGAAGCATGAGATCAATAGAGAGAGCCACACTGCCCATCAGCACCGTGATCAATGCGATGAACTCGCGACCAGTCGCGACGGAAGAACGAGAACTCACTTTGCAACGATACGCCTTGAGGGTTGCTGCAACCGAGTCGTATGCTGTGTTGCATGCCTGCAGTCACCGCCGACACTTTGACCCTTCCTCGTATTACTGCACAGATCGGCGCACATTCTCGTTCAGTTCTTTCAGTGACAACAGCACCGAGTGGACATGAGGGTGAAGGATTCCCGGTGCGTCGGGCATTCGCAGGTGTGAGTCGTGAGATTCTTGATCCGTTCATTCACATGGATCAGATGGGCGAAGTGAATTACGCACCATACGAACCACGCGGAACCGATTGGCATCCTCATCGTGGGTTTGAGACGGTGACCTACATCATGGATGGCATTTTTGTCCACCAAGATTCACATGGCGGTGGTGGTGTCATTGCTGATGGGTCAACCCAGTGGATGACTGCGGGAGCTGGAATTTTGCATATTGAAACTCCACCAGAGAAATTGGTGATCGCCGGTGGACTCTTTCATGGCGTTCAACTGTGGGTCAATTTGCCAAGTCACAAAAAGATGATTTCACCCGCGTATCAAAATCTTGAAGCAGATCTTGTGACTTTGCTGTCGTCGCCGGATGGCGGTGCACTCATTCGTTTGATTGCCGGGGACTTAGGAGAATTCAAGGGCCCTGGATCAACTCATACGCCGATAGTTGTTTGCCATGTCACGTTGGCGCCAGGAGCGCGAGTCGAACTTCCATGGAACCCATCTTTCAATGCCTTGGCTTACGCTCTTGCCGGATCTGGTTCAGTAAGCGATGAACGTCGACCACTTCACCTGGGCCAGTTGGCCGTGTACGGAAGTGGCGACACAATTTCTTTGCAAGCCGATGATGATTCATCGCTCGATGTTCTTTTACTTGGTGGACAACCCATTGGCGAGCCAATCGTTGCTTATGGTCCATTTGTTATGAATACTGAAAACGAAATTCGTCAGGCGTTTGATGACTATCAGCACGGCCGACTTGGAACTGTTCCGGTCGGTGGTGTTCGCCCTTATAGGGGCTAATTACTTCAATGCGTCAATGAAGCGCAGAGTTGCTTCGGCGACTTCGCGACGCCATGTATGAACTGTGTCATTTTTGCTATCTCCATCAAGACTGTTGTCAATATTTCGCTGCAGAGTCTTAATGTTTTTTCGTTGAGTCTTCAACATCGCGGACATATCAATTCCGCATTCGTCGGCTAACACCAGTTTGAGTAGTAACTCACTACGCATATCTCGCAAATGGACAACAGGTGTGTTGATCCAAGTGCGGAAAATTGCGCGCCCTGGCTTTGTCATCGTAAGCAGAGTTCGATTACCTCCTGCGAGACCTGCTTCTTCACCAGATTCTTCGACGTAACCATGAATCTGTAGTTGCTCAAGGGCTCGGTAGGTGAGTGGGCGAGTCAATGACCAAATACGACCAATATCTGAACCAGGTTTGAGTCGCGCGGCAATGGCAAAACCATGTGATGGCCCGCTATATAAAAGCCCAAGGCACGCCCACTCACCTAATAAAAGGTCGTTCGCGGTGCGTGTGCTCCGACTCATCGCGAATAGACCTCAACTTCTGTGGCCTTGACGACAGCGAAAACTTCGTCGCCTATTCGTAGGGCCATAGATTCAACCGCCGCAGCAGTGATTTCAGCGACAAGAGGTAATGGACCGTGCAATGTGATTCGGCAACGTTCGGCAGAACGATCAATGTCCGTGATGACTCCGGGCCAGGTATTGCGCGCGCTGGAAGTCAACTCATTGGAGGTAACGATGGTGATTGCTTGTGGTTTAATCACTGCGAAGACATCGCCATCCGCTTGATCGGCTAACACCACAGTTATTCCCGTTGAAGTAGTGAGAGTGACTCCTGATGCGTGACCAGTGATCAAGTTTGTACCGACAAGGTCGGCCACATAACGCGAACGCGGATGAGCAGTGACCTCATTCAAAGTTCCAATTTGCATCACTTGACCGTTCTCTAAAATTAAGACACGGTCGGCCAATGCATACGCATCAATAGGGTCATGGGTCACTAAGACAACCGCTCCTTGAAAGGAGGATAAATAGCGCCGTAGATCTCGTCGCACCGTTTGACGAGTGGCAACATCGAGAGCTGCTAGAGGTTCATCAAGAAGTAATAGGTGAGGTTGAATTGCCAATGCTCGAGCGAGAGCAACTCGTTGTGCTTGACCACCGCTGAGAGTCGGAGTCTTTTTGTGAAGATGTTCGGACAATCCGACTTGTTGCAACAATGCACGTGCCTGCTCTATTGCAGTCGCCTTATTGACACCTTGGGCACGCAAACCAAACGCGACATTCTCGACAGCAGATAGCTCTTTGAATAACAGATAATCCTGAAACACCACGCCGACGCGTCGCTGTTGCGCTTCAACGAATATGTCATCGGTGGGACTATCCCATTGAATATTGCGAGAACTAATGTGTCCCGTGTCAATCTGCTGTAAGCCACTTAGCAGCCGCAGCAATGTTGATTTGCCGGACCCATTGGGGCCCAAGACGGCGAGGACTTCTCCGTCATTGACAGAGGCGTCAATCTTCAGATTGAAGTCACCTTGAGTCACGGAGAAGTTAAAATGAGTGGTCATGAGACCAGATCATTTCGTTGATGTCCAAGCCAACGGTCACGCAGACCGACAAGAACCACAAAAGAGACTGTGATCATCAGCATGCTTAAGATCAGTGCCGCCTCAGGGTCGCTCTCAAGCGCCAAATAGGTTGCGAGGGGCATGGTCTGAGTTGTGCCTGGCAAGTTGCCCGCGAAAGTTATTGTGGCTCCGAACTCTCCGAGCGCTCTAGCCCAAGCTAAGGCCACACCAGCAACAAGAGCAGGCTTGATGCTTGGCAGTGTGATGCGTCGAAAAACATAAAGCCGTGATGCGCCTAATGTGCGTGCAGCATCTTCATAACGTGAATCAAGTTGACGGATCGCCGCTTCAACAGTGAGGACCAAAAAAGGCATCGCCACGAAACATTGGGCAATCACGACACCCGCTGTTGTGAAGGGGAGTCGAATGCCGAACCAATCATTGAGGTATTGGCCAAAGAGCCCTCGCCGTCCAAATGAGAAAAAGAGTGCAACACCACCAACGACTGGTGGTAGCACCATCGACAGGGTGGCCAAAGCACGCACGAAACTTTGTCCAGGGAAATTGACGCGGGCTAAAAGCCAAGCCAAGGGAACGCCAAAAATACAGGAGATAAGCGCTGTGATCAATGACGTCTCAAGTGATAGCCATAGTGCGGTGCCGACAGACTTTTCGGAAAGAATGTCAGTGACTTTGCTCCAGGGAGCGCGCCATATCAATCCAGCGAAAGGTAAGGCAAAAAAGGCAACACTGACGCCGGCTAAGGCGAGCATTGGCCACGGTAGTGATGATTGACGTGAACGTTGCCGAGTCATGCTGGGCCGAATCCGAATTGAGAAAATATTTTTTGACCTTGCTCAGAGGAAAGAAAACTAATGAAACGTTGAGATGCATCTTGGTTTTGTGAATCTCGCAAAGCGCCAACAAGATACTTCGTCGTGAGGTTGACATTGTCAGCGATGGGCACGCCAGCCACCGAACTGCCAGCCGCAAGGATGTCAGTGCGATAGACAATTCCTGCATCGGCTTCTCCTAACGCCACCTTGGTCAAGATTCCTTTGACATTCTCTTCAAGAGAGGCGGGTGTGACGGTGACTCCAGCATTTCTGAGAACCTCAGCGGTATATCCACCGATGGGAACCTCGATCGGACACGTGACAAAGAGTAAGCCACGAGTTGCCAACTGTGCCAGGGAATCAATGTGCAGCGGATTGCCTTTTTCAACAACGATCTCTAGTGAGTTCGTGGCGAAAGCGACGGGCTGACCATGGAGCAGACCGGCAGCAGTTATCTTTGCCATGTTTTTTACATCTGCTGAAGCGAAGACATCAGCGGGAAGGCCTTGCGAAATCTGTAGCGCCAAATCAGAAGATGAGGCGAAATTAAAAGCGATGGTGATATCGGGGTTCGCCTGCATGAACTGCTCACCGATGTCATTGAAAACTTCGGTTAGTGACGAAGTTGCGGCGATGCGTAGTGAAGTTGTGGTGTCATCTGATGAAGCACATCCAGCAAAAACTAACCCGAAAATGGGGACCATCACCAAGGACGCGAGACGACGCATCAGGGGAGTTTACGGAGAAAAACTTCGTTTAGTCAATAATTGACTATTGAGCGGGCTTTTTGCGCCTGCCCAGAAAACATTTCCCGAATCAGAGGCTCAAAGAACTCAAGTGATTCACTCTTGTAGTCAGGATCAAAAGCCACTTGGTCATACTTAGCGCAGAACTCCGCCGTGTAATCAAAGAACGGGCTCTCACGATATGCATCGCGTGTATTTGGATCTAGGCCAATGTGCTGCCAGAAGTAGTAGCCCTGAAAGATGCCATGATGCAGAACCATCCAATGATTCGCCTCACTGACAATGGGCTTGACGATGCCTGCTGCGATTGAAGGATGATTCTGTGGGGAAAGAGTGTCACCGATGTCGTGGATTAAGGCGCATGCGACATACTCGTTATCTTCACCGCCGCGCATTGCACGCGTCGCGGTCTGCAAGCAATGCTCAAGGCGGGAGACCGGAAAGCCACCCATATCGTTTGCCAAGTGACGTAATTGTTCAAGAATGCGATCAGGCACCATGGACTGAGTGTGTTTAATGCCCAGCATGATTGTGTCCCAATCATTTTTTGTGGATTCAGCGAAACTTGTGAAAGTTGCTTTCGGTGTGGAAACTTCATTGATCGTCATGACACTCCTCCGGTGTTTTCACCCTAGCAAATTGTTCGGGAAAATTGTTCGGTCGTGGCCGTTCGTCATCACAGATTAGAGTTAGGCGTTACGTGGTCGGCGTTTTTCTTAAGTTTCGGCATCATTTTCGTTGCTGAACTAGGTGATAAAAGCCAATTGATGGCCATGGCTTTCGCTGCCCGCTATAAAGCTCTCCCAGTTTTGTTGGGTATATCAATCGCCACTGCAGTGACCCACGCATTGAGCGTGGGTTTGGGTTCAGTTGTTGGCGACCAGATGCCAACTGCTTCCATCAGCATTGTTGCTGGTGTCGCATTTCTTGGTTTTGCTGGTTGGACATTGCGCGGTGACACCTTGAGTGATGACGAAGCGCAGGCTGCCCAAAAGAACTCGCGTAATGCTGTGGTTGCTGCGAGTATGGCTTTTTTCCTGGCAGAGTTGGGCGATAAGACAATGTTGGCGACGATCACATTGGCTACCGACCATGATGCCTTTGGAACATGGTCGGGTTCAACCTTGGGAATGATTGCTGCTGACGCTTTGGCGATTCTTGTTGGCTGCCACCTGGGTTCGCGATTGCCGGAAAAAGCAATTCGTTACGGTGCCTCAATACTTTTTGTGATCTTCGGAATCCTGTTGATCCTGCACGGCGTATAAGTACACACCAAAATTGAATTAGCCCAGTAAGTCTTCGGCGGCTTGGCGTACCTGCCAGTCTCGATCTTCAAGCGCCTTGTGCAATGTGATTTTTACTTCGGGTGTGTCAAAGGGAGCTAAAGCGAGTACTGCTCGACGCCGAATCGCTGGCTTATCACTGCAAGCCGCAATGATTGCGTCAAGACCTAACTCATTCCCGATCGCACCGAGAGCAGCAACTGATGCTTCTCGTACAAGGGGTTCGCTGTGCGTAGTTGTGAGTTCAATAAGTTTGTCGAGAACTGCTTGCGTGACGACCTCATGTTCGCCACATGACCACGCAGCCATCTCCACGACAAGGGGTTCGTCATCGCTCAGCAGGGGTAGTAAATCGAAACTTAAGAATTTCGCTCCAAGTTCGGCGACTCTGCGTCGCACTCGTACATCAATGTCAGTGGTGAAGACTTCAAGTGTTGGAGCGGTGAGAACTCCCAAGCGATCCAAAGCGCCAAGTGCCGATTCACGAACGGATGGCTGTTCATCGGTGAGACCTATTTCCACCAAGGCGCGGTCTCCTGAGTGACCAGCGATCACGACTGCTTGTCGGCGTTCAGCAACTTGTGGACTATCAGAGGCGCTCATAGTCGAGAAACGAAGTTAGTGACGATGTAAGCAACGGACATGGAGATCACCAGAGCGGCGATGATGCCGCTCACGAGGGCAATCCCACCGAGACCTGTGGCGTTGAGTACTTTGCGAGCGATGGTCTCTTTGATTTCAGGTCGCGGTGCATTCATGGGGTGAGTTTCGTTAAGCAATCCACCATCCGTTGCGGGGTGAGTTGGATTAGTGAGAGTATCTTGGCGCGATGGAGTGTTTGTTTCTCGGGCAGGTTTGCGCCGTCCAACGGCGAGTAAAGCCAAGATGGCTAAACCAGCAACGAAGGCCAAACGGGTGGAGATTTCAGTGAGTGACACGCAATTAGACAAGGTACTCGCCTCACGGGTGGTTGCGCCGTCGTTACGCGCTCAGAGCATGGCGATTCCACTGGCGACTATCGCGTTTTTGTTGATCGGGATCGTGTTAGGGGCGATGTTGTGGCCCATCCAACGCTATGAGACCGCCCCGGGCACCGCCGAACTGGTGGGGGATCTTCTCTTTATCGCTGACGACGAAGTAGCGATCTATACACCGAAGACCGGTGTTCGCTTTGTGACCGCGATGGGTTCA
>BJGB01000071.1 GCA_014190215.1 Actinomycetes bacterium | reverse complement strand
GTCCGTACCGTTCGGCCATGCAACCAGTCACGACCAACCGTGAGGTTTCCTTACGTTGTCCGTCAAGGGACAGAATCGTGTCAATGGATTCCCGCCGCGCCTCGTCAATAAACGCACATGTATTGACAACAACAAGATCAGCGTCGCTCGCCGAATCGGTCGGCAGCATCCCATCGGCAAGCAAAGTACCGATCAATTTGTCGGAGTCAACCTGATTCTTGGGACAACCAAGTGTTTCAACGTAGAAGTGCTGCACTTGATTGGTCACGACAGATGAGGCTACCTGCTGAGGTCGCGGCAGAGCGTTAAGCCGAGTAAGCCAACTTCAAACCGCCGTATTTCCACTGGGTCTTCACGAGTCGGCCAGTGCCCGACAGAGTGATGTACGCAGTGTCGCTACCATCGGCGGCGAAGCAAATATTTGTCGTCAATAGGTCACCTGTAGCGACATGCTCCAGTAACTCGCCAGATGGGGAAATGACAGTAATGCCGCCATTAACCAAGGTAGCCACGCAAACATTCCCCGCACCATCCACAGCGAGCGAATCAAGCAATTGCAGACCTGGTAATCCGTACAAGACAGCCTGCGTATCCCCTGGCATAGTTGGCGCCAAGACGCCTGGCGCCGTGATGTTGCGGCGAAAGACGCGTCCAGTGTGCGTCTCAGCCCAATAGACCGTCGTTCCATCTGGAGAAAGACCAATGCCGTTCGGTCCTTCAACTGGAAAATCAATTTCACGAATTGAAGAACCGTCTGCAGCCGCATAGTAGATCGCAGTCAAGTCAGCGGTGCGCGCCGTGAGGTCACGAATGCCGTGATCGGTGAAATAGAAGCCACCGGAATTATCAAAAACCAAATCGTTCGGAGCGCGCAATGCCCGACCGTCACACTCGGTATACAGATCAGTCACTTCGCCAGTGGAGATATTGACGCGCTGAATGCGACCACCACTGTAATTTGCTTGATCAAAAGGGCCAGGAAAACTCAGTCCGCCAAAGTCAACTTCTGTAAAGCAACCGCCGTTATTACACACGTAGAGAAATCCATCGGGACCAATAGCAGCGCCATTCGGTCCGCCAGTCATCTCGGCGATTGTTTCTTTGGATCCATCAGGACGGACGCGCGTAATGCGCGGCCCGAACATTTCAACCAAGATAACGCTGCCATCGCGCATCGCAATCGGACCTTCTGGAAACCTCAAACCATTAGTGACTTCAATAAGTTCCACGACACTTCTCCCCTCGGCGAAACCTCATGGTCCGCCAACAAAGATCCTAATCCACAGAACTTTTAGAAGATATGTCGAGGACTAGAGCGCCTCAAACTCCTCAACCGTCATCAGAACTTCCCGCGCCTTACTGCCCACACTCGGTCCGACAATGCCTTTTTGCTCCAGCAGATCAATCAGGCGACCAGCTCGCGCAAAACCCACTCCTAGTTTGCGTTGAAGCATTGAAGTGGATCCCATTTGGCTGCGTACGACCAGTTCCATGGCTCGCTTGAGCAATGCTTCATCACTATCGTCGTTTCCATAACTCTCGGTGATGGCTTGCCCAGCGGGGCTACCTGAGGCCGGTTCATCGCCTTCCACACCACTGACATATTGAACCGTTGGGGCCTGTTGTCGCCAAAAGGCAACGACCTTACGGACTTCTTCTTCGTCAACCCAGCAACCTTGAATACGCTGAGCCACCGAAGAGTTGCCCGGCAAAAGCAGCATGTCTCCCTTGCCGACTAACTTCTCTGCGCCAATCTGATCAAGGATCACTCGACTGTCCATCTGTGAAGACACGGCGAAAGCGGCTCGGGCAGGAACGTTGGCTTTAATGACTCCAGTGATCACGTTGACCGACGGACGCTGCGTCGCAACAATTAAGTGGATACCAACGGCACGCGCTTTTTGCGCGATGCGAGTGATGCTCTCTTCGACGTCGCGAGCAGCCACCATCATCAAGTCATTTAACTCGTCAACCACAACCACTATGTAGTGCATGTGCTCATATTCGCGCTCAGACCCAGCAGCAGCCTTAATTTCACCGCGGTTAAAGGCTGCGTTGTAGCCAGTGATGTCGCGATAGCCCATCTCAAAGAGAAGGTCGTAACGCTTCTCCATTTCACGCACCGCCCATTGCAAGGCATTAGCGGCTTTCTTGGGATTCGTCACGGGCTGGGTCAGCAAATGTGGGAGCCGCGCATATTGACCCATCTCCACTTGTTTAGGGTCAATCAAGATTAATTTGACTTGATCGGGTGTTGAACGCATCAAGATTGAAGTGATGATGCAGTTGATGCCGCTTGACTTACCTGCGCCCGTGGCTCCCGCAATTAATAGGTGAGGTGTCGTTGCCAGATTCAAGAACACCGAACGACCCGCAATATCTTTGCCGATCGCCACGTCAAGCGGATGACTCGCCACTTTTGATTCAGCCGAAGCCATGAGGTCACCTAAAGCCACGAGTTGACGAGTCTTATTTGGAACCTCAATACCGATCGCCGACTTGCCAGGAATTGGTGCCAAGATCCGCACATCGGTAGCCGCCATTGCGTAGGCAATATCTTTTTGCAAGGAAGTCACACGCGCCACCTTGACACCGGGACCGAGTTCAAGTTCATAACGAGTCACAGTCGGACCAACAGTTTGGTCAACAAGAGTGACCGTGACGCCATGAGACAACAACGCTGCTTCAAGATCTTCACCGCGTTGAGTCACTTCGCTTTGATCAATGGCTTGCTTCCCGCTGCGCGTCAAATAGGAAAGTGGCGGCAACTTCCACTCACGAGCACTATTGGCGGTGTTTCGAACTGCCCTTGAGTGTGAGGAACATCTACTTCGGCTGGAGGTCGCGGTGTCTTAACAGCTGGGACAAAAACCTCGACTGGTTCTGGATCAATCTCGGGCTCATCATGGTCAAGTGGCTGAACCTCTAGTTCGTCGTATTCGCCGGCAGCATCTTCATCATCGGCATCCGTTTCAACGACGGCATCATCTTCATCTTCATCTTCAGAGATTGTGCCGAGACTCTCAGTGAGCGATCGTGCGCTTGCGCGAGCGCCGCCTACAATCGTGGAGAAAAAGCTGCCAACAGCACTGGCTGAATCTTTCAGACTGAGACTTGAAATCAACAAACTGCAACCGAGTGCCAATGCCGTCAAAACCAAAACCGCAGCAATATCTCCAATCGTCACTTGCAGTACCTGGCCAAGAATCGCTCCCAACCATCCCCCTGCGCCTCCAAGAGCATCCACACCTGTGAAGGCATCTGGGCCCTTAAAAACATGCAAAATTCCGAGGGCAGATAACACAACTCCACCCCACCCAAGAGCCAACTTCACTCGATTGGGGGCTTCGTCTCCGCGCAGTTGCGCCACGCCGATAGCAATGAATACCAACGGCAAGCAATATCGACCAAGTCCGAGCAGACAACCAAGAGCCGTGTCCGCACCACGCCCAACCGGACCAGCGAGACGGGCATAGACCGCTAGGCCAACGATGACACCCAGGACGATAAACGCGATCGCCACAAACTCACTTTCGCGACCATTAATCGCCCGACGAACTTCGCCAGTCTGCGAAGCCTTCGCTTGATCCCCACGACCAGCAGAATTGGAGCGCGAGGGAGTCTTCTTCGTCGTTCGTTTTTTCGCACTCATCCACCCCAACGCTAGCAATGGGGCGCGCATGCGTTCGGTCATACCCCCAGTTAGGCACACTGTTTTTAGGGCGATAATCGGCTAGGAAGCATCCGTGCCGATGATCTCACCATCTTTCGTCACGAGCACGGACATTTCACCACCTTGCGAGGAGTTCATGTGCACTCGATAGTCAGCGACTCCCGTGGACCCCGACGCTGTACCCACTCCGGCAATAACGAACATTGTCGCCCTTGAGTTAGGCAATGCACTGATGACTTTCAGCAAGACTTTTTCTGCTGAAAAATTAACAGCGGAGCGCGTGAAAGTCGGTCCGTTGGCAGCCAGTGGCAGAGCTACATCCTCAAGACCGTCTTGCGGTGTAAAAACATATTGCACCATGGCATCGGGTAATCCGTCAGGATTTGGCTGACCATCAAGATCGGTGGCAAGAAAAAGGTTGACGACCGAGTCAGTGACATTGATTTCAAAATAAGCCTGATCGTCACCAACCACTGCATCAACGGCATCCATTGCTTGCTCTATGAGATCAAGCCGCAGACTTGAGTCTTTGACAGTCGTTTGCTCGCTTCCGCAAGCCGACAACACAATGATTAAACATCCGACAAGGTATTTCGGAGACAATTTCTTTCGGGCCACCTAGGCCTCCATGACCACGGGGACAATCATCGGACGGCGCTTGGTTCGCTCATTCACAAAACGACCGGCGGCGCGACGTACGTCTTTCTCCAAAGCTTCAGGGCTACGAACACCTTCCGCCAAAGCCTTTTCAACGGCAGCAGCCACGACTTCACAGGCTTCATCAAGTAAATCTTCAGCCTCTGGGGCGTAGACCCAACCGCGAGTGATGATCTCAGGACCTGTCAGAACTTTCCCAGAGGCAACATCGACAGTCACAATGACGACAACAACACCTTCTTCAGCAAGAACTTTTCGGTCGCGCAACACACCCTGTCCAACGTCACCGACGATGCCATCAACATACAAATAACCCGCTGGGATTCGCGCTACTGGTGCGAGTCCTTCATCAGACAGTTCAAGGACATCACCATCTTCGCAGAGCAACACATTTGACTTCGCAACCCCCATGATGATGCCCAACTTGGCATGAGCCACGAGATGCCGATATTCGCCATGCACCGGCACGAACCATTCTGGCTTCACTATTGAAAGATACGTTTTGAGTTCGTCGGCTTGGGCATGTCCCGTGGCGTGCACATCGGCGATACCAGAGTGCACCACTTCAGCGCCAGCACGCAGCAAGCCATCAATCACTCGCGTCACATTGGTCTCATTGCCTGGAATAGCATCGCTGGACAAAATAACTGCATCACGTTCAGTGACTTTTAGCCATTTGCTATCACCACGCGCCATCAACGACAGAGCCGACATGGGTTCGCCCTGGCTGCCCGTGGAGATAATGCACATTTTATGCGGTGGGTAATCATCGGCTTGTTCAATATCAATCAACGTGTCATCTGGAACATGAAGAACTCCGAGATCACAAGCCATACGGACATTTTTCTGCATTGAGCGACCCATCGTGGCCACCTTGCGCCCAGTTTCAACAGCGGCATCAATGATCTGTTGAATTCGGTGAATGTGACTTGCAAAACTGGCAGTAATGATTCGGCGGTCACGGTGCTCATGAAACAAAGCCCGCAGAACCCCACTGATTGATGTTTCGCTGGGAGCATGCCCATGTTCTTCAGCGTTCGTCGAATCGCATAACAGCAAACGAATTCCCTCTGTTGAGGCGATAGCACCAATACGCGCTAAATCGGTGCGCCGACCATCCACTGGAGTGAGATCCAATTTGAAGTCACCAGAGTGCAAGAGCACTCCTTGGGGAGTGTGAACTGCAACAGCAAAAGCATGCGGTACAGAGTGTGTGACAGGAATGAACTCAACATCAAATGGACCGATCAATCTTCGTTCACCGTCGCGCACAACAATCAGTTCAGTGCGACCGAGCAGTCCCGCTTCTTCAATGCGGTTGCGTGCCAAACCCAAAGTGACATCAGAGCCATAGACCGGAAAACTGAGATCGCGCAATAGATACTGCAACCCGCCGACATGATCTTCATGCCCATGAGTCGCCACACAGGCCACGACCCGATCAGCATTTTCCCGGAGCCACGTGAAGTCAGGAAGAACTAGATCAATGCCATGCATATCGGCATCAGGAAACATCAACCCACAATCGATGAGCAACAACTTGTCATCTTGTTCGATGACCATGCAGTTGCGACCGATCTCGCCGAGACCACCAAGAAAGGCAATCCGGACTGGCGCTGCCATCAGGAGGCTCGCAAACGAGAAGCCTGAAGATTGGCGAGAACTACTTTGGCCTTCTCGACGACGAAATCAGCAGGTGGACCCATCGGTAAACGACACTCGCCGACTGCAATACCAAGCAAATTCATCATCACCTTGCTGGGGATCGGATTAGGTGATTCGTCTCCAGTTTCGTAGGCAAAACTTTCCAGCAGACGTTGATTGATGGCCATCGCGCCAACGGTGTCTCCATCTTGCCAACAACTAAACATCTGCTGATGATCAATCGCCGACCAATGTGTGGCCACACCGATCACTCCAACTGCACCGACAGCCAGCAATGGCAATGTCAGTCCATCATCACCGCTATAGACCTCAAAGCCAGATGGGGCTGCAGCGATGACATTGGCAGTTTCAGCGGGATTTCCGGCAGCGTCTTTTAAAGCCACGACCGTTGGGACATCATGAGCCAACTTCAACAAAGTTGACGAACTAATTTTTCGCCCTGTCCGTACGGGAATGTCGTAGACGATGATTGGCAGATCAGAAGCGGCGGCCACGGCGCGAATATGAGCCTCGATACCCGATTGCGGAGGGCGGTTGTAATACGGAGCGACAACTAATAGTCCCGCCACGCCCAACTTGCTGGCCTCTTTCGTCATGTGAATTGAGTGCAAGGTGTCGTTGGTTCCCGTACCCGCAATCACAGGAATGGTCACTGCTTCGGCCACTGCTGCAAACAAACTCAATCGCTCATTGTCAGTCAACACGGGCGCCTCGCCAGTTGTTCCGGCTATGACGAGTCCATCGTTGCCGTTGGCTTGCAACCATTTCGCTAACCGTTGAGCACTATCAAGGTCAAGTGCCCCACTGGCATCAAAAGGTGTCACCATTGCGGTGAGAACATTTCCAAAACGAGCCATCAGAAACTCCCCTCCTTAGCGCGATCAATTCCTTGAGTGAGGATCAAGTCTTCATGAAGTTCCATCCACACATCGTGGAATGATCCACACATCACTCCTGTAAACATATTGTTTGCTCCGCCTTCGACCAAGGCGCAGGTTGATTCAAGACGAGGTCCGTAATTGGACAGACGCGGCAAAATCAGCGTCATAGCTTGAAGCACTGGCGCTGCCGATGCATGCAATGCCGTCAAGCGTTTGATCACCGATTGGTCATAGGCCGCGTCACTGTGATCGTTAGGAACACCATCGCGCAACTGCCAATCTCCGCAGAGATGTTTGAAAGAATCATTGATCTCTAAAAATTGATGATAGTGAACCTTCAAAGGCTCTAAGTCAAGACCGGCGATGTCAAGATCCAAGGCTGGGCGATGAGCAGTTCGACCCGCAGGTGTGAGTTGCCACAATGAACGAGCCTCACGGAACATGACTAACTCCTCAGTAGCAAGTTCTCGCAGATGAGAATCCACTTCGCTGACCTTGAGAGCCACCATCTCGGCCAAGGTCTCAGTTTTGGCGAATCCCTTGATACGCAAGGCGTGGAATGTCAGAAATTTAGGATCGGCTTGATAAGAATTTGAACGTGCCATATCCCCTACATCGTAGTGCTTAGGCTCGCCACGCAAGATACCGATTCGCCATAGGTGCGCCCCACGATGAACCCAACGACCTGTTCACGGGTACTAGCGTCAAGATGTGGACCAGATGGCGATGAGCGACACCCAGCGAACGAACCTGGTGATCATCTTTGGTGGACAGTCCGCTGAACATGATGTCAGTTGTTCGACGGCTGCCCATGTGATGAAAGCCATTGATGTTCGGCGTTATACGGTCACGGCCCTAGGTATCGATGTGCATGGCCAATGGCACCTTGCTGAATCAGCAATGGCTGCTTTGGATCGTGGCTCAGATGCTGTACCTGACCGATTGCAAGCCAGTGGACCTGTTGTGGCTGCATCACTGGCCCTGACCGCCGCTACGGGAAGCGCGAACACTGTGGTGATGCCGCTGTTACATGGACCCATGGGTGAAGACGGAACCATTCAAGGCATGCTGGAATTGCTTGACGTGGCCTATGTCGGAGCTGGAGTTTTGGGTTCATCGATTGGCATGGACAAAGCACTCTCCAAAGATGTGCTGGCACGTCACGGAATCGCCCAACCGCGATACCACGCTCTTCGAGAATCAGAAATCAACCCCGAAACCCTGAGCGATATTGTCAACGAACTTGGGCTGCCGCTATTCGTCAAGCCCGCCAATATGGGTTCTTCCGTCGGCGTCAGCAAGGCACACGATGTTGACGAGGTCATAGCAGCAACGAAGCAGGCACTTACTTACGACGAATGGATCGTCTTTGAAGAGGCCATCACGGGACGTGAGATTGAAGTCGCTGTACTTGGCAGTCTCGAACCCGAAGCCAGCGTGGCGGGGGAAATTGTTCCGGCACATGAGTTTTATGATTACGAAGATAAATACCTTGGAGATAGTGCACAACTGTTAGTACCTGCGCCGTTGAGCGATGCTGCTGCGACTGAAGTGCGCCAACTGGCGATACAAGTTTTCCAAGCGTTGCGCGGCGAGGGCTTAGCGCGAGTCGATTTTTTCTATGAAGAAAATGGTCGTGGCTTTCTGTGCAATGAGATCAATACCATGCCTGGCTTTACGCCGATCTCGATGTACCCGAAACTATGGTTAGCTTCGGGGCTGAGTTACCCCGAACTGATTGACCGCCTCGTTGAACTGGCTCAACAGCGTCATGCCCGTCGGCGGAGAAATACTGCCCACTGAGATGTCATTACGGCGCCAGTGCGGCCCGCAAAAATGAGGTCAACTCGTTGCGCAGTTTTCGCAGACCAATGACATCTTGACTCCACCCAACAACACGCAAGGCCTCGGGTTCAGTCGCAATGCCTGCGACCGTGGCGTACACCAAAGCAATGATCAGTGACGGATCCCCCTGACGCAGTCGACCAGCTTGCATTTCAGTTCGCAGCCACGTCCCAGCACGAGTCACCAATGGATTGAGGATCTCGGTCAGGTGTTCGGCTGCACCCGTGGGCAAACGACTTAATTCGCGGAGTAGACCCAATAAGGCAGGACGTCTCACGGCCGGGCGAAAAACAGCGTGGATCACCGCTTCAAGACGATCCAAGGGCATATCGGGTGCAGAACGAATGGCAGCCTCAACGACAACGGTCAATTCGGCGGCCATATTGACCAAAACAGCCTGAATGAGGTCGTCTTTGGAGGCAAACCAATACAGCAAAGATTGTTTGGCGATACCCACCTCAGCAGCAATCTGATCCAGGCTGACAGAGTCAAACCCCCTGGTACCGAAGAGAATCGTGGCACTTTCGAGAATCCGTTCGCGGGTATCACTACGGCGATTGGGGGCGAGTAAGCGACGAGCCATTACCCATTCCTACCAGCCCCAGAGACCTTTTTGTGAGATTGTCTACCATTTGGTAGAGAACCGTGATAAAAATGACCTGTGATTTCAGAGAATATTCGGGGCAAGCGCATCGCAATCACTGGGGCAACTGGCTTTGTTGGCACTGCCCTAGTTGAGCGTTTGCTGTTCAGCGTGCCTGAGTGCGAGTTGGTGTTACTGGTTCGTGATGGCCGCCGCACACCCGCTGCCGAGCGAGTGCGGCGCGAGATTCTGAAAAATGATGCCTTCGATCGACTGCGAAAAAAACTCGGTGCAGATTTTGATGCCAGCATCATGGGTCGAATCTCTGTCGTGGCCGGAGATGTCAGTACCGACGGACTCGGACTCTCACCAAGTGACGCGCAAATATTTGCATCATGTGACATCGTCGTACACTCCGCAGCGAGCGTCTCTTTTGATTCGCCGCTTGATAGTGCGGTGGAAGTCAACTTGCTGGGGCCGATGCGCATTGCTGAATTACTTAATGCCATTGGGCCAAAAGCCGATGGCAGAAT
>BJGB01000070.1 GCA_014190215.1 Actinomycetes bacterium | reverse complement strand
ATTGTGTCAAACGCCAATGAGGACTTACCTGAGCCCGATAAGCCGGTGAAGACCACCATTTTGTCGCGCGGTATGTCAATGCTGACATCTTTCAAATTGTGCTCACGCGCACCACGAACAACCAGACGATCAGACATAGTTTGAGACTAGTAAAGGGACAACAAATGTGCCCTAACCTGCGTCACGAATTTCTCGCCGAAGTTCGTTTATTTCGTCCCGCAAACGCGCGGCGTACTCAAACTTGAGAGCAGCTGCAGCTTCGTGCATCTCTTCTTCAAGGGTCAGCACCAAACGAGCAAGTTCTTGTTGCGGCAATGTGCGAAGTTCACGCTGAACCTTGTCCCGCTCTTTTTGTCGCCGGCGATCTTTGCCAGGAACCGGAGCGGATCCATCTCCACCAGGCCGAAGCATCGCCAAAATATCCCCGACTGCTTTGCGAATAGTTTGTGGGTTAATGCCATGTTCCAAGTTGTAGGCAACCTGCAATTGGCGCCGACGATTTGTTTCAGAAATCGCACGTTGCATTGATGGGGTGACACGATCTGCGTACATCACCACTTGACCATCAACGTTTCGCGCAGCGCGACCGATCATCTGTATCAGTGAAGTCTCACTCCGTAAAAATCCCTCTTTGTCCGCGTCCAGAATGGTCACCAAACTGACTTCAGGAAGATCAAGTCCCTCGCGCAGCAGGTTGATACCCACAAGCACATCAAATTCGCCTAAGCGCAACGACCGAATAATTTCAATGCGTTGAATCGTGTCAATATTGCTGTGCAAATAACGCACCCGCATTCCCTGCTCCAACAGATACTCCGTGAGATCCTCGGCCATTTTCTTGGTGAGCGTGGTCACAAGAACGCGGTCTCCCATAGTCACCCGTTTATTTACTTGCTCCATGAGATCATCTATCTGACCCTTTGTCGGCTTGATGATCACTTCTGGGTCCACGAGACCCGTCGGACGAACAATCTGCTCCACAACTTTTTGCGAAATCTTGATCTCATATGGACTCGGGGTCGCCGAGAGGAAAACACACTGATTCACTCTCTCCACCACCTCGTCAAAATGCAACGGACGGTTATCTCGTGCACTCGGAAGCCGAAAACCATGCTCAACTAAAATATCTTTTCGGCTTCTGTCTCCGGCAAATTGTCCATGTAATTGCGGTACGGCAACATGACTTTCATCAATGACTAGTAAAAAGTCTTTCGGAAAATAGTCAAGCAAAGTAAACGGAGGCTCACCAGCTTGACGTCCATCAATATGACGTGAATAGTTCTCAATACCGTTGCAGTATCCGACCTCTTGCATCATTTCTAAGTCGTACTGTGTGCGCATCCGAAGACGCTGTGCCTCGAGCAGTTTGCCTTCCTCGGCAAATGTCGCCAGGCGCTCTTGCAATTCAACTTCAATACCTAACATCGCACGTTGCATGCGTTCCGCACCTGTCACATAGTGAGTGGCTGGGAAAACCATTGTCTGACTGAGCTCACGCAGAGTTTCCCCCGTTAAAGGATCAATCATCGTTAAGCGTTCAACAGTGTCTCCAAAGAGTTCAACTCGTAAGACCGATTCTTCATAAGCGGGATGGATCTCGATGGTGTCACCGCGGACACGAAACTTGCCTCGACCCAAACTCATATCGTTGCGGTCGTATTGCAGATCTACCAATCGCCGAAGGATACTTCTCATGTCGTAATCCACGCCCGCATGAAGCTCGAGTAACTGCCCGCGATATTCCTCTGGGTCGCCCATTCCATAAATACATGAAACCGATGCCACCACAATTGTGTCGCGGCGAGTCAAGAGAGCGGCCGTCGCTGAATGTCGCAAACGGTCGATGTCATCGTTAATGGACGAATCTTTTTCGATGAAAGTATCCGAGGAAGCGATGTACGCCTCAGGCTGGTAGTAGTCGTAGTAACTCACGAAGTACTCCACCCGATTATCGGGAAAAAACTCCATCATTTCTTGAGCCAACTGCGCCGCCAGACTTTTGTTGGGAGCCAAGATCAAGGTTGGTCGTTGGGTTTTTTCAATAGTCCAGGCGATCGTGGCGCTCTTACCTGACCCTGTAATACCGAGCAAAGTCTGAAAACGCAGTCCATCATCAATGCCTTGGGCTAACTGGGCGATCGCTTGAGGTTGATCTCCCGCAGGGGCGTAATCGGCGACTACTCGAAATGGTATGTGCTCAGGACCCGTCATGGGACTTTGGGTCCGCCGTTGGGCACCGGCGTTATTGGTTCATAATCAGGGGGAAGTTGAGGCAGAGACGTTAGCCATGCCCAAAGGAGATCAATCTGGGGAATGAGGTCCTCTAATCCCCCGCTGTTATCGACAACAAAGTCAGCCTTATCAAGTCGCTCTTGACGAGTGGCCTGCCGAGAGATGCGAGCTCGCGCATCTGCCTCATCAAAACCGCGAAAACTCGTCAGCCGTTGGACCTGTAACTCAACGGGAATATCAACCACAATTCGGCCTTGCAGACCTTCCCGAGGATTCTCTGTCAAGAGAGGAATATCGAGAACAACAACGTTATTGCTGGCTCTTTGAGCGATCATCCGTTGATTCATTTCCCGGCCCACTGCAGGGTGAACAATCGCATTCAAGGACTTCAAGGCATCAGGATCTGTAAACACGATATTGGCCACAGCCTGGCGGTCTAAAGAACCGTCCTCAGCAAGTACATCGGGCCCAAATTTTTGTGCCAGTTCTGCCAGCACCGGGGACCCAGGTTGCTGAACTTCTCGGACAATTGCGTCAGCATCAATAATGATTGCCCCACGAGCCTGCAATAAGCCAGAGACCGTGGACTTGCCCGATCCGATACCACCAGTTAAACCAACGAGAATCACAACAACACGCTAGGGCATCGCAGGACAAGTACTCTGACAATTGTGGATGACAAACGTAACGAGCAAGCGAGGAATCACCCCTCAATGCGTGTCGCCGCCGCCTCTGACCAAACAGGTGACATGTCTTGGCCCCTCGTTGAGCGTCGCCGACGACTTTCTGACCCTCCTTTAGGGGTCGACCGCCGATCAACTTCGAACTCAAAATCCTTGTGGCGCAGAGGTGGACTGAATCTTGCGGATTCTCTGCTCCCGTTACGTTGGATCGCATTATTAGCGGCCAGCATTCAAGGCAGTAGTGCCCTCAGCCACGGTTTCGGAATCCTTGGGGTGGCCATTCTCGGTGAGGCGATGTACACAATTTATTTAACAATGAGACCTCTGCAACTTGTCGACACTCTTGTCGTGCGTCGTCAGATCATTGCTGAAGTTTTCTTCCTACTCATACTCAGCACGATGACGGGAGGTTTACATTCGCCTGCTATCTCGTTGCTGATAGCCGTGACCTTGACGGCCTCCTGCGCCGGAACATGGATGTTGGTTCTCATCGCTCACGGCCTCACCGCCATCGCATTACTCAGTCACCGACTCTTCGTTGATTCGTCTAGCGCACCGTTCATCCAAGATTTCTTACTGATTCTTCTTCTCGTCGTTCCTTCTCTTGTTGGGCTCAATGTGCGCCATAAGTCTGTAACGAACGATGTGAACAAAGAGATTGGCGCTACTCAATCGCAGCGAAAAGATGGCGACGATCTTGCCATAGCCAATGAGTTACTCGTGGCATTGCAGAAAGTTGCTTTGACCTTGCCATCGTCGTTACATCTCGAAACCGTCTTGGATCAAGCAGTGGAGCAAGTTCAACTCCTCATCAAGTCCGATGTCACGACAATTTTGCTGAAGCAGAACAACACCGACACATATCTTGCCGTGCGTGGACGAGGATCTGCTGTGCCTACCGCACTCGAGGTGAGTGATATTCCAGCAGCCGCACTTCTCTGTCTCGGACAGAACAACAGCATTCGTAGTGAAATCAACGCAGAGAATTTGGGCTTCGCTACAGAGGCAGTTGTCGGCGCCTATAGTGCTCTTCGATCACGGGGAACGATCATTGGCATCATCGCCTGCGAATGGCGCTCAATGGTCAGTATTGAACGCGAAGTTCAAGTGCTGACTGGACTAGCCGACGCCTTAGGCGTGGCGGTTGATAATGCCAATCTTTTCAAAAGCTTGCGCCTCGGCGGTGCTAATGATGAACGTCGCCGCATCGCCCGCGAATTACACGATCGCACGGGTAGCACCTTGGCTTTTGTTGGCTTTGAGTTGGACCGACTGAGTCGCAAATCAACAGACACCGAACAAGTTCGAGAACTTCGTTTGATGCGTACTCACATTACGACTGTCTTGAATGAAGTCCGCGAAATGCTCTTTGACATACGAGTCGGCGAGGACTCAAGGTCAAGTATCGACGCCGCGATTGAGGAGTTAGCAGACAGAATCAATAATCGTTCGCCCCTTGAGGTCAAGGTCTCTGTCACCGCCGAATTGAAGGATGCATTGACTCTTGACCCAGTGTTGATGAACGAAGTGTGGCTGATTATCAAAGAGGCGATGCTCAACGCCGAACGTCACTCGCAAGCCACCCAGGTGGAGGTGCGGGGACGCATCCGAGCAGGCCATCTTCTACTCTCCGTAGCCGACAATGGACGGGGCTTCAGCGCATCCGATGCACACCCTGATTCATTTGGTCTAACCGGCATGCAAGAGAGAGCTATCGCCATAGAAGCTGAGTTGCATGTTCAATCGCCCATTACGCCCTCAGATGTTGGGACTCTTGTTTCCTTGAAAGTTCCGTTTAATCTGCCGAGCGGTGGGTCCGAGTAGTGCGTCTGATCTTGGTTGATGACCATCAACTTCTGCGGGACTCCTTGAAACGCCAGTTCGAGGAATTGGGGCACGAAGTAGTGGCAGACTTTTCCGACGGCACGAGGGCGGTCTCGGCAGCGCTCACACTTCGTCCCGACGTTATTTTGATGGATATTTCTATGTCTGAGGGAGATGGTATTGCCGCCACTCAGGCCATCATCGATGCCGATGCGCGCCAGCGAATCGTGATGCTGACGATGCACACCGAAACCGACATCGTTCGCCGTGCCCTCAAGGCTGGCGCAGTGGGGTACGTCACAAAAGATTCAAGTTTTTCCCAAGTCCTTGAGGCCGTGCTTTTAGCTCATGACGGCGACATTATTCTCTCCCCCGATTTAGCTGCCGCCTTGTTGGCGGAATCTCAGTTCACTCATGAGAATCAAGAAAAAGTGATCACTGAGCGCGAAGAACAAGTATTGCAACTTCTGGCGGACGGACTTTCCACACCAGAGATCGCTGAACGCTTATTCATCAGCCAAAAGACAGTGAAAAACCATCTCGCTTCAATCTACGAAAAGATTGATGCCCGAGACCGCACTCAAGCAGTCATCAGGGGAATCAAAATGGGGATTATTAAATTTCGCTGATTAGGCCTCGGGAGCGACTTCTGCTTCAGCTTTAGCACTCTTCCCGTCACCTTCAGAGTAAAACTCTGACCATGTGGCTGCACGAGAAGCATCATCGGCACCGGCGGCCCAGTTACCCTGCTCGTCAACTTCGAAGTGCTTGCGGTATTCCTCTGCAAGTTCTCCACCCTCAGCGGCCTGCTTAATACTCAGGCTGATGCGGCGGCGAGCGAGATCAAGATCAATGATCTTGACCCAGAGTTCTTCACCAGGCGTGACAACTTGTTCTGGGGCTTCAACATGCTGAGTACTCATTTCAGAAATGTGTACTAGTCCTTCAATGCCCTCACCGACTTGAACGAATCCACCGAAAGGAACCAACTTTGTCACTCGACCGTAGACGAGTTGTCCGACTTCGTGTCCAGAAGCAAATACTTCCCACGGATCTTTCTGAGTCTGCTTACGGGACAAGCTGATCCGCTCACGTTCGTTGTCAATCTCAAGTACCTTGACGGTCACCTTGTCGCCAATAGCGACTTCTGAACCTGGGTGATCGACATGATTCCACGACAATTCGCTGACGTGAATGAGTCCATCCATACCACCAAGATCCACGAATGCACCGAATGCCACAACGCTGGAAATAACGCCCTCGCGGACATCTCCAACTTTGAGATTGACCATGAAGCCATCACGGGCTTCTCTTTGGCTTTCTTCTAAGTACGCACGACGGGAAAGAACCACATTGTTGCGATTCTTATCAAGTTCAATGATTTTGGTCTGAAGAACCTTGCCAACATAAGGCAATAGATCTCGAACACGACGCAATTCAACCAACGAGGCGGGCAAGAATCCGCGCAGACCGATGTCCACGATGAGTCCACCCTTGACGACCTCGATAACGAGACCTTCAACCATTTCATTTGTTTCTTTCTTCTGCTCAACATCTCCCCATGCACGCTCGTATTGAGCACGCTTCTTGGAAAGAATCAAACGACCTTCTTTGTCCTCTTTGGTGAGAACGAGAGCTTCCACACGCTCACCCAATTTGACGATTTCGCCGGGGTCAACATCGTTACGAATACTTAACTCACGCGATGGAATAACACCTTCACTCTTGTAACCAATATCAAGGAGTACTTCATCCTTGTCAATCTTGACGACGATTCCAAAGACGACTTGACCGTCTAGGACTTCTACCATCGTGCCTTCAATGGCGTCGGCGAATGTGCCAACTAAATCGTTTTCAGTAATTTGGCGGGGAACATAATTGCCGTCTGCGTCTGTCGATCCCATTGCTGAGAAGGTGGACGAGTCGGGGGTCAGAGTGTCGGACAAGGGATATTCGCTTTCAGATGAACTGTGAGGTTGAGGGACAGGGACATGTTCTCCCGAGGGCAGAACCCTGCAAACTTACCAGCCTGAACAGGTGATTCCCTCATGAATGCTGCGATTCCCTGCCCCTGCGCTGAGATCAGCGGCGAGTAGCGAGAACCAAAAACTCGGCAGATTCAACTGAAGGAAGATTTTGCCCATAGGCACCAGGCTCCACCGAGAACAAGGAATCCACGTCTAACCGATGCTTGGTCATCAGTAATCGCAGTTCACGTGGCGTGTAACACCCAGTCCAGAGGTCCACTTGGATCTCCTCACCATGAACATTTCGAACCTTGGTCACCTCATGAGAAACCCCTGATGAAGCATCGAAAACCGCCTCTTCATGATATTTGACCGAAAAATAGGCGTTGAAAGCGCTGATTGCGGCACGCCCGCCGATTTTCAGAGAGTGGGCCATTCCGGCCACCACTAACTCATCATCCCCATTGGCGGTCATCAGCCCAAAGGCACCCTGACAGAGACAAATCACTGCATCAAAGTCCCCTAGATGCGTTGACTCAAGAAGGTCTCTGGCATCCAAACGCTCAAAGGTGGCACCAAGCAGGGCATCTTGCTGGGCGATTTCAATGAATTCCTGACTGATATCAATTCCGTGAACAAGGATTCCGCGCCTCGCTAATTCATGGCTATGACGCCCGGGACCGCATCCCACGTCGAGAACTCTTTGACCTTGCGTTAAGCACAAGGCATCTATCAAGAAATCGATCTCTTGAACTGTGCCTTGCGCAAATGAATAGCGCAGGTATGCCCGACCCATATGTTGGGCAACAGGTTCAAACCAGTGGTCGCTCACAGTCCCTACGACTTTGCCTCTGCCCAGGTGGATCCCCATGCCGAATTGACAGCCAGTGGCACATCAAGTTTTGTGGCCTGCTCCATAATCCGCAAGACCAAAGCATCAACAACTTCAACTTCGTTCAGCGGGGACTCCACGAGAACTTCGTCATGCACCTGCAGAACAAGACGACTTGCCAAAGTTGAGTCACTCAGGGCTTGGTCAATACGAATTAAAGCGATTTTAAAAATATCGGCAGCCAATCCTTGAATCGCAGCGTTCATCGCTTGACGCTCTCCCGCTTGACGGATGCGGAAATTAGAACTGTCGAGTTCTGGTATCCGCCGTCTCCGCCCAAAAAGTGTCTCGGTATATCCACGACTCTTGGCTTGCGCCACCGTGTGATCCATATAGGACTGAACATTTGGGAAAGCAGCGAAGTAAGCATCCAAAATAGTTGCTGCCTCATCAGTACGAATACCAAGACGCTGACCGAGCCCGAAAGCTTCCATACCGTAAGCGAGTCCGTAGGAAACCATCTTCGCTTTGGAGCGCTGCTCATGTGTCACCGCCGACTCTTCAACTCCAAAAACACGAGCCGCTGTCGCGCTATGAACATCTTGACCACCGGTGAAAGCGCCGATCAACCCTGGATCTTGAGCCAAGTGGGCGATACAACGCAATTCAATTTGGTTGTAATCAGCCACCATCAACCGACATCCTGCCGATGGCACAAATGCCGTTCTAAAGATCCGGCCCTCCTCAGTGCGCACAGGAATATTGTGCAAATTCGGCTGGTCGCTTGATAAACGCCCAGTACGGGTGACCGTCTGATTAAAAGTTGCGTGAATCCTTCCATCAGCAGCGACTTCAGATAACAAGCCCTCACCGTACGTACCCCGAAGTTTCTCTACTTCGCGATAACGCATCAATGGGTCAATGAACTCCGGCCACGAATCGCGCAACTTTTCCAAAGTTGCCACATCGGTTGAATAACCAGTTTTGGTTTTTCTTGGAGGAGTCAGACCACGTTCCTCAAATAAAATCTTGCCCAGCTGTGCGGGCGAATTGGTGTTGAACGGATGACCGACGACGGCCTGCAAGGCAAGAGACAACTCGCCCACTTCAGCCGTCAAACGCGCGGCAATAGCTTTGAGTTGCACTTCATCAACGGCAATGCCCAAATGCTCCATACGCGCCAAGACCCTCACTAAAGGGTTCTCCATCTCTTGGTAAAGAGTCAGCATGCCGTGCGTTTGTAAAGCCACTGTGAGAGCCTGAGCCACTTGCGCAATCGCTAAACAATCACGACCGGCGCGTTGCGATTCGTCAATCGCAGTCCCACCCAAGTCAAGTTGCCCAGTAGTTACTGGATCATCTTCGGGGAATCGTGCTGAGGAATAACGCTCTACTAAATCAGCTAGGGAGTAACGACTTTGGGCAGGATCAATGAGATAAGCAGCGATTGCCGTATCGAACTCCAGACCCTGCATGTCAATACCGAGAGCAAGCAAAGAGCGCAGCATGGCTTTAGCATCGTGAGCCCTAAATTTGCAGCGAGATAGGGCCGCAGAGATGCGCGAATCCCGCAACAGAGCAACTGGTATCCACATCGTTGAGGACTGTTCAATGTGACGGCTTAAAGAAATCCCTAGCAACTCAGAACGACCTACGTCGCCTGCCCATTGGGCGGCTATATCGACGATGCGATCCTCCTCAAGAACTTCAAGGACCGCGCTGACATCAACAGCAACTGTGACTGCGGCAAGTAAGTACTGCACGTCTTCGGTCTGCGAAGAAATTTCAGCGACTGTGTCCGAGGCAGAATGACCGAGTAACTTTTGCACGTCGCGAAAACGTGCCGCCATTGATTTAAATTCTAGAAAATCAAATAATCGCTGAACCTCTGCTTGATTCGGGATGACTGCTAAGGCAGTCAAGTCGACATCAATCGGTGCATCATGGCGCAGCGACATCAGTTCCTCATTTTTGCGTGCCAATTCTTCGTTCTCAATCAGCGAGGCCCTAAGTTTTGGTGTCTGGGCATCTGCATGCGCGAAAATTCCGTCCAAGCCACCATATGTGGCGATCAACTTTGCCGCCGTTTTTTCGCCCACCCCTGGCACGCCCGGAAGATTGTCGCTGGGATCACCGCGCAATGCTGCGTAGGCGACATATTGAGCAGGAGTCACACCAGTTCGCTCAAGAATCCCTGCTTCGTCATATAACGCGTAATCTGAAACCCCACGCTTGTTGTACAACACGCGCACGTGAGGGTCACGTACTAACTGATAACTATCACGATCGCCCGTCACAATGATCACCCGAAAACCAACATCGACGGCTTGATCAGCCAGTG
>BJGB01000069.1 GCA_014190215.1 Actinomycetes bacterium | reverse complement strand
TTCGACAGGTACTTCTTTGTCGCCAGAGTGAAACATCGCTTCAACTCCGGCGTCAAGCAGTGCAGTCAGGACAGAACCACGCTCGGGATCAAACTTGCCGAAGAGGTTGGTCATACCGTCGGCATCGACCCAATGCCGAAGGAAGGTCTGTCGGCGCTGCTTCTCAAAATGACTGATGCCACCGTCATCAGCGAGGGACCGCACAGTGTGCTTGACGAACTGAGAAAACTCATCAGCGGTCATCGTTTGTGCAGTCTCCAATAGTTCGGATGCACGTTCAACTAATCGCTCAGATTGCTCCCCCATTGTCTTGAGGCCGTTTGACAGAGCATCAACATGAGCGGAAGTCACATTGCCTTCGGCCAACGCCTCGCCGAATGTGGGGATGAAGCCAATGGTTTCGGTTCGGGCCATCACTTTGCGCACATCAGAACCAGATAATCCGCTCTCACGGATGAGCTCAACGTCGGGCATCACCGATTCGTGAGTGAGGGAGGCAGATTTCATCGCTTCAATGATCTGAGACTGCATTGCATCGAGCCAGGAACGTACATGGCGAATAGCGATATTTGACTCTCGTAATTCAGCAACGGATTGCGAAGAAAAATCGCTCCCGCTCAAATCGCGCACTCGATCAAGGACACTTGAACTATTCATTGACTTCACCTCCCGACATTGGCAATCAAGTAATTTTCAAACTAGATGTCGTGGGAAGTCGACAAACAAAGATTACTTCAGGGGTGCAACAGAGTTAAAGGAAAATGTGATCGCTCAAAAACTTTGTAAAATATTTATTGCCTAGCCGCGGGCGGCTTGTACCACCGGCAAGAAACGTTCGGGGACATCAAGCCAATCTTCGGGTTTCTCAATGTCTTGCCAGAAGTTGTGTTCAAGAGTCAACTCAACAAAGCCAGCTTCACGACACGCCGTCGCATCAGCCACGAGTGCAGCCATGTTGTCTCCGTCGGTGGCACGAGGCGCAAGTGGACCTTGAACAAATGAGCGATAGTAAACCTCAAGCGGCTTTTGATCAGCCGTCCGTTGCTCATTGAGACCAGCAACGATCTTTAGCACCTTGCCAACGGGCATGCCCGCAGGGTTCCATGCATCAAACCACTTCGCAGTGCGCGCCATACCGTCTGGCGACCACATACCCGACAACAATTTCGGACGAGGACTTTGTATCGGCTTGGGACTCACGAACGAACTCGGTATTGAAAAAATAGGCCCGTCATACGACACGGGATCTTCTTGCCAACAGGCCAACATCGCCGGAATGAAATCATCCATTCGCCGACCACGAGTTTCGATCTCTGTGCCAGATGCAGTGTGCTCTTCAGCATTCCAACCCACACCAAGTCCGACAATCAAGCGACCATTGCACATGTGATCAATCGTGGCCAAGCGCTGCGCCAAGGGAACGGGCCAGTGATTACCTGCAACCAGAATGCTTGTTCCTAAACGAACCTTCGACGTGATACCGGCGACAAAGGCCAACATCTCGGTCGGCGCAAACACCGACTTGTACTGATGCGGAGGCAAGCGATCGGTTCCGCCATATCCACGAATCGGCTTTTCGGGATACATGAAGTGGTCTTGCACCCATAAAGCTTCATACCCCATCGCCTCGGTCCGACGCGCAAACTCAGCGACAATGTCAGCCCGTACGTGGGGGCCCAGTTGTGGCAAGCACAATCCAACACCAGTCATGGTCTGTACTCCATCACAAATATGCCTTCCAACGGTTCACCGTTGGCGCCAGCAACGACAGGATTCATGATCGCGCCAATCAGTAATTCGTGATTCGACCGGCGTCAATACCCGTACGGAAAAGGTCGTTTAAGTCATCATCGGAAGTTTTCAGCAATGCATCCAACCAGCCATGAACATATTGGGCTCCACCTTCATTACGACCAAAGTGCAAAACCTTTTTCGCACCAGTTTTTACCGTGCGCTGAATCTTGAGGCCAGTTGCGTAGTCCTCATCACGCACAACGTTCTCTAAAAAGGCGATCTGTTGATTAGCCGCTTCAATGAATTCGTCGGTCAGTGGCGCAGTTGAGATGAAGTCCAAGTGCGTCACCGACTCCTCAGCCGTAGCACCTGGAAAGACGCGTCCGACTTGATAAAACTTGTGTCCCAAGATTTCGAATCCAGCGATTGAACCGTGAGGGAAAATACTCCACACCCCACCAGTCAAAACTGACTCTGGCCATTCCGAGGTCGGACGATCTTCCAGTTTCGCCCAGTTGCCACGTGGTCCTGTTACCCGCTGATGTGGTCCGACACGATGGAATAAAGCGTCTGGTGACATGTCCGGACCAAAAGTGTTTTTATGCAGAATTGGTAGATGATAAAAATCGACGTAGCCATCAAAAGAGATCTTCCAATTTGGCCCCGCCAAAATGCGGGTTCCAAAGTGATTCATCTCCGCAAAGCCACAGAACTCCAAGAGTTCGTCGTAGCCAGCAAAAAAAGCATCCATATCCAAGGTTGAAGTTGGTGACAATGTCACCCAAATCAAGCCTGCGCGCTCGGCGATCGGCAACTGCGTCAAACCTAAACACGAAGTGTCTAATTCACCGAAATCATCCTGCTTGAATATCCCGACGAGAGCACCCTCTTGGTTATACGTCCAGTTGTGATACGGACAGGCGAATCGGCGCGCTGTACCAACACCTGGATCAACCAACATTGCTCCGCGATGGCTACACATGTTGACGAAAGCCCGCGCCACACCATCTGCACCACGCGAAATCAGGATCGGCATCCCGACGACCTCAATAGCTTTATACGAATTCACTTCTTTGATTTCTGCGGTCATTGCCAAGAGCAATGGAACACGCTTGAAAATTAAGTCGACTTCTTTCTGCCAACGCTCGGGGTCAAAATAATTGGAAGCGGGAATCGTCGTCACAGATTCAGTCAGATGAACCGTGCCAGCCTTATTATGAGCGATTGTTCTCTCGGCCATGACCACTAATTTTTCGCGACTCATGCCGTACCCCCCCAATACATCTTTGTGCAACATCATGAGCCTAGAGGTTCACCATTCAACGCTCACGACTCCAAGAGTTAGTCATTTTGTAATAGGTGCACCAGACTGCTGGTATCCCAGCGCTGACCACCACGGGCCATCACTTGCGCGTAAAACTGGTCAATCACAGCGGTCATCGGTAGACGCGCTCCATTGCGTTGGGCCTCATCTAAACAGATCGCAAGATCCTTACGCATCCATTCAACGGCAAAGCCAAATTCAAACTCGCCACGACCCATAGTTGAGGCACGATTTTGCATTTGCCAACTGGCGGCAGCACCTTGACCGATGACCTCAACAACCTTGTCAACATCAAGACCAGCACGCTGAGCAAAGTTGATGCCCTCGGCCAAACCTTGCACGAGGCCCGCGATGCAGATCTGATTGACCATCTTGGTCAGTTGGCCCGCACCTGCTCCCCCAAGTCGTTCGCAGGCGCGCGCATAAGGCGCCATGGCAGCCTTAGCGCGCTGGAACACTGATTCATCGTCACTGCCACACATGATCGTCAGAGCGCCGTTCTGCGCCCCAGCCTGACCACCAGATACGGGAGCATCAACAAAACCAACTCCGCGCTCGGCGCAAGCCGCTGACAATTCACGTGCCAGATCAGCAGAGGCTGTTGTGTGGTCAATCAAAATTGATCCAGGCTTCATGGCTGCCAGTGCTCCACCAGCCCCGGTGCCTGTTGCACCCAGCACTACAGAGCGAACATCGTCATCGTTGCCCACGCACATCATCACGAAGTCAGCACCTTCAACTGCTTCGGCGGCCGTTGGCTTGGCAAAACCTCGATTGAGGGCGACCCATGCCAGGGCTTTATTCGGGTTGCGGTTATAGACCGTGATTTGATAGTCGGCGGCGGCCAAGTGACCGGCCATAGGGGCGCCCATGACGCCAAGACCGAGGAAAGCGACTTTTGGTCCGGTGCCAATCACAGGAATTGGGCCAGTTGCATCTTCAGGAGTTTGTGACATGCCTCCTAGTTTGTCAGGCTCTGAGGTACCACCATGAGCAAGAACCTACATATTGACCATCTTGTGTACGCGACCCCGGATTTAGCAAGTGCCGTCGCGGACATTGAATCCCGTTTCGGGGTTGCCCCGACCCCTGGCGGAGCCCATCTCGGACTCGGCACTTTCAACGCCTTGCTCGGACTGGGTCCACGCACATACCTCGAAATCATCGGCCCCGACCCCGCGCAACCCACGCCACTCGCCCCCCGCCCATTTGGCATTGATGACCTCGCGTCACCCAAGTTGGTGGCTTGGTGCGCGTCCCCACAACGCGCACTCGGCGATGTCGTGAACGCTGCTCGCGAGAGTGGTTTTGATCCAGGTGATGTTCATTCCATGAGTCGTCAGCGACCCGACGGCGTGATGTTGGAGTGGCAACTTACATTGGCTCCTTTGCCGATTCCCGAAGGAGGAGTGCTGCCATTCTTTATTGATTGGGGACGTACCATACATCCGACAGAAAGCCTTGCAACTGGTGGGACCCTAGTGACATTGGATCTCTTTCACCCGCAGCCGCGAACAATTGACTTGATGCTCTCCGCAGTGAGTGACTCAGCGCTGTTGGGCGATGATCAAGTGAATATCACTTTGAACTATGACGATGAAGCGAACCTGAGTGCCACAATCATGACTGCTCACGGATTGGTCACTTTGGGCTAGATCACTGTGGAGTGACGTAGGCAGCGGTGATGCCACCGTCGATGATGAGCGATTGACCCGTCATCCAACTGCTCTCATCAGATGCAAGAAAGAGCGCTCCGTTAGCGATTTCACTTGCATCGCCAAAACGACCCATCGGGATATGCACAAGTCGCCGCTGACGTTTTTCGTCATCACTGAGAAACTTTGCCAACATGGGAGTCATAATCGGTCCAGGACACAACGAATTCGCACGAATGCCTTGACGAGCATAAATAACCGCAATTTCGCGAGTCATCGCTAACACCGCTCCCTTAGAGGCGGTGTAGGCCACTTGCGGGGTAGCCGCACCCATGTGAGCCACGAAACTCGCCACATTCACGATCGATCCGCCGCCACTTGCCAACATCGCGGGAATGGCATAGCGACAGCCAAGAAGCGTGCCCAAAACATTGATATCCATGGTGCGTTGGTAGGTCTCAACAGATGTGTTTGTCGGACCATCATCATCGCTGAGCATCACGCCAGCGTTGTTATACAAAATGTGTAACCCACCGAAAGTTTCAACGGCGTGCTGTACTGCTGCTTCAACTGAACCTTCATCGCTGACATCACAGCGCACAAATGTTGCTTCACCACCTGCGGCATCAATGGCGTCCACCACCTCATCACCATCAACAACATCAGCGATAACAATTTGGGCACCTTCACGAGCGAAGAGTTCTGCACCGACGCGACCGAGACCTGATGAACCGCCAGTGATGATTGCGACTTTTCCTTGTAGACGACCCATGAAATTCTCCGTTCTTTACGCTTCGACGATACTGCCCACTGGGTGAGTTTGAAGCACAAACTCAGATTCGCTCGAAGTAGCGATTCTTTTCCCAATCGGTCACCGTGCGATTGAAGGCTTCCCATTCACTTTGCGCGGAACGCAAAATCCAGTGATGCACTTCCTCACCAAAACATTCACGCGCTATGTCGCTGTCACGCCACAAGGCAATCGCATCGGGAAGGTTCCAAGGAATCCGACCCACACTTGAGTCCTCGTATCCATTGCCCACAAAGGGTTCGCCGAGAGTCAACTTGTTTTTGATGCCATACAAACCGCCAGCAATCGTGCCAGCGAATGCCAGATAACTATTGGCATCGGCACCCGGAATCCGATTCTCCACCCGCGTTGCGTTGCCATGGCCGACCTGACGAAAACCCAAGGTGCGATTATCGACGCCCCAGCCAATACCCGTTGGGGCCCATGAACCGGGTTGGAAACGGCGATAACTGTTGACCGTTGGGGCCCATAACAAAGAAAACTCGCGTGCCGTATGAATTTGCCCAGCCAAAAATTGTTTGAAGACCTGACTCATGCCCAGCGCATCAGTGGGATCGGCGAAGACCGAAGTCTGACCGTCCAGCGACCACAAACTGGCATGGATATGACAAGACGAGCCCACATCATTGAAATCGGGCTTCGCCATAAAGGTGAGGGAGCGTCCGTGAGCGGCAGCGATTTCTTTAGCAGCATTTTTGTACAAGTGATTGCGATCAGCCATCTCAATCGCTGTCGAATATGACAAGTTGATCTCATGCTGTCCAGCACCAGCCTCGCCTTTAGAGAACTCAACGGGAACACCCGATAATTCCATGGCTGAGCGAATCGCTCCGACGATGTATTCATCGCGCGTCGTCTGCAAGATGTTGTAATCCTGCGCCCATGCCGAATGGGGTCGTAACGATGCGTAGCCGTTCTTCTTTGCTTCGTCGTATGAGTCATGAAATAGGAAGAACTCAATCTCGCTACCGAGCAATGTTAGGTAGCCCATTGAAGCGGCGTGATCAACTTGCTGGCGCAAGATTGAACGTGGCGCAACGGCGACCATCTCCCCAGAAGTGCTATCAAATAAATCACACATGATGATCGCTGTCTTGGGCAACCACGAGGCGATACGAATGGTCTCCCAGTCAGCCTTGGCCAACATATCTCCATAGCCCAGATCGAAATTTGAAAAGCGAAAGCCAACCTCGGGCTGATTGTCGATATCGCAGGTCAAGAGATAGTCACAATTTTCAGTTCCATGATCTGCCACGTGATCGAGAAAGAATCTTCCAGTCGCCCGCTTGCCAACTAAACGACCATAGCGATCAACAAAACCCATGATCACGGTCTCAATGTCGCCGCTGCGGATGTGAACACTCAGTTCTTCACGAGATATCACAGCGCGCTTCATCATTGCACGCACGCTAACCAATATTGAACAAAAGTGGCACGGGTGAACTCCCCCGAGGGAAAACTACTTTTTCTTGGCTTCGGGCTTCTTTGCCGCTGCCTTCTTCGCAGGAGGAGCCTTAACGGGCTTCACAGGGGCGGCCTCCTTGGCCGCGGCAGCCTTCTTCGCAGGGGCGGCTTTGACTGGAGTCGCCTTCTTCGCGGGGGCGGCCTTGACTGGCTTGGCTTCTCCCTTCACCAGGACGGGCTTCTTCTCAGCGGCAGCCTTCTTCACAGGGGCGGCCTTGACTGGCTTGGCTTTTTCCATGAAGTCGTCATCGTCATCCATGTCGTCGTCAGCATCTTTGGGTGCAACTTCGACTTTAGGGGCCAGCGCCTTAACGGCCTTGACAGCTTTGACTGGCTTGAGGACACCTTTTGCGAGAGCATCGTCAAGATACTGCTCGGCTTCGTCAGTGGTGACCTTCAGCGCCGGAGCGATTTCCGAGATCAGATTGACACGCGCCCGTTCGTACATCGTTCGCTCAGCGGCGGACAAAGATGCGTCACGATTACGCGCCGCCAAGTTACGAACAACTTCGGCCACCTGATACACATCGCCACTCTTGAGTTTTTCTTGGTGATTCTTAAAACGGCGACTCCAGTTGCTGGGGACGCGTGGGTCAGCCTTGGCTAACACTGCGACAAGATCTTCAAGTTCATCGGGTGACACTGGTGGACGAACGCCGACCTCATCAACTTTGGACATGGGCACTCGTAAAGTCATTTCACCAATGACGGTACGCAGCACCAAATAATCCTGGACCTTGCCAGTATTCAATGGGTCTTGCTTGCTGATCGATTCCACCTTGCACGCTCCGTGCTGAGGGTAGATGACGGTGTCACCCTTCTTAAACTTCACGCAGACCTCATTCAGTAATCGCCGGCGTTTAAGAATGAATGACCACCGGAACAGTCGCCAAAGTGTACGAGTAAAATGATCGATTTCATCAGGTCAAACCCATTTTGATGTGCGCCCTCGGCACGATTCGAACGTACGACCGATGGATTAGAAGTCCATTGCTCTATCCAGCTGAGCTACGAGGGCAAGCCTCTCTAGGTTACAAGCCCACTCGCCCTGAGGGACGCAACCTCTGCCTAGGTAGCCAGCAAACGCCTTCTCAACACATCCAGAGCCGAAATCACTGACATCTGGCGCATTTGATCTCTTTGACCCGGCATCCGCAGAGTGGTGGCAAATGCCGGCTCGCCTGGAAGGGCAATTCCGACACACACCGTGCCCACTGCTTGACCCTCTTGCTCAGTTGGACCAGCCACACCAGTCAGCGAGAGCCCCACATCCGAACCCAACACGCGACATGCGCCTTGCGCCATCGCTACGGCCGCGGCCTCAGTCACCACAGGCCCACGAGGCACTCCTAAAAGGTCATACTTCACTTCACTGGCATATGAAACCACGCATCCACGCAGAACGTCACTTGCTCCTGGAATCGCAGATAGTCGTCCCGACACCAATCCCCCAGTGACTGACTCGGCCAATCCCAAAGTCAGACCGCGACTCCGCAAAATATCCAGCACTACTGACTCCATGGTTTCGGTATCAAAACCGAAGATCACCTCGCCCACAAGATCGTGTACTTTCCCTTGCCACTGATCAAGTAACGCATGCGCTTGCTGCTCATCGGCGCGCTGCGCAGTGAGACGGACCTTGATTCCTTCCCAACCACTCGCCAAAAAAGCCAGCGTGGGATTGCCGATTTTTTCCAATTCATTGATCACTGGGTTGAGTCGCTCATTCAAGCCACTTTCACTTTCACCCCAAGTTCGAATCACGCGACTGACAATGACTCCTGCCTCACCGGCCCGTGCGCGCAGATCAGGCAAGATGGCTCGCTCCATCATGTCTTGCATCTCATGGGGAACCCCAGGGACGGCATAAATCACTTTGTCGCCCACTGGACATATTAAACCTGGGGCTGTACCTCGTGTCTGATGAATGACCGTGGCTCCCACTGGCACCATGGCTTGCTGAAGATTGTTGTCAGCCATACGGCGACCACGACTTTCAAACATCTCGCGGATGACTTGAGCAATATCTTCATGCAAAACAAGTTCAACACCCATGACTTCGGCTATCGCTTCACGAGTCAGATCGTCATGCGTCGGGCCAAGTCCGCCACACATGATGACTGCATCCGCCTCAACTAAAGCCGATCGAACCACGTCAACGATGCGTTGATGATTATCACCAACCTTGACTTGCAGCAACGAACTAATGCCATGCGCCGCTAGGCGTTCACCGATCCATGAAGAGTTAGTGTCAACGATTTGCCCGAGAAGAAGTTCGGTTCCCACGGCAACGACGGAACAGCGCACCTCAACCTGCCGGATTCAGCGCGGCCCGCTTGAGACGCTGGGCCCGCCACATATATTGCAGACCGCTCGTAGTGGTCAGAAACACCGCGATCCATAGCAACCACAACCACAACCAAGTCCCGTCATCCGCTGTGAGAGGAATGATCGCGAAGCCAACACTCAGTTGTTGCGCCACAGTTTTAAACTTGGCTAATTGGCTCGCAGGGACGCTGATCCCTTTAGCCCCAGCGAGGACGCGGTACATGCTGATCGCAACTTCACGGATAGCAATAACAAGAACTGGCACCACCCAATACACGTCGCGACTCACCAAGGTGAACATTGCACCGAGGACTAAAACTTTGTCGGCTAATGGATCAAGAAATGCTCCCGATCGAGTTGCCCCATGCCGACGAGCCAAATATCCATCAATGCCATCGCTCGAACAGAGCACAAACCATAAGGCAAAGGCAACCCACGAACCACCTGGATAGTCAGGAATCACCACAAACATCACAGGAGAAACAAGTATCCGTCCAACGGTGACTGCGTTGGCCCAGGTGGCTATGGCGTTGGGGTCGACTGGCACGCTCTAAGCCTGCCACATTTGACATCG